>CAYOYU010000448.1:0-1672 GCA_964408265.1 uncultured Syntrophorhabdaceae bacterium
AACATCCCGGCCTTGCAATCCTCGGGAGCGAGGTCCATGATCAGGGCCTTGCGCGTGGGCTCTCCGAATTCCTTGAGGCCTCTCAGGATAAAGGCCGCGACCAGCCACTCAAAGGACCGTGAGAAATAGAGGACCAGCGGGAAGAGAGTGAAAAATCCAAAGGTGATCAGTACAAAGGGCTTTTTGGCGCTCCTGTCCGCCAGGTAGGCCACGGGAATATAGACGAGCACGGCCGTGGCCATCTCAATGCCGGTCAAGATCCCGAACTCGAACGCGCTCACAGGCTCGGCAATCGCCTTCATAGACCAGACCACCACAAAAGCATAGGGGATCTGCTCGCAGAACCGAACCAAAATGTCCGAGACCAGCAAACGCCGAAGGGACGGAGACATCTTGGAGAAGAGCCTCAGCGGATTCTTCTCCGCGCGATTCCCTCCTGCGCTTCTTGTCCGGCCGGGAGCGTCGTCCTCGATCAGCTGCTGTTGCATCACCGCTGCGAGAACCGAGAGGATCAACGCCGCGCCAAAGGCCGCACGAACACCGTCGCGTTCTCCCCAAACCCCGATGCAAAGACCGCTGAGGATCGGTCCCAAGGCCATGGGAATCCTTCTGACCAGGGAATGCATGGTTATGCCCATGGTCCGTTTGTTCACAGGGAGCACCCTGGCGATCAGGCCCATGGTTGCCGGGAGAGAAATTGCGCTCCACGAGAGGAACAGGACGGACCCGGCAAGCACGGCCTGCCAGGCCGGGATCAGGATCACCAGGGCGAAGCCGGCCATGGCCACGGGGTTGAAGACGGGCAGGGCCCGTGTGGTTCCTATGCGGTCGGAGAGATACCCTCCGGGAAAGGAATAGAGTGCGGACAAAAGGTTGTCCATGCCATTGAGAAGCCCGATGGAGAGGGCGCCGCCGCCCAGGGCCAGGAGATAGATGGGGAGGAAGCGCTCGGCCATATGCTCGCCCATCCCCACCAGGATCACCAAGAAGAGCACGCCTGCGGTACTTCGAGTGAGACCCAGAAAATCGGAAAGACGAGCGGGTCCAACCATAGACTATTATCACACCTCCCTCTTGCCCATGATAGGCTAAGTCTGAGACTAACTCAAGCGGATAAGCATGATTTCCGCCAGTTCTATGTCGCAGGTCCACACATATTGGAAACCGGCTTTTTCCTTGACATGAATTTGGTGCATTGTTAATATCCATTTTCATATTTCTTTTTGAGCGTTTATGGCGCATTGTATGGGACAGGATCGGAAGCAGGCGCGTACATGATGGACTACAAAAATACGTTGAATCTTCCTTCAACTCCCTTCCCCATGAAGGCGGATCTCTCTAAACGAGAGCCGGAAACGCTGAAGCGTTGGGAGGAGATGGAGCTTTGGCAGAAAACGGTTGCAAAGAACCAGGGCAAGCCCGTCTATACGCTTCACGATGGCCCGCCTTATGCCAACGGCAACATTCACATCGGACATGCGCTCAACAAGATTCTGAAGGATATCATCGTCAAGTATAAGAACATGAAGGGTTTTTGTTCCAAGTACGTACCCGGCTGGGATTGTCATGGTCTGCCCATAGAGCTGCAGGTAGACAAGAAACTCGGCTCCAGGAAGCGGGACTTGTCGTTGGTGGAGTTCCGTCGGAATTGCAGAGAATATGCCTTGGCGTT
>CAYOYU010000448.1:1682-2361 GCA_964408265.1 uncultured Syntrophorhabdaceae bacterium
ACAAAGGGAAGAAGCCGATTCACTGGTGCGCTTCCTGTCGGACCGCGTTGGCCGAGGCCGAGGTTGAGTACGCGGATGAGGAATCGCCTTCCATTTTTGTCCGATTTTCCATGGAAGCCGGAATCGCCGAGAGACTGCCCGCCCTTTCAGGGAAGAAGACTTCCGTGGTGATCTGGACAACGACTCCTTGGACCCTTCCTGCCAATCTGGCCGTGGCCCTGCACCCGGATTTCAGCTATGTGGCCGTGGAATCGAAGGATGAGGTGCTGATCCTGGCCAAAGACCTCCTGGAGAACTGCATGCGGGCCTTCGGCATCGATTCCTACTCCGTGATCCAAACCATGAAAGGCAAAGAACTGGAGGGCCTGCGCGCTCGTCATCCCTTTGAAGAGAGGGACTCTTTGATCATTCTCGGGGAACATGTGACCCTGGAACAGGGGACCGGGTGCGTTCACACGGCGCCGGGTCACGGCGAGGACGATTATCATATCGGCCTTGCCTACGAGCTCCCGATCTATACGCCGGTGGATGACCGGGGGCGGTTCACTCAGGAAACGGGACCGTTCTCGGGAGAGTCCGTGTTTCAGGCCAACCCGAAAATCGTCGAACTTTTGAAGAATAAGGGCCGGCTGATTCTGGAAGGGACGGTGCGGCACTCCTATCCGCATTGCTGGAGATG
>CAYOYU010000449.1:0-506 GCA_964408265.1 uncultured Syntrophorhabdaceae bacterium
CGTCGGAGGAGCCCACGATTATCGACGCCTCCACCCAGCGGGTACTATCCAGCACCCTGACCCTTGCAAAACAGTTGGGCGCGATGGTTTTCACTTACAAAGGAGAGGACGTTGCAGACACAATCCTCCGCTTTGCACGAGAATACCGGGTGGGCCACATTGTCCTCGGTCATCCGGGTGAGATTCCGGCCTGGAAGAGACTTCTGGGAAAAAAGAGCACGGTGGAAAGGCTCATCAAGAGATCGAGGGGAATAACTCTCGTCGTTCTCGATACTCGCAAAGACGAAACCCCGGAGGCAAAAACTGACGCGGAATACCCCGAAAGCGAGAAGCCGATTGTGATCGAGCCTTCGGTTATTCCCGGAGAAATATCTCTGAGCGGTTTGTTGTCCAGTCGCCGAATTCTCATTTGGGACCAGCCAGTGGAGAAAGATCTCATTTTGAGGGCATTGGTGGAGGTGGCCCAGAAGGACGTCGAAGCATGTGACGCTGACGAGATTCTTCAC
>CAYOYU010000449.1:516-2354 GCA_964408265.1 uncultured Syntrophorhabdaceae bacterium
GGATCAACCTTCTTTAACGAGGGGGTAGCATTCCCGCATGCTCGCATCCAAGGCATTTCCACACCTGTCGTGGCCTTGGGTTTAACCCGACAGGGTGTGATCGATGATTCCGCGACCAAGCCCATTGAGCTTGTGTTTCTCATCCTTGCCCCCGCGGACATCCCTGCAGCGCAAGTCCAGGTCCTGGCCTTGGTGAGCCGAGCCGCTCAAAACAGGCAATTGATGCAAAGCTTATCTGCGGTGAAGCATCCGGAAGAGGCGCTTGGGGTAATCCGGAATTGGGAAAGGCTCCAACAGCCTGGGGCTCTGATGGCAGGCCGTTCGTAGCCTTCGCCGAACCCCCGTAAGAACTCGGGAGAATGCCCCGAGAATACGACACTCCGCGCGAAAGGATCTATTCATGGGAATAACTCAGAAAATAAGCGAGATAATGATTCCCCTTGACGACGCTGCCATCGCCTCGGTGGACACGCCGCTGAAAGAAGTCATACCGGCTCTGAGAAAGCTCTATTGCGAAGTGGGAAGGTAAATGCACGGAAGCAGGGTTTCGAACCATTCTCGTAATGGACAAAGATCGCAAAATAGTGGGCATTTTGGATTTTAGGCGCATTATAGGAGTATTGATTCCCGAGATCGCCGGTAGTTTTTCAGCAAAAGCGCATGCATTATGGGATTCACTCGGCGCTGTTTCAAGATCCGGGCCTTCAGATCAAGCAGAACATGGCCTCAGAGAAAGAATTGCGAAGAATGCGGACAAGCGGGCGGGTGACGTCATGCTGAAGGTCAGAGGAAGGATAGACGCAGACGCGGATGTTTTGGAAGCTCTCATGGTTCTCTTCGAAAACAAAGTGAGTGTGTTGCCAGTTTACGAGGGCGATGAGCCGGTGGGGGTCGTCCGCGATTCGGATTTATTCCTGAAGGTAGCGGACATATTGCACGACACAAAACCAAGGTAGGCCTCTCAGGGTTCAATTCGCGAACCTCATCGAAATTAATGATATCTTCTTGCCCATTTTATCTTGTCGCGAGCAAGAGCAAGATTAGCCCCCCGAGGACAATCCAATAGACGTATCCCATCAATGCCGGCACAACCACGAGGTTCAGGCCGCTCAGTATACCAAGAGCAGCGCAGGCAAACGCAATCCACCATACAGTCCTGCGCGGCAATCCAAAAGAAGAAGATCTCAATCGTGAGGACAGTCGTGAAGCAAACAATTTCATGGTTTCCCTCCGTAGTTGTCTGAAGCTTATTTATTCACGAAATCCGGGATGGGCAACAACCGCGAGCAGGGAGAGGCTATGGCTCGTGAATTTGACTCGGCTTTTTTCCATGTGCATATTTTTACTAACGAAGAAAGTTTGGAGCCTTACGGCTATGGGTTATAGAAAACAAGGAAAGGACGAAGACACCTTCTTAGGGCGACATAATTGCTCAGAAGCAGCGGTGTCGGGTAAGTGCTCACGAACTGGAAAGAGCAAGTGAGCGTACCCGAGAATGAGTGCGCAGTATTATGGGGCACAGGGAGAACCACTTAGAGAAACACGGATTCATTTCAAAAAAATGCGCATAGTGAACCACCGGAAGCTCCCGATCGTACTTTCCTCGTTCCAGGGAGGGCAACAATGAATCGTACGGCAAGCATAATGGTTTTGGGTTTGATACTGGCCTTCATGTTGGTTCACCCGGCTTATGCGCAGATTGAGAGCATCGCAGCGTCAGTGAAGGCAACGCAAGGAACAGCGCAACTGACTCCGAGCGGGGAACAAACGCCGAAGTCCCTGAACCGCGGGAGCATCGTGAACGCATGGGATACGGTCGCCACCGACCAGAAAAGCAA
>CAYOYU010000450.1:0-2344 GCA_964408265.1 uncultured Syntrophorhabdaceae bacterium
CGGGCGGCGTCGAGGACGGGAACCATGCATTGAGGAAGCGGCTCTTGCCGCGGGTCGTCTTGGCGGCGGCGCTTGCCGGGATTGCTTTTTTGAGCGCCATGCACTTCCTCCGGTAGTCCTATGAAAAATTATCGAGAAGTCGTCTTTGTGCTGCTGTTTCTCTATCTGCTCACCGTGCTTTGGGCCATTGCGAGTGAAAACAACAAGCCTTACAAGACCTATCAGCGGATCTATCAGGCAAAAAAGCTCGAACAACTTAGGGTGAAAGTCCAGGCTGAGCAGGCCCCGGATCAGAAAGAGGAGGTCCTTGCGCAGATTCGATGGCTCAGAGAAAGCCTTCCAGGCCTGCAAGAAGTCACGCTCAAGAACGGCAGCAGGGAGAGGTGCATCACCTGCCATATCGGGATCGAGCAGATCAGCGATTCCCATCCCCTGGATACCTTTGGGTGTACGATCTGTCACGGGGGAGACCCACTGTCAGTGGCCCTTCCTGCCGCGCACAGCGGGCTGATCGGCGGAAGAAACCCATCGGATTTCAGAGTGGTAGATCAAGGCTGCGGAAGCGCCATGCCCGATGGGACGGCCTGTCACACCGGGGATCCTGCCGAGGAGAGAGATCACATCTATCGGACCCAGACGACCATCATGGCCACAAAGGCCGGCGAGATCGCCCATCCACGTTTTGCATTCGGGGCACAGAAGAGTCTGAGGGCCTTGTATGGCGTGGCGGCCATCCAGGGAAGAGAACCCAAGGACGAAGACAAGACGACTGCTGCATTGCTCCCCCTCCCTTATACCCGGAAGGAGGACCTTCCGGCAGATGATCAAGGGCGTGTGATCAGGACCGATGCCACCGGCGCGCTGTTCACTTTCTCCGAACACCGGGTGGATACACCACTGCACCGGAATTGTGTGAATCAGTGCCATCTTTGGAGCAAAGGAAGAGAGGAAATCCATCTCTCTCGGGCGTCGGGTTGCGCATCCTGCCATTACCTCTACGATGGATCCGCCTACTATCGGGGGGACGACCCCAAGATCCCCAGGGATGAACCGGGCCACGGCTCTTTTCATCGATTGACGCTCAAGATTCCTTACTCCCAGTGCGACCATTGCCACAACCGCTGGGCCCATTCGCTGATTAACATGGGCTTTGTCGCAAGAAAGGATCCGGACGAGAAGCCTGCCCAAGGTCTTTCCGCGGACGAACATCGGCTTCGGGATTATTACAATCCCATGACCCTCTTCACTCTCTGTGAGTACAAGCTCGACTGTATCGACTGTCATACGGTTCAGGAGGTCATGGGAGACGGCTTCCTGTATCATGATAAGATTGCCCAGCAAAGGATTCGCTGTTACACCTGCCACGGCACTTTGGAAAGACCTCCCGATATTCGAAAGCTGACCGGGCAAGAGTCTCCCAAAGTCCAGCGAATCATGAGGATCTATTCCCGGAAAGCGGGAGAGGATGCCCTGTTTTCCGACCAGGGGGAGATTTTCCCTCACATCCGGATCAAGGAGGGACGGATCTACCTGATCGGAAAGGAGACAGGCAAGGAGTTTTATCTCCCGCAGATTTACGGCAGTAAGTGCAAGCAGAATCCGAAAGCCCAGGACGCGAACAGTTGCCACGCATGTCACGACATTCACCTGAAGCCACAGATTTAGGCTGGGCCGGGTTCGATGATCCCAAAGCCGACCCCTTGGACAATCAATGCCTTATTTTTTCTGGACAAGGCAATATTAATTATGCAATAATCTCACTCGTTGTGGATGGGCCCCATGCTTTGATAAGGAGATGCCTTATCAGAAGGCAAGGAGTCACTTCACAGGGTTAAGTGCTCGGTTTAGACCAGGGCATCAGGATAGGCAAGAATATTTGGTGGAAGCCTAATTATCAGGAGGGTGCAATGGGGTGGACAAATGCATTGAAGAGTCATTATGAGCAGGTATTTGTGGAAGAATGGCCGGCCACGATTGGAGGCATTCTTCTGGGGTTTCTGATCGTTTTGGTATTTGCTTGGGGAACGCGGTGGGGGGTGCAAGGCGGCCTTGCAAACCGGGGGGGTTGGCTTAACTACTTCATCGGTCTTGCCAAACCTCTGGGGATTGACACCCCTCCGGAATCTCCGTTGCGCCACTCCACTTCTCTGATGGTCATGGGGCTTCTTCTTGGGTCCTTTGCCGCTGCGCTCATGGCACAGCAGTTTGCCTTTCGTATTCCACCCGTCCTGGAGATGGTCAAGGCCGTGATCGGAGGTACCATGATGGGGATCGGCGCCACCATGTCCTTCGGCTGCAACGTAGGGGCTTTGATCACGCCGATCACGTCCTTCAATTTATCGGG
>CAYOYU010000451.1:0-2342 GCA_964408265.1 uncultured Syntrophorhabdaceae bacterium
GCTATGGTCACGTCGCCGTCAATTCTGTCAGGGGTGTGGCAATGGAGGCTGGTTTTTGCTATGCCCGTTGGCGAAGAAAAGGGCTGGATGAAACAGAAGCAGGGAAGGACTCAATGAGGAGCTTTACCGACATGCCAGAAGTTCAGAAGGTATTGGATGAACATCTAAATATTCAAAACGAGCCTTCTTTGGCGATACGCAGCGTATACGGGCGTTGGTTACAAAGCCTAGCCTGGCTGGATTTAGCCTGGACACAAGCCAACATTGATAACGGAAGTTCCCCTAAAAACCGAATAGTCCACCTATGCTGAAATCCAGAAATTTTGCTAAGGTCTGATGATTTTCGACAGTTAATTTACATGCGCATCACCTCTTTTTTTTGACCAATTTCTTGGGCAGAGTTACACCCAAGGCTTTCAGATACTCTGCCTGTACCCTGGAGGGTTCGATCAGCGTCTCTATGACTACTGAGTCATAGTGTTGCTCAACAAGACAGATTCTCTCCAGGTTTCTGAGCACTTCAGCGACCGCCGGACATTCTTCGCTCCCGAAGAACTGCGATAGCGCCGCTTCCATTCTTCTCTGGACCAGAAGAGCCAGCATGGCGACAAAAACATGCCCCCTGGTCCTGCTCTCTTTCCTGACATGAACAGGCCTGATCTCCAGGGATTCGGTCTTTAGTTTCCTGAAATCCCTTTCCACTCGCGCCAGATCCTTGTACCGATCATGAAGGGTTCTTGCATCGGCGGACGTGACCGGAACGTCGCTGTGAATGACATAACACCCGTCCAGAAGCGATTCTTCTTCCATCTCTTCTTCATTGATCTCGATTCTTAAGGTTCTTCCTTCGGTCACGACCTTCGACCAGCCACCCAGTTTCAACCGGGTGAGTTTAGCCTTGCAGTTATTTTCCTGAGTCTGAACCTTCCCTTTGGGATGTGCTGCCAGATATTCCGTTGCCGATGCCGCAAACCTGACCAAGGTCTCCAGACGGCCCTCCCGGCTTCGGGCCATCTCCCTGGCACGGACGGGATTCCTTCTCAGGACATAGCGAACCTCCTGCTGGATCACCTCGCACACCTGGCTGTCGAACAGACTATGCTGCAAGATTCCCTGACTCATCAGGGACCGGATCTGAGGCTTGGTGAGGGCGCTGATATACCGGAACCCTTCGGGAAGGTTTTCAATCCGAGGTCCTTTAATCATCCCCCGGTCACCCACCAGGGTGAGCTCCTTAACGCCAAACTTCTCTGCAAGGATACGGACCTGCTCTTCAACGGTCTCAGTGTCCGAGGTATTCCCCTCAAAGACCCGGACCGCTACCGGATCTCCGGCATGATCGGTCAAAAGGCCAATCACGATCTGCATCTTCCCTCGTTTTTTGTCCCGGTTATAGCCATATTCGGCCAGTTCGTTCTCTTCCCCTTCCAGATAGGTACTGGTGACATCATACAGAAAAAGCGATGGCACTCCCTGAGCGCATCGCTTTCTGAACAGTTTCAGTTCAATCTTTTCCTGCTCCTCTGCCAGCCAATCCAAGGTCTTGTACAGATCATCCTCATCGAAAGAGGAAAGACCCATCACCTCTTCCACGGCTTCTTCCCTCGCCCACCGGCAGGCGCCCAACCGGCTCCCCTGGATCACCAGTCTGGCAAGGACGAGAAAAAGAGCCAGCTTCCCCTGGCGGTCCTTTCCCAAAATATCCGGCAGTCCCATATCACCGCAAATCTCCCGCAAAGCAAACAGAGCGCCTGCCGCCCTGCCCAGGACCAACCTCTGCGGGCACTGTACCAGTTCACCCCGAAGAAACTGTCTAAGACCGTCGAGCCGATCCTTTGGCCAACGGGTGAGATTCGCAAGAGTCCGCGTCTTGATCTTGCCATCTTCCCGATAACTTTCCCTGAGGAGAATGGCGGGTTTGGAGTTTCTGTTCTTGACTGTAGCGATATACATGTTTACATTATACAGCAATAGAAGACGCGAGTCAAGCATAAAACCTATCATTTACATGCCTACATTTTTAGCCAAAAACGAGAAGCTCCTTTATTTATCGCACTTTCAGCAATTTTTACGGGGGAACTTCCGTTGATAAACTCTTGCCCAGGAATGCAAGCCTAAGTGCATACAGGGAGGCGACATGGAACAATTTCTTAAACTATTGTCGACTTAACCAAGCTGTTTTTGATGTTTTCAAAGATGAGTTCTTGTATGAAGTTAATTCTCTTGATAATGCTAGGACTGACGGATCTCATGATAGGCTTACAGATCACCTAATGGTTTTATATTGGCATGGCGTGATTAATTTAGATGAGACTGGAATTCTTGACAAATTTTATGAGCGT
>CAYOYU010000452.1:0-2338 GCA_964408265.1 uncultured Syntrophorhabdaceae bacterium
TGACGTTGGTTCCGGTGGGCCCGTTTATGAAAAGAGCATCGATGGCCTTGAAGAAAGAGTAGGAATCATTGTTGCTGAGGTAGGCCTGCGGGTCAAGCCCCTTTTCCCGGGCCGCCTCGATGGTTCTGCCGTCAACGACGGCGCCTGCTGCGTCGGTGGGACCGTCGGTACCGTCGGTACCTGCCGATAGGAGCGTTATCCCCGGTACACCGGCAATGGCTATGGCAAAGGCGAGGGCCAGTTCTGTGTTCCGCCCTCCCTTGCCTGTCCCCTTCACGGTGACTGTTGTCTCGCCGCCCCAGATAAGGCAAACTTTTCGTTCCGCCGCGAGGTTCCGGCTCACTTCCAGGGCTTTTTCGGCGAGCATCCGGGCCGCATCTTTAGCCTCTCCCTGAAGGTCAGTTGCCATGACCTGCGCCTCAAAGCCAAAGCCCATTGCTTTTACCCGTGCCGCTTCCGCCGCTGCTTTGTTGCTGCCGATGATAAGGTTCCGGACCCTTTCGAATATGGGGTTCCCCTCCTTCGGCGTCTCCGGAATCATGCCCGTCGAGCCGGCTATGAGGGTATCGAGGACCGTGGCGGGTAATTCTCCGGCGAGACCGTACTTCTCGATGACGCTCATCGCGTCCGCATAGGTGCTCCTGTCGGGCGCAGTGGGACCGGATGCGATCACGTCGAGCCGGTCTCCGATCACATCGGAGAGGATGAGGGAAAGAACCCGGGCGGGGTAGACAAGTTCTGCAAGGCGGCCGCCCTTTACGGCGGAGATATGTTTTCTCACCGTGTTCATTTCTCCGATGTCGGCCCCGGCCCGCAGGAGAAGGCGCGTAGTCTCCTGTTTTTCAGTGAGGGTGGTCGGCCCGTAGGGCGCCACAAGCAATGCGGATCCGCCGCCGGAGATAAGGCAGAGGAGCAGGCTCTTTTCATCGGCCCCCCGTAGCGATGCTATGGCCGCCTTGGTTGCCCTGACGCCGTTTTCATCAGGCAGGGGATGGCCCGCTTCAAAGACCTTGATGCAGTCGGGCAGTACCTCTTGGCCAATATGGCCGTACTTGGTGATGACGATTCCCCCGGTGACGAGGCGGGGAAGGGCATGGACGACGGCTCTTGTCATGGGAAAGGCAGCCTTGCCGAAGGCGAGGATCTGCAGTCTTTCTTTTGCCTCTTCCTGGTAGATGGAAAGGATCTGTTCTGTCCTGGCAGCCACCGCCCTGTATGGATCGACGGCATCGAGGCCGGCCTTGAATATCTCTAGGACGGTCTTCTTCGGATCAGTCTTTCTTGTCGGCATTAATCCCACCTGCAGGCTGTGAACTACACCTCTATGGGTTTGAATATGAGCACTATACCCATTACCACGAAGACCATGGTCTCGGCTGCAGGTCCCCAGTACCTGCCGGTGATGGCCATTACGAGGCCAAGGACGAAGGCTGACACGAAAGTGCCCCTGATGTTTCCTAGGCCCCCCACGAGGACAACGGCAAAGGCAATGAGGAGAACCATCATGCCCATGTAAGGGTGAACGGAAGTGATGGGCGCGTAGAGCACGCCGCCCAGCGCCGCCAGACAACTTCCGATGACGAAGACGATGGCAAAATACTTGTCCACGTTGATGCCGAGACTTCTGACGGCATCCTTATCCTCCAGGGCTGCCACGACGATCTTTCCCACCATGGTCTTCTTGAAGAAGACGGAGAGGGCGCCGAAGAGCACAAGGGCCAGAATGATGATGATCATCCTGTAGAGGGGCAGGGTGACTGCGCCGAGCGTCACGTCGACGCCCACGGGGTCGGAGAGCGGGATCGGGGCGGCGCCCCAGATCCACTTTATGAGGTCCACGCCGATGAGAACCACGGCGTAGGTGGCGATGATGGCATAATCGATGGATACGCCGTAGAGCTTCCGAATGACGAAGCGTTCGATGACGTAGCTTATTGGTATGACGGCGACCACGGCTATGAGGGCACCGACGACGAAATTGTTCCGTGCTATGGGGAGCATTGTGACGAGGAGGTAGGCGCCTATGGTGTAGACCAACCCGTGGGCGAAGTTGACGATCCTCATGGTTCCGAAGGTGAGGGAAAGCCCGATACTGATGATATAGAGGATTCCCCCTATTGTCAGTCCGTATGCGATGGTATTTATCATTGCGACCTCCCTTCTACGCCAATAATTCTGTCACGACTCTTTCGTGGTGCTGTCTGCATTCCTGCCCAATGTCCTGTCGTCCCTCTTACGCTTCTATCCGTACCTTCAGTTTCCCTGCCACATATCCCCAGATGCCTGTCCTGAACCGGAAAACGATGATGAGAAGCGCAATGCCCAGAAACATTTCCCA
>CAYOYU010000453.1:0-2334 GCA_964408265.1 uncultured Syntrophorhabdaceae bacterium
TGATAGAGTTGTCCATTTCAAGGGACAGGGTCTTGCCAAGCGACGTCAGTATTGGCCTGACGTTGTTGGGTATAATTATAGAATGACCAATATCTGTGCTGCAATAGGGCTTGCCCAATTGGAGAGGGCCGACGAATTGCTTGCAAAAAAGAGACAAATCGCGAAGTGGTATGCCGAGGGATTTGAAGGTTCGTCGATCGAGCTTCACCAGGAAGTTGGTGACGTCAAGCATTCGTATTGGATGTGTTCCATCCTTGTAGATGATGCAGCAAAGCGTGATCCCTTGCGTGATACGATGGAGAAAGAAGGGATTGAGACGCGCCCCGTGTTTTACCCGGTGCACACGATGCCGATGTATGCGGAGAAGTTTAAACGCCACCCGATTGCTGAAGGTATCGGCTGGCGGGGTATTAACCTTCCAAGTTGGCCTGAACTGCTGGAAACGCAAATTTCTGGCATCACAAAGTTAGTCAGGGAGTTCTTAACTTGAAAGTCATTTTGTGCGGGTATCATTGGTGTGGGTGTAAGGCGCTTGACATCCTGATATCGCAGGGCCACGAAGTATTCGTGTATACTCACGAAAATCCGACCCATATCCCAAGCCTTGGCGATTTGTGTCGGAATAGAAGGATTCCTTATTCAACGGAAGACATATCAAGGTCCAACCTCCCTTTTACTCCCGACGTAGTATGCAGCATCTATTATCGTTATATAATTAAGAAGCATGTAATCGATCTCTGTAGAGAAAGAATATTTAATCTGCATCCTTCGTTACTGCCGAAGTACCGGGGTTGTAGCAGTCTTACATGGGCGATGATTAACGGAGAATCCGAGACAGGCTTTAGTTATCACTATATAGATGAGGGGTGTGACACTGGCTTGATACTATTACAAAGAGCGATAACGATCGAGGACTGGGATACCCAACAATCATTATATATGCGTGTGATGTTTGAAGGTATTAGTTGTTTTTCTGAGGTGTTGGAGATGGTTGTTTCTGGTGCGAAAGGCATCCCGCAAATTGGCACCCCATCACGCTACTCACGAGAGTGTCCACATGGTGGATCAATAGATCCATCGTGGGATATGGTGAAAATAGAGCGATTTATTCGAGCTATGAACTACCCACCATACCCGCCGGCAAAATCAGGAGATATGGATGTGCGCAGTTATGATGAATATCTGAGAATAATAAATCGACAATCCGAACCTGGCAGTTAGTGCATTAAACCGCAGGAACCGCGATGAAAAAGAAGGAGTCTCGTTTTTCCCTCACCCTAACCCTCTCCCCGTTTCACGGGGCGAGGGGACCGAAACAATGACGTTCCCTCGCCCCCGTCGCGGGGGAGAGGGCAAGGCGAGGGGGTCGTGGGTTGCGGGAGAAGCCCGCTTTAGGGATAATAGAGCATTCTCTCCCTCCCGGAGAGGATTAATAACTGTCTCATAATAGCATTTATTGACCGACTCGACATCCCCTCTCCTACCGAGAGAGAGTTAAGGCGAGGGATAGTAGTATTTCTTCGCAATATTTGCTCTATCCGCGAGAATGTTTGCCTCAGGGGAAGGACAGCGTGTCCATAAGGAGGGAAAGGGCAACCGGCGTTTTGAGGCAGATGGACAAGCCGGCAATGTTTTGCGGACCTCCGGCCCGCACTAAGAGACGATTAATAAAGTGAGGGAAGAGATGTTCTTGTTTTCCCTCACACCTCCGGCACACCGCAGACGGGCTTATTCCAACAGCCGGCGAGGAGGGGCCGTGAAGATCCTGGTGGTCGATGACGATGCCACGAACAGAAAGCTCAGCCGAGCCATTCTCGTCCGGCAGGGCTGCCTGGTTTACGTGGCGGCAGACGGGGCGGAAGGCCTGGAGGTCGCACGTAAAGAGCTGCCGGCCCTGATACTGATGGACATCCATATGCCCGTGATGGACGGCCTGGAAGCGTTGAAGCACCTTCAGGCCGACCCCGTAACTCGCGAGATCCCGGTCGTGGCCCTGACCGCCTCGGCGATGAAGGGGGACCGGGAGCTATTACTTCGGGCCGGGTTCGTGGATTATCTGTCCAAACCGCTGGACATCGACAAGTTTCTGGATGTGGTGCGGCGATTCGCTACGGTCGTGGAGGGGGGACAGCCGGCGGGGGAAGGCGGGCATGGCTGAGGCGATTATCCTGGTGGTCGATGACGATCCGAAGAGCTCGAAGATCGCCGGGGCGTATCTCAAGCCCGGGGTTACGGCGTGGAATTCGCTGCCGATGGCGAGGAAGCGACGCTGGAAAGGCTCAGAACTCAGTGTTTGACCTCAAAAGGGCCAAGGCGTCGAGCAAGTTTGATTCC
>CAYOYU010000454.1:0-2333 GCA_964408265.1 uncultured Syntrophorhabdaceae bacterium
AACTGTTCCGAATAAAGAACTCCTGGGGGTCTTCGTGGGGTGAGAATGGATACGGATATCTCAGTTATAATTACGTGCAGAAAATTTTAAGTCCACCTCATTCTACGTCCTGGTCAAGCTGGGAGTGTTATGCGGCTGAAGATGTGGGAGAATAATGTATACAAGTGAATCAATTTGTTTACAAAGCCGTAAACACGTGTAAACATGGGATAAGGAGCTGAGACTGATGAACGAGGAGAAAACGCAGGTGGTTTCCCTTCGGCTCTCGAAGGAAATTTACGGACAGCTAAAGGAGGCGAGATTATGATGATAAATTGTCCCGATGCGGAATGGGTGATGAAGCTGGGACCCATTACGCGGACGAACCAAGCAGAGAGCCGGGAACAGTCGCAGGAAGGAGCAGCGCAGAAAGTGTTGCAAGCGGTGCAGAAGATTATGGAAAAGGCGCAGCCGTTGATACCGCTGCTCAAAGAGGGAGCGGTGTGTGCCGGTGGTGGTGAACCTGAGGCAAAAGAGGACCTCCCGGAAGTTCAGGTGTTCAGCTACCAGCTTGAGAATGGAAAGTGGTTCTCGATAGCTAGCTCAGGGTTATTCGGCGTGAAGCTGGTGTGCAAAAAATAAGGGGGCAATGCCGGGGTTTCTTTAAGAAAAGACGGAGAGAGGGTTGTCTGATGGGCTGGAAAGATAAGGAAAAGAAATATCTCAAGTCGCTGGACGATAAGAAGCGTATTTGGGTGGAAAGGGCGGTCAATCTTGCACCTGATAATGATCTGACGCTGAAGAAGCGGGAAGAGCTTATAGGGATGTTTCCCGGGAAGCCGCAAGAGATAGATGGGAAAAAGCATAAAACGCTCAACGATGCGGCAATGATAATGACCTTTGTCTGGCAGGTTGCAATGAAGATAATGGCGGGAGAGTACGAGGTTATCAATGGTAATATGCGCACAGCATGGTATAAGTACCTTGAGCAGATCTATGTGGAAAATAAGCTGCTTGCGTCGGATGTGGGGGAAGAGGTTGACGCGGTGAAGCTGCTTATGCCGGCAGTATTCCAGAATCTGCTGGAGGTGAAGCATCCGAAAATTGCCGGGAGCGCCTGTGAGTTAAGCAGGGTGCTTTCGGGACATCCGAGGGAATTTAAAAAGTTGAGTCGTGCCGCCCGTGAAGCCTATGAGATGGTACGCCATGCCGCCCGTGAGCGGTATGTCATTAACACGATGACCGGTGCCTTTGATTAGTTTGTGAAGAACGGAATATTTCGCTTTCACGATGATTTCGGGTTTATGGATCCGGGGGATAGGTACAGGATCATTGGGCAGTCCCGCCCCCGGGTTGTCTTCTTTACTGAAAAAGAGGGACTCTGGTGGCTATGCGAAGAGCTGGCGAAGGATCATGGGATTACAGTCTTTGCTTCCCAAGGCGAGGTGAGCCTCCTGGCAGTGGAGTTTTTAGTCAGCCTGCTTAAGAAAGAGAAAGTGAAATCACTGGTTGTGGGAGCGCTCACCGACTATGACCCATGGGGCTACGAGATAGCGGAGAACTTTTTCATCAAGCTTGCCTATGATATCTTTTACGGTGAGAAAAAAGTACATCTGACAAAGCTTAACGGCACCCGGGAAGACTTAAATAAATTGTTTACCGAGGAAGAGATCCAAAGGGGCAAGAGGGATTTAAGGACGTATAGCCAGTACAAGCAGGCCCAGGTGAAGGAGTGGATGAAGAAAACCAAAGGCATTGATGAAAAACCCTACGGCATCCACGTTGACCTGGCCAGGCCGGACCGGTTGAAAGCAGTGACGGAAGAGTGGATAAAGAGCCTATAAAAGTAAAAATGTTCGGTTAAGGCTGTGCTCTTTTCTTGCGTGAGAGTTTGGCCTGCCGTGATGTTTTCTTCTGGTTGAGGCGTTTCTTGATGGAAAGGGAGGTGCGGAATTGCACGACTTTCTTGCTGGGTATATAGATGGGCTTGCCTGTCTGCGGATGGGGGACGGTGACCGGCGGGCGGGTGGTGACTTCGAAGGTGCCGAGGCCTCGGAGCCTGAGCTTCCCGGTATAGACGATGTCATCGGCAACGATGTCGAGAAATTTCTGCAGGACCTGGCGAGTGGTCCGCACGGGAAAGGCGAGCTCCTGGGATATGATGTTGGCGATGGCGTTCTGTGTGTGGGCCATAGGAGGGTATTCTTGAGGAGGCAGGGGAAATCCTCTCTGTGGGAAGCGGTGGTGGCACGTGCTTGTACCTGAAATAGCGTATGCAAACGGTATGTCAATTTTTTTCACCCTAACGAAGGGTGAAAATTGAGGGCAATTTGCGAATGGAAACGGTATTTCGG
>CAYOYU010000455.1:0-2035 GCA_964408265.1 uncultured Syntrophorhabdaceae bacterium
GCGCTATCCGGAGGTATCCAAGGTTAAGGTGAATCCGGGAGAAGATGACTTGGTGACAGTCAGCGGGCCTGGTCAATTGGAGATCAACCTGAGGATCATCAAGCCCGAGTCAAAGACAGAATCGGAATTCAAAAAGACCATGGAGGAGACCTTCGACCGGATGCCCGATAGCACCAATGGATTTCAGGAGTACCGCCGAAAACTGTTTAATATCAATGGTCATCCAGCCACCTACATCGAATATAACTGGAACGTGATGAAACAGGATTTCCGTGTCCTGGAGCTCAATGTGATGAAGGGACAGCATCAGTACGTGCTTTTGACCACATATCTCTTAAAGGACGACAATAACTATCTTCCGGCAGCGCAGGCGGTCTTTGACTCTTTCCGGCTCTTGGATGGCGAACCGGACCTTACCGCGCTGAAAGCTGAAGAAAGCGGCGGGACTGACCGGGGTTCAGGCCAGTCGACCACGCAACAGGGAAGCGGAGATCGATCTACCCGATCCACTAAATTGGTTTTCGCTCTCACCAAGAAGACTTGCAACGAAACAATAGTGCTCGATACCATCCGTTCGGAGTTCGGTGACCAGGCCAAACTGGCGGACTGGACTCAGCTTAAGCAGCAGTACGGTGACGCACTGCCGGCGGAGCTGGCAAGACTTGGCTTGGATGATAAAGAGGCAGCCTGGGTGGCTGATGAAGGAATCGAGTTCGCTTCGGGTAACCGCCATTATTTCATCCAGCGATTTGACAGTAACCGCCCGGCGGACTTCTTTGCTCACGATCAGGCCGGAACGATCAGCCTCGGTTCCTGGTACAACATGGAACTGCCGGTATTAGTGACAAAGAGCCCTTAAGCTAAACAAGACGAACCCTCAGCTCAAGCCCAACCCACAAAAAAATATGAAGATGTCTTCCTTAGATAAGGCTTGGCCTTCTCGACTCCCCCGACTAAAAACGTCGGGGTCGCTCGAAGAATATTTCCTAGTCACTAGGCACCGGTCACTTGTCGCTGATCGGCGGGCCGCGATGAATACGGGACAAGCAAGATGCCCGCCTTACAACTTCAGTCTTCAGTCTAGCAACTTCAGTCTGTTCGTTATTCCATCACAAATTTGAACTCTCTGGAGTTGTTTTTCGTATACTGCTCGCCGGGCAGCGGTCCAATTGTGATGGTCAAGATATTCGCTCCCCGGGTGGAGGGGAGGAAGTTCTGGAAGGTCACCGGTTTTCGCTCATTTTGCTTAATGGAGAGGATGTACTGTTCGCGCCGTTGTTCTTTGTTGTTCCGGGTTTTCAGAACGGCGACGGCCGGAATGTTTGTTTCAGTGATATTGCCCTGGTTGATGACTTCGACCGTTACCGCAAAGATAGCTGCTTTTGACAGCACGTACAACTTGCGGCTCTCGTCATATCGGAGCTTGCGAGGCTGAGTAGCTAGACTGATGATACCGATACCGTGCATCGGCTCCTGGACCTTTATGCCTTTCAATTGCTGGATGTAAACGATGACGTTTTCTTTTTCCGCTTCGCTTTCCTTGCTCAGAAAGGAAGAATCAAACGGAACAGTCTCGATCTGACGCCGGTTGAGAACATCCTGGGCTTCAGTCTGAAAGTAAGCATAGACCCGGTCTGAAAAGAAGCGGCGCCGGGGTTTGTTTACTTCTCCCCTTGAAAATGGGAGGTGTAAACAAAATCTCCCCTCATTGATATGGAGGGGCTGGGGGAGGTGCTTCTGCGCATTGTCGTTCGTTTCAAGGTATGGCTCATTCCACCATACCCCGGGTTTGTTGTACAACAAGACAACTGTCACTACACCTGCGGATATGTGGCGGTTGAATCTCTTTTGCGCACTGTCGTGCCCCTATCGGCCTTCATGAAAAAATATGCAGGGGCCTGACATTAAAGCCTCGCGAGCACGCCCTTGTTCACCTCGACTGCCTTTGCCTTTCCGAAGAGCGCCTCGACGAGCGCGAAGGCGAACTCCATAGCCGTGCCCGGCCCCTGGCTCGTGATGAACTTGCCGTCTACGC
>CAYOYU010000455.1:2045-2330 GCA_964408265.1 uncultured Syntrophorhabdaceae bacterium
GGGTGGCTTGTAACAACGCGCCCCTCGGTGACGCCAATCGAGGAGAGGACCGTCGGGGCGGCGCATATGGCCGTGACGAACCTGTCCATCTCCATCAGCCCCTCTACCGCCTTTTTTACCCTCGCATCCTTTTTGAGGTTCTCAGTCCCAAGCGCCCCTCCCGGGAGTATTATCATATCAAAGTCCTTCGCAGAGACCTTGTCCATGACAGTATCCGGCAGCACCCTGATGAGGTTCCTTCCAGTTATCCTTCCTTCAACGGTCCCTGCAAGGGTCACCTCTGCG
>CAYOYU010000456.1:0-2328 GCA_964408265.1 uncultured Syntrophorhabdaceae bacterium
CTTCCAGGCTGCTGAACCAAAGAGCAGACAGGCCAGAGGATCGTGTTTGCGGTCAAAAACCAGGTACTTCATGTTCTCTCCCACGATGCCACTCCACCCCAAGTAGTGATACCGGGAAAGCAGGTATTTGAACAGCTTCGATTGGCCTCTGCCTTCAACTACCTCGCTATACACCAGGGCCACGGCCTCGAGACTGCCGGTGATACCCGTGGTCTGGTGGGGAACACAAGGAATGGTTCGCCGGAAAACAGTCTTCACACGGGATTGTTGGGACGGGGGTAAGGTAAGGTAACCGCGCTGCTCTAATTTACAAAGAAAGGTGCGGCAGGCCATATCCTTGATCTGGCCGTTTGGAGCACGCCAATTCCAAAGCAAACATAGCTCCTTGGAAAGCCGGGTGCGGTGCCAGAAGGGGTTAGTCTCGATCAACTGCCGAACCAACCCGATATCTTCACTGGTTATCTCTCGCCCCTGAACAACCATTGTCCTGTCCATGACCGTTTTATCGTAGCGCAAAACTCAAGGAGAGTTCAGAGGGCAAAATGAAAATTTTTGTTGACTTTTTTTTGGGGGGTTGTAATATTATACCCCTACTAAAAATAGGGTGCCTGAATAGTTACAAGAAATTTTACACAAAGGAGCAAATCATGCCAATTCCAGAACTACCCACAGAAGAGATCATCAGGTTGTGCCGGGAATATACTCTCTTTGAGTGGTCGGTGCAATCGAGAGTCAAACCAATCCCAGTGGATCGGGCAGAAGGGGTATATTTCTGGGACACGGATGGAAAACGGTACATAGACTTCAACTCCCAACTCATGAACGTAAATATCGGTCACGACAACAAGAAGGTGATTCAGGGCATTAAGAACCAGCTCGATAAGCTGGTTTATACATCGCCGTTTCACGCCACCGATGTGCGAGGTCTGCTCGGAAAGCTCCTATCAGAGGTTGCCCCAGGCGATCTCAAGAAGAGCTTCTTCACCCTCGGCGGCGCCGAAGCCAATGAGAACGCTGTGAAGATCGTCCGTTCTTACACAGGCAAGCATAAGATCCTGGCTCGGTATCGTTCCTTCCACGGCGGCACGGCGGCGGCGATCACCCTTACCGGCGATCCGCGGCGCTGGCCCGCAGAGCCAGGAGTTCCTGGGATCATCCACTTCTTGGACCCATACTGCTACCGTTGCCCCTTCGGCCAACTCGTCGAGACCTGGCGGTTGGAATGTGCCAAACACCTGGAAGAGGTGATCATGTATGAAGGGCCGCAGACCATCGCCGCAGTGCACATTGAAACCGTTACCGGGACGAACGGGATCATTGTGCCGCCCAAAGATTATCTGCAACAGGTGCGATCCATCTGCGACAAAAACAACATTCTCCTGGTCTGCGACGAGGTCATGAGCGGCTTTGGCCGGTGCGGTGAGTGGTTCGCCGTGGACCACTGGAAGGTTACGCCGGATATCATCGCCTGTGCCAAAGGGCTCACGTCCGGCTACGTTCCTCTCGGTGCGGTCATCATCAGTGAAAAGAAAGGTCAATACTTTGAGGATCATCCCCTTTATGCCGGGCTGACTTGCAACTCCCATGCCCTTGGCTGCGCCACAGCCATTGCGACGATTAACGTATACAAAGAGGAAGGGCTCATTGAGAATGCTCGAAAGATGGGTAAAATCATGGGCAGTGAATTGGAGAAACTCAAGGCAAAACACCCCAGCATAGGCGATGTGCGCTACATCGGCCTCTTCTCTATTATTGAGCTTGTAAAGAATCGCAAGACCAAGGAACCCTTGGCCCCCTTCAATGCCAAGCCGGGGGAGATGGGAGCGATGAGCATGCTCGATAGTTTTCTGCGGGAAAACGGCTTTTACACGATGGTCCGTTGGAACAACCTGCACCTCAACCCACCTCTTTGCATTAATGAGGAGCAGATCATGGAGGGACTGAGCATTGTGGACAAGGGACTGGCAATCACGGACGAAGCAATGGCTGAATGACATATCCATTGACCACCAATTCACAAAGGCAAGAAATCTAATAGGTAACATCAAGCCGTAAAGAGCATGATGATCAACCGAATCACATAATTGGAAATATTGGAAATAGATGATGCTTAAGAGCTGATTCTAACGAAGGGAGGCAATGAAGATGTCGAGAAAGGTTAGGTGTGGTTTGATACAGGCGAAGTGCGATCTTTCGGGTGAAGAGCCGCCGGAGAGGATCAAGAGTTTCATGATAGAAAAACACTTAAAGTTTACCCATGAGGCAGCCCAGAAGAACGTGAAGGTCCTCTGTCTCCAGGAGCTCTTTTACGGTCCCTACTTCCCTGCT
>CAYOYU010000457.1:0-2293 GCA_964408265.1 uncultured Syntrophorhabdaceae bacterium
CTGCAGCCCCTGCCCATCGACTGGACCTTGTCGATGGTGTACTTCTCGGTCACCTTCATGGTGGCCAAGATCTCGTCATTCTCCACATCGTAAAGGGCAACTTCTTTCCCCACCGCAGCGTCCGCGTCTGCCTTGTCTGCGGACAGCGTGATCGGGATGGGCCAGAAGGTGCCGTCCGCCATCTTGTATTCGTCGCAGACGCCCTTCCAGTCATCCTTGCCCATGAAGCCGTCCAGGGGCGTGAAGGCCCCGATGCCCAGCATCAGAACATCGCCAGCCTCCCGGCTCGTCATGGGGATCTTCTTCAAGGTCGCGGCCTTCTTCTTCTCCTCGGCCAACTTCTTGTCTTCGAGCAGCAGGGGTTTAAGCTTCTTCTCTTTCCCGTGTGGCTTTACCAGTGCCATAGCCGTTTTCTCCCTTCTTGTTGTTTCTTGATTTGAATTTGGGCTTGCACACGAACTCCCGGGTATCCGGACAACCCCCCAAGCCTCTGTTGAGCAGAATAGAAACTTGAGAGTAAAGGGGAAGAGTTCTCTAACAGAGTGCGTGGGTCTTCCCTTCCAAACGTCAACATTTCGGTGGCGAAACTTACCAGGAAAGCCCCATGTTGTCAAGGCGAGGTGCCGGTGTCTGGTTCGCTGGCCCCTCTGTTCGAACTATTATAGCACATTTATGGCCTTGATAGGAGAAGAGAAGGCTCTGAGAAACACCGCACAAAACCGCGTACTTCGTCCAAGAATCAAGAGGTCGCTATTGACACTCGGGGAGGATGATGGTAGAAGACGATGAATGAATGATCATTCAGCCTACGGGCCCCTCCTTTCCGGGGTGTGCTGCTGGGCGATGCTGGTTTCTTGACGTCAGAATTATCCCCTCCGGCTGGACAGCGAGAATTGGCTCAAGAATCTGAAAAGAACTGGGCGAAGACGAAGGCCGAAGGACCTTGATTTCCCCTGAATTGTTCCCGGCGGGACCGGAACCTCGATCTGGAGAGGGTGGGCAAGAATGGAAAGTGCAAGGGAAGAAACAGCCGGTTCTTGACGAAGTTGGTTTGTTCGCGTATTATTCATGCTCTTCGCCCTGTTTGACCCCTTACACCCTATGTGCGCTATATGATCTGTTTGGCAAGAAGTGGAGATGTCCTCGTCTCTGTCTTTCTCTGAACTCAATCCGAACCGTACCAAAGGTCTTATGTCACAGCGGCCTTTGCCTCATGCACAAGATGAAAGAGCAACCATCTGACGAACGCTCAAACACGCATGGAAAGGAGGTGGAAGGGCATATACTGCGATTGCAGGTCTTGTTTCGATGAGCGTCTGGTATTCGTAATCGGTTGGGGGCTGCTTTTCATGAGTGGTTACACCGTTCGCCCCAAGGCAAAGTAGAAGGAGGAGAGACAGTATGCCTAGCTTCGTAATCATGGAAAAGTGCGACGGATGCAAAGGGCAGGACAAGACGGCATGCATGCACATCTGCCCGAACGATCTGATGGTCTTGGATCTGGAGACGGATCCGGAAAAGCCCAAGGCCTTCAATCGGGATCCTGACATGTGCTGGGAATGTTACAACTGCGTGAAGATCTGCCCCCAGCAGGCCGTCGATGTGAAGGGCTACGCGGATTTCGTTCCCATGGGAGCCAGTGTGGTGCCGCTGAGAGGCTCTGAGGACATCATGTGGACCGTGAAGTTCCGCAACGGGTCCCTCAAGCGGTTCAAGTTCCCGATCCGGACGACTCCGGAAGGCAAAGCGGAGCCCCTGGCCGGATGCAAAACCGCTTCCGACGACCTGAAGAGTGCCCTGCTTTGCACAGAGCCTGACTCCCTTCGATATGAACTTCCCACCCTGAAAAAGTAACCTTGGCTGAGAGGAGGAGAGAGTATGGATTCTTCTGTTTTCAAGACCGTAGAAGTCGATACCGATCTCTTGATCTGCGGCGGCGGCATGGCCGCATGCGGTGCGGCCTTTGAGGCGGCCTACTGGGCCAAGAAGAACGGCCTGAAGGTGACCGTCGTGGACAAGGCTGCCATGGATCGAAGCGGCGCCGTGGCCATGGGCCTCTCGGCCCTCAACGAGTACGTCGGTATCGCGGAAGGCGAGCACACGGTAGACGAATATGTGCGGTATGTTCGTCAGGACCTGATGGGTGTTTCCCGGGAAGACCTGGTCTATGATATCGCCCGGCACGTCGACGGCACCGTACACTTGTTCGAGAAGTGGGGCCTGCCCATCTGGAAGGATGAGAACGGGAAGTACGTACGGGAGGGACCTGGGCAGGTCATGATCAACGGCGCGT
>CAYOYU010000458.1:0-2288 GCA_964408265.1 uncultured Syntrophorhabdaceae bacterium
GGAAAAATGGCCTTGCACAATGCACTTCGGAGGCAGATTCCGCCTGCCCATGCAGGGGAAATGCTTAGCGATGATTTCATGTCCGACTAGGGATTGTCGGGGACATCGCTGGCGTCGGCACTGGGCATATCCCGCCAGACGGTCAATGAGCTAGTACGAGAAAGACGCTCTGTCACGCCTGTGATGGCATTGCGCTTATCGCGTCTGTTTAGAAACCCTCCTGCATTCTGGCTGAACGCTCAGCATTAAAGAGATCTTGGGGAATCAGAGCAGCGTTACCGCAAGGAGCTCTCCAAAATTCGCCCCTTGGATGCAGCGTAATCAGCCGTGCCTGAAGACGGTTGAGCAACGCCGGAGGAATCCCTAACCGGCCGATTCATCACCGAACGCTCCAACAAGAAGGCTCCTCTCCATGAAGACGCAAGAAGGTTCTCACTGAACAGAAGAAAGGGTGGCATGAAAGGCATCAATCATCAGGCCGTAGCATGTCTCGAACGGTTCTTTGAGAAGCTCAGAAGCGGCTGTGTGGATGACATTCACGAGCTGCTGAAAGACGACGTTGAATTCCATGTTATCGGCCGGCCTGGAGTTGTCCCTTTTGCCGGCATCTATAGAGGAAGAGATGACGTGCTGCGGTACTTGAACACATTCATAGGAGCCAATGCCCTGGTGGACCTGATCGTTCAATTTCATCTTTGCGATGCCAAGGAAGGCAACCGAGTCGCTTCGCATGTGAACATCCTTTCCGGGGTGCGTTCCGCAGGCAAGAGGTACGATTTGGAGTTCCTGTACAAATGGGAGCTTGCCGAGAGCTCAGACAAGATCAGGAGCATGACCCTGTACTATTCGACCTGGCATATGACGGAGGCGTTCGGCGAGGGGGGAGACGCTCTTGTCGTGGACCAGAGGGGATCGAACGACTTCAGCACGATCCAGGTCGGCTTCGACACCGCGGCTGTGGCCGCGGACTTGTACGACAAATTCTATGTACAGGGGAATGTAGCCGCAGCATTCGAATCCATGAGTGATGACATCGTGGTCGTTGAAAAGGGCAACCCCGCGCTTCCCAGCAACGGCTCCGTCAAGGGGAAAGAGGCGGTTCAACGTTTTGTCAATGGAGTTTTCAGCTATCAGATCTATCTGGCGCCCCCCGTCTTCAGGAACTATATCACGCAAGACAACAGAACGGACGTTACCCTCGATGTTCATTTCGGCGATGCGGTGACGGGAAAGAATTTTTTCATCACCCTGAATCAATCGTTGATTTTTGATGAGACGGGTCGCCTTCTCGAGCTCAAGAGCTATCATGATTCGCAGGAAATCTGGATGAACCATCTTCCGGCCGAAGAAAAGGAGTGCGCTCTGGGAGGAGCAAGCCGCGCGCCAGGAGGTGGCCGCTCTTAACTATTGGATATCCGGTCATATTCCCGGCCGAGGAGGCGGAGGCCGAGAGGGTCGAGAAGATCGGGCGGCCTTTACAACCCTCTTATCTCTGTGGTAATACTTTCTTATTGAAAAAGTAAGCAATTTCCCATCCACAGAGGGTACCCATGAAAGTGACAGAGCGAGGCCAGATCACTCTTCCCAAGAAGATCCGAGAGAAGTATGGCATAACCCCCGCAACAGAGCTCGAGTGTTTCGAACGGGAGGGCACGATCATGATCGTGAAGAAGACAGCGGTCAGTCCCCTTGCAAAGTATCGGGGCATCGCGAAGGGCAAGGGCCTGCCCAGAACCACAGACGAGTTCATAAGGCTCCTCCGCGAAGGGAAGAAACGATGAAGGCAGCCGCGGACAGTTCGGTTCTCCTTGATATCCTTCTGGACGACCCGAAGTTTTGCGACCGGTCACTAGCCCTCCTGGAGAAGCATCTTGCAAAGGGCTCAGTGGTTATCTGCCCTGTGGCGTATGCCGAGAGCGCTGCGTGTCTTCTCCCCCCTTCAAGGTTCGTGGACATTGCAGGAGAGATGGGCATTGTATACGACTCTTTTGATCCGGAAGTGTGCATCCTCGCCGCACAAATGTGGCGGGACTACCGAATCCAGGGAGGA
The DNA here is from genome assembly GCA_964408265.1 of uncultured Syntrophorhabdaceae bacterium. Lineage (GTDB taxonomy): Bacteria > Desulfobacterota > Syntrophorhabdia > Syntrophorhabdales > Syntrophorhabdaceae > CAYOYU01. The sequence continues at coordinate 2,051 of CAYOYU010000458.1, forward strand.
CCCAAGCAACGATTGCTTGCCGATTTTCTCATCGGTGCACATGCTCATTTGCGAGCTGACCTCCTCCTCAGCAGAGACAGAGGATTCTTCCGAGCGTATTTCCAGGGGTTGGAAGTCGTCGAACCCTGAGGAAATGGGCCGACCTCGAGAGCATGATCAAAGTCTCCCCCGGCACATCGCCTCCTCACATCAGCCACTTCCCGCCGCTTATTGACACCCCGGACCGATGGGAATTATC
>CAYOYU010000459.1:0-2281 GCA_964408265.1 uncultured Syntrophorhabdaceae bacterium
CAAGCAAGGACAAGGATTTTGTCGTTATCGAAGGCGCTACCCATGGAGGAACACCCTGCACTGAATGCGAGCAATCTCCAGGCCAGTATTCGAATACAGTCAAGAACCTTTTCGATTACGTGGGCAAGTGGATCAATGCAAGGTTTTGATTGAGAGCACCGGCACTTCAATATGGGGATTGTCCCGGCGCGCTACCTGGCCTTCAAACACGGCGGCATGTCCATCCGCAACGAGCAGGGGGTCCCCCTAGCCTGGATCAGCAAGCGCCTGGGCAGCAGACAGTTGGATTTTGCCGATGAATCCCCCCTCCTGTGGGAAACTTTCGCCGTGGAACTTGAGAAACGGGGACTGAAACCGAACATGGAGGCACCTATAAGACGGAACTTACAGATCTGCCGCCGTTGCCGAAGGCTTCTGGGTAGCGCGGAGATCGAGGTCACAACCACTGCCCCGCCGGGCTCACCCATACATATATCGAGAAGGTAAACGACCGGATCATCGCGACTTGCCGGCTTAAGTATAATGTTAGGAACATAGTAACGAAAAATCTATGAAACCTGATATGATACCAGACATTCTTGAACTCAGTCGTTCCAGCACGACTATATCTGGGGTATGTTCAGGGGTGTATTTTTTGTTTAATCAGAAAAAGCTTGTTTACATCGGGGAAAGCTGGAATTGCTTCCTGCGTGTGGCCGAACATACCCGAAAGGAATCCGACAAGAAATTTACACATTGGAATTTCATACCAATTGAAGATGAAAAGGAACGCAGGGAAGTGGAACGAAGTCTTCGTGACATCTTCAAGCCAGAACACAACAGAATATAGTAGGGAATTCCGGGGGCAGAATGGTTACCGCATTAACAATATCGGCAATTCTCATATTTTCATTCGGGATATGGACATACTACATCTCCTGCAAGGCGTTCTTTGAAAATAATGAGGATCTACTGCGAATGAGAACGGACGCTATCACTATACTAATCTTCTCGATATTTCTCCTATTATTGGCTATTTTGTGGAAATTAGACCCGTGGTGGTAGGAGAGACGGACAACATCATTGACGAAAAGTAGAAAATAATGATGGCAGATAGGAGAGAATATGTCGATAACAGCTGCACAAAGAGCACAAGCTGAAAGGAGCCAGTGGACTGCAGCTAGAGATAGTGCACAACAGGTGAGGCTCGTGGCCGGCCCTGGCACAGGGAAGTCGTACACAATTGAAAAGCGGGTAGCTGACCTTTTGTCCAACGGCGTTACGCCCGGTAATGTCTATGTCATCTCATTCACGCGAGCTACGTGCACCGAACTGCATGCCAGAATTCAGGCCTTTTGTGGCACTCTGGCCTGTGCAAGTGCCGCAACACAGGTGCGAGTCTCGACGATGCACTCCCTTGCTCTTCGAATCCTGAGACGTGCTAACTTGCTCTCTTCGTACCCCAGCACACCAATCATGCTAGATAATTGGGAACAGACCAATGTCTATGACAGGGAATTCGCCAGCAGTCTTGGATGCACCCCTTCCCGCGCTGCCGAAATCAGACTTGCTCACGATGCACAATGGCAAACCCTGAATCCGCAATACGTAAACCAGATGCAAATAACTCCTGCAGAGGTTCAGGGGTTCAATGCCTTTCATTCCGCACGAACCAATCTGTATTGCTGTGTGCTCCCGGGTGAAGTGATCTACAAATGCGTTGAGGCGCTTCAGCAAGGCGCATTACAGGCAAACCAACTGCCACAAATAGACCATCTGATCGTTGATGAATTCCAAGACCTCAACGCCTGCGATCAGGAATTCGTGCACTTGCTATGCGCTAACAATACGGTCTTGTTCGTCGCTGGGGACGACGATCAGAGCATTTACTCGTTCCGTCATGCCGACCCAAATGGTATCGTCCAATTCCGAACAGCCTATCCGTCATCTGCCACTCATGTTTTGACGGACTGCTTCCGGTGCACTCCGACGATCCTTGGTCCCGCCAGCAGATTGATCGCCCACAACCTGAATCGTGTCACAAAAAATCTTACGTCATTATATGGAGCTGCCTCACCGCCAGTTCAAGGCCAGATGTTGGTGTGGTCTTTTCAGAACGCACAGGGAGAGGCTCGCGCAATTGCCCAATCTTGTCAAGCACTGATCAATGCGGGGATGGCAGGCCGAGAGGATGAAATCCTCATCCTGATCTCCAATCGTCGGGTTCAACTCGATATCCTAGCTCAGGAATTGGGGAACCTCGGCCTTCCCTACGATCCTCCTCGGGGTGCGGCGCTCACAA
>CAYOYU010000460.1:0-379 GCA_964408265.1 uncultured Syntrophorhabdaceae bacterium
GTCGAGTTTGGATGTCTTGGCCGTCACGGCCTTTTCCGCGGACACGAATCCCGGCAACTGGGCCAGCCATTCCTTGGCCGGATCATCCCCTCGGTTGAGCATGCGCTCGAACGTACCGTAACCGCCTTCACCGAGTGTACGCAGATAAGCAATCAGGTCTGCGGCATTATACATGCCGTACAGGGTCCCCTTGGAGTCGTTGATCACTACATAACGAAGGTACGAACTGCCGTAGAGGTCGTCAAAGTACTTCTTGATGGCACGCCCGTAATATCCCCCCATGCCCAGCCGGAAAGCCAAAGCCTGCGTCCTCTGCTTGATCATCCTGGGGATCTCATCCACCCCTCTCTTCTCACGCATCTCAACCATCTCCATCGCG
>CAYOYU010000460.1:389-2281 GCA_964408265.1 uncultured Syntrophorhabdaceae bacterium
GATCCCTGGACACCTGCTGTTCGATTTTCGTGTCCGCCGCCTTGGCCCACAAATCAGACAGATCCGCCTTGACCCCGAACATGTCCAGCCCGCGCAGCTTGCCTGTGGCCAGCCCTGCAACCAAGAGCGGCACGACGATAAAGACCAGGTCGATGGTCTTTATCTCGTATTTTCCTTTGGATATCACCCGCACCAGTATGGAACAAACAAGTAAGATAACACCGATCAGCAGCAGTAATGTGATTTGCCTTTCGTTCATGATACCACCTCCTTGGCTGGTTTGAGGCTAACTCGCATCAATATTCTTCTCAACGGCGTCTTCTATCTAATACCAGAAGACGCCCAGGATTGGAAGCAGCAATGCAGTCGGCACAGTCGTTTGACATTTTCGCCTCGGACAGATACCTTTATTTAAGAGCCGAGAGATTTCTCATGGCTTTCTGATAAGGGATGGAATTCTCGATCCACAGGAGGAATTTAGCATGAAACTGAAGGAGAAGAAGAAAAGGAGGAAAAGCCGAGAGGTAGGCTTGTCCGAGTGCGCAAGGTGCGGAGCCATTGCCACGGATGAAAAAGAGCTTTGCAAACCCCAACGATTTCAATGGAACGAAGGATGCTCCCTCCCTGAAAAGGAGTTCAACTGGTTTCCCATCCATGGGAACTGCCAACCCAGAAACTACGCCTGTTCCAGATGCGGCAGGCAGGCCCTTGCCCGCGAGTACCTCTGCGAGGCCGAGCCGGTCTGACGAACCGACCCGGCCCGCCGAGGGGAATGGGGATTGGGGTCACCCGGCTTTTAATATGCGGCGGCCTTTGTAATGCGGACTGTTATAAAAATCACATTTGGTACAATCGTCGAGCTTGACGGCGAACATTCCAGAGACTTTTGTCTGACATAACGTGCCGCAAACCTCGGCGCATATCCTGCCCTTGTCAGGGTAAGCGGGGCATGGCCCGAACTCTTTCTCGTTCACTCCGCCCGGCTCGCGGCCGCATTTCTTAAATTCCCAGCAATTCATTTGATCTTACCTCCTTCGGCCATTTCCTTGAAAAACAACTTGAGACCCGGAGGAGCGCCCTCCATCCTGGAGAGAGCTCTTTTTATCTCAGGGTTAGATAACTCACTTTATCCGAGAACAGCCCGATTGGCAACTTCATAGATCCGTTGGAAAAAAAGTCCCAGATAAATCACCGGAAGGACCAGAACAAAGAGCATGGCCGAATATAACGGGGACACCTTGATCACGTCCGGTCCACGGTTTTGAGGCCCGTCCAGAAACAGGACCTTGACCACCCGCATATAGTAGACCAGGGAAACCACGCTGTTCAGTACGTCGATCAGAGCCAGGACGTAAAGCTGCTGGTCGATGACCGCCTTGAGAAGGAAGAACTTGCCCATGAATCCGACAGTGGGCGGGAGCCCGGTGAGGGAAACCAGGAAAATCACCAGGGCCGTGCCGGCCAGGGGGACTTTGGGTCCAATGCCGCGGAAGTCTTTGAGTTCGGAACTTCCCAGCACATTCTCCAAAGCCAGAACCACCAGGAAGGCCCCCATATTCATGATCAGGTAGGCCACAAAGTAAAAGAGCATGGCGCTTCTTCCGTCCGGGCTGAGGACCGAGAACCCCATGAGCAGGTACCCTGCATGGGCGATGCTCGAGTATGCAAGCATTCGTTTCACGTTCTCCTGGCGCAACGCAGTATAGTTTCCGATGGTCATGGTGAGGACGGCCAGGGCCATGAAATGATGGTGCCAATCCACGTCTCCATACACGCTGGAGATCATGAGGAAGAAACGGATCAGCACGGCAAACCCTGCAGCCTTGGGCCCGACCGAAAAGAAGGCTGTGGCCACGGTAGGCGCCCCTTCATAGACATCAGGCACCCACATC
>CAYOYU010000461.1:0-1165 GCA_964408265.1 uncultured Syntrophorhabdaceae bacterium
CTTCCATGTTCGCCTCCTGCCTCAGCGTGGCTGCTTTTGATTTCTTTTTTGTCCCTCCTTATTATGCCTTCGTTGTGGCCAATACTGAATATGTCGTAACCCTTGTGGTCATGTTGGTGGTCAGTGCACTTATCAGTGAGTTGACAGCCCGCGTTCGTCATCAGGCGAAAACAGCCCGGCTGCAGGAGCGGCAAACGGCTGCGCTTTATGAAATGGGACGAAATCTTACCGCCCCGCTCTGCCTGGATGATCTGCTTGTCCGGGCGGTTGACCAGATCGACAAGATATTTCTAAGCAGGGCAGCTATACTTCTGCCGGAGAAAGAAGAAGGACTCACCGTACGCGCCGGTGGACAGATCTTTGAGAAAAATGAATTAGAACTTAAGGTTGCACACTGGGTCTATCAACAAGACTCCATTGCCGGCTTTAATACGGAGATCTTTCCTGAAGCAAAAGGACTCTATCTTCCCCTCCGGGTGTCAGAGAAGGTCATCGGTGTATTGAGACTCGAAGCCCTTCACCCAGGGCGAATTTTTGATATGGAATCTCTGAGGTTTCTTGAAGCCCTTTCCAGTCAGGTTGCGCTTGCCATAGAAAGAGAGAATCTTGCAAGGCAAGCCCATACGGCCGAGGTGGAAATGGAGACGGAAAAGCTGCGTAATGCCTTGCTGAGTTCAGTTTCCCATGACTTGCGCACGCCACTGACCGTGATAGCCGGATCGGCCAGCAGCCTCCTGGAAGGCGAGGCATGCTTAGATAAACCAACAAAGCGCGAATTGACACAGACTATTTATGACGAATCCCGCCGCTTGGACAGGCTCGTCCATAACATCCTGGATATGAGCCGGTTTGAGTCCGGTGAAATTAAACTCCACAAGGAATGGCATGTACTTGAAGATGTAATAGGAAGTGCTTTGGCCCAGTTCGACCCCCAACTGGAAAACCATCACATCGGCATTCACCTGCCCGCCGATCTACCGATGGTTTGGATGGATGCTCTGCTGATTGAACGGGTCCTCTCCAATCTCATAGATAATGCGCTAAAGCATACACCTTTTAAGGAAGCCATAGAAATCTACGCTAAAACTGTAGGCAGTGAACTGATGGTTGAGGTAGCCGATTGCGGTCCAGGGTTACCGGCAGGGGAAGAGGAACGCATTTTTGA
>CAYOYU010000461.1:1175-2268 GCA_964408265.1 uncultured Syntrophorhabdaceae bacterium
ATTTCAGCCGCCAACCGTTTCGGCGGGGGCGCGCTCTTCAGATTTAGCCTGCCGCTGGATGGAGAACCTCCCATACAGGAAGGTGCGCTCTCCGAAATTGAGAAGGGATATGGCGAACAAAATTCATGTATTGCTGATTGAGGATGATCCGAAGATCAGACGGTTTCTCAGGGCGATCCTTTTGACCCAGGAGTATGACCTGCTCGAAGCTGAGACCGGGCAGGAGGGATTGGCATTAGCGGCTTCCCATGTACCCGATGTCATCCTACTGGATCTGGGTCTGCCGGATATGGAAGGGATAGAAGTCATCCGGCGGATGCGCGAATGGTCCGAAATACCCATCATCATTCTTTCGGCACGGGGCCAGGAGCGAGATAAGATCACGAACCTGGATGCAGGCGCCGACGATTACCTGACCAAGCCGTTCGGGGTTGGGGAGTTGCTGGCACGCATGCGGGCCGTCATGCGGCGATTAACTTCTACCACAGGAAACGGTCCTGAGACCGAGTTTACCATTGGAAATATCCGCGTTGACTTTGAGCGGCGACAGGTCTTTCGGGGGGATGAGGAAATTCATCTCACGCCGATCGAATACAAACTGCTTTTGGTGCTGATCCGACACCGCGGCAAAGTAGTCACCCACGGCCAGTTATTGAAAGAAGTGTGGGGTCCTTCCTTTACGGAGCAGAACCCTTATTTACGAATATTTATCCTGAATTTACGCCGTAAGCTTGAAGACGATCCTTCACGCCCCCATTACCTCACAACCGAGCCCGGAGTGGGGTACCGGCTAAAATTGAATTGATAAGAACTTCCTTTTTCGTGGTGGAAGTATAGGGGGGCTGTTTTTGCTTGTCAATGGATATTATGCATCGAAAAACATGGGCTGGCGATGCGGTTGGGTAAGGAAGGTGGCACGGCGGCCGCTCTTTTGAGAAATTAGCTCATCTTTTGGTCGATTCACCCGACAAGAGGGCATTCCCCGCCTTCGCGGGGACAAGTTTTGAGCACAATTCAGACAGACCTCCCCTGCACGCCTTTTTTCAAAATGCGTTATGACTGGATGTATTCATCCCAGGTGTATTCGGGGTCG
>CAYOYU010000462.1:0-2261 GCA_964408265.1 uncultured Syntrophorhabdaceae bacterium
AGCAGTTGTTGACCCCGGAGTGTGAAGCCGGAGGGACATCGTCTGTGTTGAAACAAAAGATTATTTTTTCCTTGCACCTGATAATGGTCTTCTCAGTTTTATCGTTCAGGAAGAAAAGCCAAAAAGTATCTTTCGCATAACGAATAGCAAATATTTCTTACCATCACCATCGAATACTTTCCACGGCCGGGACGTCTTTGCGCCCGTCGCAGCACAACTGTCGTGTGTGCCGTGCATGTTACAATGCTTGGGAATGAAAGTTTCCTGTCCAGGCAGATGGGGCCGAAGGACAAGCGAAACCCCAAGGGCATCATCTAGAGGTGAGGTCTGAAGGAAGGGGCTAGCGAACGTGTGGGCTGACAAACAGGAACCTGATATGAGGCGTGACGTATCCTGGGACGAGTTGGCACGTGACAACGAAGTCCCTTACTCATCAAGGGAGCGTTTTGTAAATCAGGCAGCTATGCACGGAAGGTATTGTAACTTACCACGGGAGGTCTCCTGTGTGCTAGGGAAAGTCATGTGTGACTGTTAACTGGCTGAACGTTGAGCAATCAACGTTGACCGCAGAGGAGAAGTCAGCAGAGGGCGTACTAGCCGTGGAAACGAGCCGCAAAGGTGGATACTGAAATGCGGAGGTCTCACCCGGTGAAGGCCTGAACGGTTTGCAAGAGGGAATAGGAGATATTTCTAATGAGTTCAATGCAACAGAAAAGTAAGCAATTAGAGCTTCCCCTTATCCGGAGAAATAAAGGTGAAACCTGTAAATCTCCTAAGGGTGTTGAAGAATTCGTTGCGGGATGTCATCAGGAAACCTCGGTTATAGAACATTCCTTAATGGCGGAGGTCGTAGAGAGAGAAAATTTATGGAAAGCCCTGAAACAGGTAAGGAGAAATGGTGGTGCTCCTGGCATAGATGCTATGACAGTAAAAGAACTTCCCGGGTATCTAAAAGAGAACTGGCTTCGGATTAAAGGAGAGCTTCTGATCGGTACTTACCGACCATCACCAGTGAGGCGAACGGAAATTCCAAAACCGTCCGGAGGGAAAAGGCAATTAGGAATACCGACAGTTTTAGACCGGTTTATTCAGCAAGCACTTAATCAGGTCTTACAGAAGAGGTGGGATAAAACGTTCTCAACGAGCAGTTATGGTTTTCGGCCTAATCTCTCGGCTCACCATGCAATAGGAAAAGCACAAAAACACATTAGATCGGGTAGTCGATGGGTAGTTGATATAGACCTTGAAAAGTTCTTTGATAGAGTAAATCATGACAAACTCATGGGACTGGTGAGCAAACGTATCAAGGATAAGAGGGTTCTCACTTTGATTCGTGGATTTCTGAATGCAGGAGCTATGGATAAAGGGTTGTTTGCGAGAACAGAAGAAGGAACTCCACAGGGAGGGCCACTATCCCCGTTACTTTCGAATGTAATGCTGGATGAACTGGACAGGGAGCTTGAGAGAAGAGGTCATAAATTTACCCGTTACGCTGATGATTGTAATGTGTATATAAGAAGCAAAAAGGCTGGTGAGCGGGTGATGAAGAGCGTGAAGAAGTTTTTGGAGAACAGGCTCAAACTGAAGGTAAACGAAACCAAGAGCAAAGTAGATCGCCCTTGGAAAATCAAGTTCCTTGGATACACCTTTTCCTTGGCCTATAAGGGATTGATTAAGCGGAAGGTAGCAGCGGAGTCCATGAAAAGGTTCAAGAATAGAGTACGAGAGATAACAAGAAGGACAAGGGGAATAAGCCTCAGGGATATGATGCATGACCTTGCTATTTATCTGAGGGGATGGATGGGTTACTTCGGATTTGCGGAAACGAGATCTCTATTCAAAGACCTGGATAAATGGATACGTCGTCGTCTTCGGTCGATGATTTGGAAGCAATGGGGACGTCGAGGCTATAAGGAGTTACGCAAAAGAGGTATTAGCCGTGAACTTGCATGGAATACCTGTAAAAGTGCTCATGGACCATGGCGTCTAAGCCATAGTCCCGCTTTAGAGATTGCGCTTTCAGTTTCTTTCTTTGCCAAATTAGGATTACCTCAATTGATGAATTTAATATAACTCGTACAAACCGAACCGCCGTGATACGTGACCCGTATGTCCGGTGGTGTGGGAGGAGGGGAGTCGTGAGACTCCTCCCTATCCCGATTAGTGGCAATTAATTGATAGAGGCCCCTATAGAAATCTTTCCCAGTGCAGAGTATAAGCTTTCTCATCGGATAGAAGATAATTATCAAGGAACGCTCGTG
>CAYOYU010000463.1:0-2259 GCA_964408265.1 uncultured Syntrophorhabdaceae bacterium
TTTCCGATCTTTACCATCAGGTCATGGGGGGAGCGGTTTCGCAGGACGGTGACTCTCACCTCGCTGCCGATTGCCGTCACCGCCACTTTGTTGCGGAGTTCGCTGGCGTCGCGAACTTCTTTGCCTCCGAAAACGGTGACTATGTCGTTCTTCTGGAACCCTGCCTTTTCTGCAGGACTTCCTTTCATTACATCAGCCACAAAGGCCCCTTTCGGGGAAGTCATACCCGCTGCCTGCGCCCGCTCGTAGGTGACGTCGGTTACCGAGATCCCCAGCCAACCGCGTTCGACCTTGCCGTGAGCAATGAGGGTTTTGCCTATGTGAATGGCAATATTGCTGGGAATGGCAAAGCCGATGCCTTCAAAACCACCCGAAGATGAGGCTATGGCAGAGGTGATCCCGATGACCTCGCCCTGCAGGTTCAGAAGGGGTCCCCCGCTGTTCCCAGGGTTGATGGCCGCGTCGGTCTGGAGAAAGTCCTGGTAGCTGCTCGGATCTGTGATACCGGTCCTGTGCTTGGCACTGATGATGCCATGGGTCACGGTCTGGTCCAAACCGCGCGGAGCGCCTATGGCCACCACCCATTGCCCCACCTCCATCTGATCCGAATTCCCGAACTTTACGAAAGGAAGTTTTTCCTTCACCCCGATATGGATGACGGCAAGGTCCGTCTTCTGATCCCCTCCAATGAGCCGCGCCGAAAAACGCCTTCCCGTAGACAGAACAACCTCAAGCTTCGTTGCACCGCCTGCTACGTGGTAGTTGGTAAGAATATGTCCCTCGGCATCGATTATCATTCCAGTCCCCAGTCCCTTCACTTCCTGCTTGAACTTTCGCGGCATCTTCGGTCCCCCGAAGAAGCGTTGGAAGAAGGGATCGTTTTCAAAGGGACTCAAGGGGTTGACTATATCCTGCCGCTCCGTCACCTCTATGTGGACAACGGCAGGGATGTTTTCCTTTGCGACGTGGACAATGGCCGTTGTCAGGTCGGCCGTGGCCGCCTGAGAAACCGTGGCCGCCGGCGTAAATCCCAAAGAGGCAAACAGAACAAGGGCAATAATATTTGTGTAGAGTCTCTTGTAAGTGATGAATGGGGTATTCATGGGACCTCCTTATATGCGTTCAGCTGCCAGGCTGCCCGACAGCCTCCCTATTGTTGCCTGTAAAGGGTCTGCCGGGTACCTATCTAACCGACCTTAATCACTCCCTCCGCGGGTTGCAAGGAGCAAAGGGCAGGTTGCCTATCTACGAGAACCGAAGCCGGGAAAGGATTGACGGACCATCCCGTTTGGGCGGCGAAATCGAGGGTGCGGGATTGCAGGAACGGGCTGGAGGGGACATGTGTTGCCCCTCCAGCCCGGTTTTGTTCATACTCTCCGACTCTCGCTCAGTGCTTCATTTCCTGTTTCATCTCTGCCGCCTTTTTCCTCATCATGGCTCTTCTGTCCCTGATCATCTTCGTGTCCTGATACATGTCCTCATAAGAAGCCTTTATGGCCTCCTCGAAACTCGCGGGAGTACCACTAAACTCTTTTATGAACCTGTCTCTACCATCTGCCGACGCAAAGGCCCACTTCGCCCGCCTGCTCATGACGCCCTGTTTGGTGCCGCCGATGACCCATAACGCCTTCTCCGCATCGACGAGTTGCTTGGTGTCGTAATCGGCAACGGAGATGACCTTGGGAGAACGGTCTATATGAACGGCAAGATCAACGGCAGCGCAATGCAGACTGCAGAAGCCCTGCGCGCCGTCGCCGTATTCGATGTACACCCTGCTGAAATTGAATTTTGCCCTGTCCATTCCGCAGTATTTGCAGGAGGGAAATTCCTTGATATCGTCCACTGCCGTAACCAAGCCTGCCGTAAAGAGGAGGAAGACGATCGCTGCCATTGTACATACGACTTTTCTTTTCATGAGATCTCCTTTCTGATCGTTTTTGTAATGACGTGGTCCCACATAGATCCACCCTTCTAATTTCCACCGCTCGTCGCCGGATGAGAGTCAGAAATCCTTCCGAAACGTGCCGGATCAGACCTCGGGGGGTTGAAAGGAAGGGACTGGAAGATTTTTTCTAGGTCAGGGTGGGCGGTCTGACAGGAACATCCATAGAGACCATCGCGGGCGGAGGCGGTTTGTCGGCAAGGCTGTTGAGAGGCTGGAAGAAGAAACCGATCTCGAAAGGGCTGAAGGCCATCTCCTGCCACCAGACGGACACATCAGAATCGATGTTCCGTCTGCAGCCGCAGGAGAAGATCATC
>CAYOYU010000464.1:0-2253 GCA_964408265.1 uncultured Syntrophorhabdaceae bacterium
AGATCGATTTCAAGTCGAAGGGAAAGGAATCCTTGCAGCTAAAAGCCAAAATTTGATGGGCATGATGGATTCCCTCAAACTCTGCAAGTTCATCCTTTTTGGAGGGATCACGCTCACCCATATCGTAAAGTGGTATCAAGATGTAACAGGAAGAGAGATGACAATAGAGGAGTTTATGAAGACTGGGGAGCGGATCTTTAACCTCAAGAGATTGCATAATGTGAGGCTTGGGATCAGCCGAAAAGATGATACCCTCCCTTTCCGTTCTCTCACTTTCAAACGAATGGGAAAAGGGATCACACCTCATCTTCCACCTGGATTGTTTCTGAATTGTCAATAGGAAAATGAGATTAGGTCTAAGCACCATTTTTAAGCCGCTTGAGCCCAGAAGAAGACTTGGTCTTTTCGATTGCTATTTATCTCAAAACGCCGTCTTCGTGCCCGAAGTTTTTTAGCTTCCCTTTGAACCAAAATCTTCTTGTCCTGACCTTTGTGTTTCTGGTCAGGAGTCACATATCCAATCGCTCCATGGTATCTCTGGGTATTATAGAACCTAATAAACTCCTCCAAAATGTGTTCCAGTTCATCAAACGAGATGTAGTCCTTGAACCGCAGCCAGTCATACTTGAGGATCCGAAACCAACTCTCAATCCATGCGTTATCCGTCGGTGTCTGGTAGCGAGCAAAGAGCTGACCAATCCCCAAATCTCTAAAAAATTGACGGGCCGTCTTCTTCGCCATCTGAACCCCGTGGTCGGAAAGGGCCGTGGGTAACGGAGGCCCTTGGGTCACTCCCAATAACCCTTCGTTACAGAGGGCCTTATCCCATGCTCGCTTCATGGACTCCACCGTCGCATTGAATGAAAGATGCCAACCCACAATCTTTCGACTATAGACATCGATGATGGCAAACAGGTAGACAAAGATCGATCCCAAAGCCAAGTAGGTCACATCCCAAGACCAGATCTCATTCGGTCTCCCGGGTTTCACCTCCGGCTTCTTCTGGGGCTCCCGAACCTTGCCGTTACGCCTTTCCATCAAACCCTGCTCCTTCATGACCCGATAAAAACTCGAAGGACTCGCCTGCACCTGATCCGTCTCCGAAGCAATCACCGCCAACTGCCGATGCGTCAGATCTCCGTAAGCCTCCTCCCCACTCAAGGAAAGAATCTTCGCCTTCTCCTCGGGCAACAACGCATGAGGAGCTTTCCGCGGCCCAGGTCTCCCTCCTCCATATCGCCCCCTCTGCCGATGGAGCCTAACCCACCTCCGATAACGCTCCCCATCCAATTGCAACTTCTCACAACAAAAATCCAACCTCACCCCATAGGTCTCTCGGATTTCCCCAATGGCTAAAACTAAAGCCTCTTTGTTCGCCACTGAAAGATATTGTCCCCTCAGGCAATCCTTTAACCCCAGCGATCTTTTTTTTTCAACAATGCCAACTCTGCGGCCTGCTCCAAGATCGTCGCCTCTAAACGCTCTTTCTCTCTCTGAAGGGCTTGATGCACCTCGACCTCCACCTTGGGCTTGCGGCTCTTCCGCTCTCGAAAGGCTCCCAGGGAACTCTGCTCCACGGTCCGCTTGATCCGAACCAAATCGCTTGAATGAATCCCCCAGCGCCGAAGAACTTCTCCCACTGACCCATTCTCCTTCGCCCGGATCGCCTCCATAAAAATCTGAAATTTCTCCTCCGGGGAAAGATGCCGCCGTTTTCGAACCACCGATGTCTGGTCTTCCATCTCCGGCTCCTCCTTTCCTGGAAATTTAGACCATTGGTCTCCATCGGTCAAGTGGCTGCCGCTGGGGTAATTCCAGTCGCCCTACGGGCTCCTGGAATTACCCCAGCCCCAAGTGCTTCGACCTCATCCCCGGTAGCCTATACAAACTCAGAAACATCTTACACCCTTTGGTGGAATACTCGGCGAATATTATGAATATCGTGGTTTGTCCTCTTTTGGATTTTGGCATTACTAAGACCCTGATCTGTATTGTATTTAAAATTAACTAATATTGGTATGTATTAGGCTGTAGACGCTGAGGCACCCAATTCCTACGCCTGGAACCATGCTCAGGTAATATGTCTTCCGTCGAGCTTATTTTTTGATGTAAAAAATCGGGTCATTTACCTCAAATTTGTCTCGACGATGGAAAAACGCCACATCGACGGGAGCCTAATACATACAAATATCCAGATAGGGAATACCAATTTCAAAAAATATGCAAGGCGTGTAATAATAAATTTCTAACCAA
>CAYOYU010000465.1:0-388 GCA_964408265.1 uncultured Syntrophorhabdaceae bacterium
ACCGATACATGAAGGATGATTTGCAGACCCTGCGGAAGGAATTGGGCGATCTCTGTGCGCTCATCGACGGGAAGCTGGGGGCGGCGTGAAGCCCCACGGCGGAGCCAGGAAGTTGCACCCCCTCTTGACACTTGTCGGTGATAGCTAATTGTGCTATCATAAGATATGAGGAATATGAAGGCGAAACATCGGCGTATCCTCGAAGCGATCTTCCAGGCCCCCACTAGGGGAGGAATTATCTTTTCAGACATCGAAGCACTGGTGACGGCGCTTGGCGGAGACGTTCGGGAAGGCGCCGGGTCTCGCGTGGTTTTTGAGTTGAAGGGGAGCCGGCAGTACCTTCACCGACCCCATCCCGGCAAGGAAGCGAGGAAATACCAGGTAGAGG
>CAYOYU010000465.1:398-2249 GCA_964408265.1 uncultured Syntrophorhabdaceae bacterium
GCCGACTTTGAGGCAGGAATCGATCATTATATAGCGGATTGCACTACCACGGGCCGAACACCTCTGAAGGCTGCTTCAGGCAAGCTGATGCTCCGCGTTTCTCCGGAGGTTCACAGCAGGGCACTTGCTACGGCCAAGGCCGCAGGAAAAAGCCTGAATCAATGGGCCGAAGAGGTGATGGACAAAGCAGCCCACGTTTGAAGAGTGCAGATGGCATTCCTACGATAACAGAGTTATGTATTACACCATTGCATATTATCCTACCATGTCATATAATAGTAGGATAAAGGAGGGCATACTATGTTTGGTATTGCCGAAGAAGTGAAGGTGGGCGTGAAGAGCCAGATAGTCATTCCGGCCCGAATCCGGGATGATTTGAAGATCGTCCCCGGTGATGTGCTCATAATGACTACCGACCGTAACGGCCGGATATCCATCATCAAGAAGCCCAAGGATTGGGCAGAGGCCGCCTTCGGCTGCTGCAAGGGGGTCTGGGGGGATAATCCTCTCGAATACGCGCGGAAAGAGCGTGAATCGTGGACATAGGAGAGTTTCTCGGACAGTTCCGGCGTATAGGAATCGATACGAACGTACTCATCTCCGTTTTCGCGCAGGAAGCCCTGGGTGAAAGGATTATTCCCATCATTGACGCCGTTGCCAACAAGGGGACCCACCAGTTTGTCGCGTCAGTGCTGACCTTTTCGGAGTGTGCGGTATTGCCGTACAGGGAGGGGAACTGGGCGGCCCTGGATCAGGTGAAGCTCATGTTTCAAATGCCTAACCTGATCGTCTATCCCGTGGACGAAGTCGTGGCTGAGGAGGCGGCGAGGATCAGGGGGGTCTATGGCTTCAAGATGCCCGACGCCATCATTGCTTCCACAGCGGTGGTCCATAAAGCGGATGTACTGCTCACCAACGACCGGTCCTTTGCAACCATCAAAGAAATCAGGGTGATCAGCCCTGAGGATCTGGGATAGTGGAGATTCCTACTGGAAAGCCCGTTTCTTTCTTCTTCGGGTGGGGTTGGGCACGAAGAGATCGATGATGTCGTCAACGGTGATGACGCCGCGGATCTTCTCCTCATCGTCCAGGACGGGCACGGCGATGATGTCGTACTTCGAAATCATCTCGGCAATTTCCTTCCTTTCCGTATCGAGGTGGACGCATTTCACGTTTTTTGTCATGATCTCGCCCAGCGTGATGTAAAGAGGGCTGGTGAGAAGCTTCTTGATGGTGATGACCCCGAGGAGGTGGTCTTCGCCGTCCACTACGTAGATGTAATAGATGAACTCCACGTCAGGGACGAGGAGGCGGATACTGGCCATGGCTTCGTCTATTGTCGCTTCGGGAGGGAAATCGAGGAACTCGCTCGTCATTAACCCGCCCGCCGTATCATCTTCGTAGTTCAGAAGGTCCTGTACTTCCTTGGCTTCGTCTTTCTCCATGAGGGAGAGGAGTTCCTGCGAATCCTCTTCAGGCATGTCTCCCAAGATGTCGGCAGCCTCGTCATCGGTGATGACCCCGGGACTTTCTTGTTTGATCGCCCGGTCGGTTCGGCGTGCCACGTCCTGCCACGTCGACGCGCGTCGCGTTTTTTTTCCACCTCGTTTTTTGCCGCCGGAGGTGACCTTGGAGGATGTGTCGGCATCCTGCGCTGGGTTCCCGTTCGACAAAAGGTCACGTGCGGCCTCGATTCGCCTGGCGGCCATGGCGCAACCATGACAGAACGCCGCCGAATTGCCTAGGGTGTGCAAGGCTCTGCCTGCGGCCCGTGTGCCTCGACCATCGCGCTGAGTTGATCGGGCTCTGCACGGGTCCGTTGGGCCTCGACTATCGCGCCGAATGGGTCGC
>CAYOYU010000466.1:0-2249 GCA_964408265.1 uncultured Syntrophorhabdaceae bacterium
TACCAGACGAGATAAAATACCGAGAGAAGATCGTTGCCAACCTTGATGCTAGACAGCTTTTGTATGCCATCACTTTCGCCATAATCGCCTTCCTTTCTTTCCGGCTTCCCGTAGAAGGAGAGTTGAAACTGATTACTCCGAGTATTATCGCCGTCTTAGGTATCGGTTTCATATTCTTCGGGTTTGAGGACAGATTGAAGGACATAATAGCTTTCCATACCGGCCTGAAGAAAGCTCCAAGCAATAGCAGGACCGCCCAGCGATTTTTCGGAATCAAATCGATAAAGGACGGGATTGTCCATCTAGACAATAGAGGCGCTTTGGCTCTTCTCGAAGTTCAGCCCATCAACCTCTCTTTCCTAGACGATGGCAGGAAGAAAGCCGTGATTGCCAATTACAAGGCATTCCTGAACCAATTGACCGAACCCATCCAGGTACTCGTGAGGACCGGTCCTGTTCGCCTGGACGAATACTTCGAGGCGCTGGGGGCGAGGCAATCCCCCGATCGGCGGCTTTTTCTTGAGCTCTATTCAGACTTCCGTGTGTTCGAGGATAATTATCTCGACTCGAATCATGCAATGGAGCGGCGCTTCTATGTCGTGCTGCCTATCCGTCCTCACAAAGGACTTTTCAGCGCTCCTGATGCACGGCAGCTTGGAGAGCTTGTCGATATAACCCGCGACAGGCTTGGAGCCTGCTCCCTCGAAACCCATCGACTGAGCGATAGGGAGATCATGGAGCTGTTCGCTTAATACGCGGATTCCTATTGCGGTGAGAATGAGGAAAGCCAAGTGAAAGATGAAGATCGCTCCGATAATGATTTCAGGAATATCCTGACACCTTCTTTCGACATCAGGCAGAACCATGCGTTGGTGAATGGGGAGGCCCACAAGATCATAAAAGTGGCCGGGTATCCGCGCGAGGTGGAGGATGGCTGGCTGCACCCTCTTCTTTCAAAGAACGAGAGATATGACATCTCGTTGCATATAGCCCCCTCCACAATAAACAGCATGTTGGTATACCTCCACAACCAGATAATCCAGCAGACAAGCGATCTACTCGCCAGTGCTGCTAAAGGCACGCCTAACCCCTCCTTGGAGATAAAGAAGACCGATACCCTGAGGGTCTATGATGCGCTCTATAAGGGCAAGGAGAAGCTTTTCAGCGTCTCCTTGTATGTTGATGCCAGGGCAAGCGATATCGCTGATCTGAGCCTCCTTAGCGAGAAATGCCGGTCCCATCTAAACGCACATATGATGGTTCCCAGGACCGTGGAATGGAGGGTGGCGGATGGGATAAAATCGGTCCTCCCCCTGGCCAAAGACGCCCTTGAGAGTAAACGCGACTTCCTTACCGATTCCCTGTCTGCGACCTTCCCTTTCCTTTCTCCTGTAGGCACTAAGAGGCAGGGCATATTATTCGCCCATGACACCGAAACGCTGAACCCGATATTCATAGACTTCGATTCGATGAGCAACAAGCATTTCTTCGTGATAGGCATAAGTGGCTCTGGGAAGAGCTATACCAGCAAATACCTGATGATGCAGCAGCTATTCCGGGAAGACACAAGAATCTTCGTCCTCGACCCAAATGGAGAATATGCTTCCTTATGCCAACGGCTCGATGGCCAGATTATCGAGCTTTCCAGGGATTCGGACTCTATCATAAACCTTTTCGACCTTTCCGGCCAGGATTTTGGCCGCAAGATGCTGGCATTGATCTCCGCTTTCGACATAATCGTTGGAGGGCTTACGGAAAGCCAGAAAGGGGTCCTAAACCGGGCGCTCATGAGAGCCTACCGTAAGAAAGGCATCAAGCATGACGATCCCGGGACCTGGGCCAAGGAAGCTCCGACCTTTAGTGATCTCCGGGACACCCTCCACGAGCTCAGGAATGAGCACGAAGGAAAGCGAGACTTTCTCCAGGACCCAAGTATAGAGGCCCTGCTGAACCGGGTGGATATGTATTGCAAAGGGGGCGTCTTCGGGTTCCTTGACCGGCCTTCCAGCCTGTCTTTGGATAAAGGAGTCCTATGTTTCGATCTGAGCAGACTGCCAAATGCCGTGAAAACGCTGATGATGTTCTCGGTCCTGGCGCACATACACAACGAAGTTAGGAAAGACAAGAAAGCGAAGATGGTCCTCATAGACGAGGGGTGGTCCCTTCTCAGGAGCCGAGAAGCCGCAGGTTACATTTTGGAGTTCGTCAAGACCTCAAGGAAGTTCAACGCATCGCTCGGCTTCATAACC
>CAYOYU010000467.1:0-2232 GCA_964408265.1 uncultured Syntrophorhabdaceae bacterium
TACCAGATTCGAGGTTGCCATGGCTCAATTGTGCGAAAGATATTTTACGTTATCCCGGTAATGACTTTTCGGTCGAGTAGGGTCTGGGCGAATGAATTCCCGAAGGGCGCTGCAAAGAATGTCAGGAAGCATGCGATTCCAAGTACTATTTTAAGCCCCATCTTCATGTACTTTGCTCCTCCTGGTCTCCCGGTTCCGCCACGGACTTCATCCGGACGAAGGGGATGCCCATTGAAATATGATCCTGAGAAGTAAGGGTTTTCTTGCGGCGAATCAATCGAACTATGCCAGCACCAATACCCTGTACATACTACACTGATTTCTCATGAAAACCGTCATTATTCCAAGAAATCGAGTTACTTCTCAGGAATCACAGCTCAAGAGCACCTACTGATTCCTTTTTTACTCCATTTTTCAAACTAAACTCAATTTTTATCACCCTGTTTATTAGTTTGAACTGTTGATGCTCCATCTTTCATGCACCTGGAAGTAACGCTGTTCATGAAATCAGCTATATTCTTCTTTCCATCAGGACTGTCCTGAACTTGGGTCAATTTGAACTGTGCTATAAGAGCATCGGCTTTATCCAAGCAAACGCCTACCTGTTTTCTTACTTCGGCCTCCCCAACACCCTCATAGTATCTGCGCATACCTTCTGTGAGTTGCTGAGCCGCGACACCAGTAGAAAACACTTTGCCGATGGCCAACGATGCCTCGCCCTTTACGCTGGGAGTGCCACCGGATTCTGCACCAGCTTTTGTCTTTGCATCGAAAGACCCGAACACCGAGAAGGCATCGTGCCTTGTTGTCGGGTTGATTAAGCGAATATCGTTCATAATGGAGGGGAGTTCTTTTGCTTTTTCCTGCAACGTCTTATCAGCCATTGATGCTACCGTGTTCGCCAGTTCGAAGGCAGACTTGGCAGCAGGTATCTTGCTTTCCTTCTCCTTCTTTTGATTCTCCAAACTCGTCTTGGTGTTTGTCAGCGTCTCGACATCTTTCGATTTGGCAGCCAATTGGTCAGCGAGGAGCTTTGCTCGTCCTTCGTTTTCGGAGTAGGTCTTCAGGACGGACTCGTCCGCCTCTGAAATAGGCTTGCCCAGTTTCTTGTCTTCTTGCAGTCTTGAACTCTTTTCTTTGTCTTTTGCTATCTGGGCATTAACTTCTGCTTTCTTCTTGTCAATATCGTCTTTTGCTGATATCGCCTCCCTTATCTTCTCTTCCGTATCTTTTATTTTCTGGTTTAGATCTGTCACCCCAGTCTTCAGAATCGTCCACTCAGCTTCTCTGCTTTTGCAGTTAGCTTGAGCCTCCTTTTGATCATTGATGAATTGGGTGAAATCCTGGATCCTCTTCTTTGCTGCCTCGACATCCTTCTCGGCCACTTTGGAATCCCCTATTGCATTGTCTCCCGCAACCGAGATCACCTTGTAAGTATCTGCGGTACATTTTTCAACTGATCCCGCGGCGTCCTTGTCACAGTCCTTAGCAACCGCCACCGGAACATACGCCGCATCGATTTGTTTGTAGCCCAAATTGATGGCAACTCCCGGCTGCTCCGTTGTCGTGGCAGACACATCAACCCCTACTGATGCCTTTGATGCGTAAATAAGAGGAGCCTGTCGCAAAGGAGCACATCCGAAACAAATCAATAAAACAACCAAAACTACCCATCCCGAATCTTTCAATTTGGCCATTTGTCTCCCTCCTTATCGAATATGCAGATTTCTTTATCGAATCTGCCGATTTCCTTGAGCATTGTCTTAAGAACCTCTATCTCATCCTTCGTTTCGGCAACAATAAAGATGCGACACTTTGCGTCGTCCGGCGCAGTAATGATTACCTCTCGCAGCCAACCAAGCGTAACAGAATTACCTCCCAAAGTAAGCCCAAATCCCTTGGTAGATATTATCAGGGGTTGGCCTTCAACCCCTTTTATTTGAACGTTTACTAACCCGAACCTCTCCTGAACTTCGGGTTTGGCACCGGCAACATGGACAATGGTACAACCAAGACTCCAAGTGCACAAGAACACGCAAATAAGCACGTACTTCATCAATATCGACGTGAATGGGTGGGCGAGGGGCACCCCCGTCGAATTATCAAGTTCTGCCTCTTCGCCGTTCATGCTGCTGCTCCACTCTACACCTCTCATCCTTTCGCTCCCCCCGCTACCTTCCCCCGCCCAACTCTCCGGTGCTCACCAGCAAAATCTCCACCTAGTGAACCCAA
>CAYOYU010000468.1:0-2231 GCA_964408265.1 uncultured Syntrophorhabdaceae bacterium
TGCCTCTGCCGGCACGCCTAATAGCCCCAGAAATTCCCGATGCTTCTCGTTGAGAGCCAGCGGGAATATCTGGATTTCCTTGTCACCTTCTTTCAACCGATGGAGTTGGACTGCATCGAAGAGATGGAGCAACTTATCCGTTGTCGGCGCTTCACATGCCCTTTCCTCTGGATATAACGGCACGGCCTCCAGTCCATGCGCCTTCATGGCTTTGCGAAGTTCCCGCTCGATGAGCGCCTCCACCACGAGGGCTAAAAAGTACACGCAGAGCAACGCCTCGATCCGGGTGGGTTTTTTCAATAGCATCGGAGCCACGCCGTATACCGTCTTGAACTGCTCATGCCGTTTCTCCAGTTTCGGCTGGAACTTATATGCCGATAGAAGCTTTTTCAAGGGAAGGCCATTGGAATTCGTCAGTAACGGGAACATCCCGTCCGTCCGGGCATCGTAGATGATGTTGTCCTCTTCTGGTATCCATCCTACATGATACCGGGTCCTGGTCTGTCGCTTATACTGCGTGTTCTTCCCCGGGCGACCTTTCCCATCCTGCCTATATGAGATTTCTTCCTCCTCACTTATGTCATAATCAACCCAACGCTTCGCCGAATCCCCAATGGCCCGTTCGGCCGCTGCCGCTACCGCTTCCCTGCAGCGATACCTTGTCCTGGGGTTGCGCAACCGAGTCTCCAGTTGCTCTATCCGGATAATGGCTCTCGCCATTATGTCCTCCCTGGCGTCCCGGTCAACAGCCGCCATCCGTGAACTCCAGACCCAAACGAGCCGGAAACCATCGGATGCCGGGATTGGCGATTCCATCATGTTCCACACATTGCATTCGCCCCCGATAGACTTCGGTTCATCCCGACGGACTTCTATCCATGTCGGTTCATGAGTCTGCATCCAGTCACGGAAGAGCCTGTCTTCTTTTCTGGTCCTTGGCAGGACCGTCAAGAAACGCCCGCCCTGGCCATCGATGTACTGGAGCGTACCTTCGGAACAGAGCTTGCTGTCGCCGACATACAGGAACTCTGGCCTGCCAAGGAGTTGCCGGAGGGCATCCCAGGTTTCCCTGTGCGTCGGGGAGTCATTCGTGTTGCCGTCGTAGACCTTGTAATGGATTGGGACGGCACCGTCTGCCGTCACCGTGAGGCTCCAGAGGAGTTGTTTGAGATCCGGCCGGTGGTCCTTGTTATGTCCGAATGTGATGGCCAGGGTGGTTTTTCCCCTGACCTTCCCGCCCGTGGCAGAATCATATCTCCCGTTGAAGGTGACGGTCGTGGTGTCGTTGTGAAGCTCCACGGTCTGGATTTTGAAATCCCGCATGACCCGGACCACTATTTCAGTGAGGAACGAGGCCCGGTCCATATCGAATAGGCGGTCAAGAGCGCGGCCGATTCTGTCGTCGGTGAGACCGTTCACGGAACCCTCCGGCAGGCCCAGGAGATCGGGTCGGTAAGGCGTCGCCCATTCCTGGAGGGCATAGAGTGGTTCCCGAGCCAGAAGGATGTTCCGGAGCAGAACGCCGATGCACCGGGCATATTCGGAGCGGGCGGCGCCGTTATCATCGAGCCGCTGCACAAGCAGGTCCTCGATATGGGTACGGGCGAGAAAATGGTTGATTATGGGAAGGGGACCGATGACCTCGGTTTCAAGCCCGAAGGGAGGGCCGTCCGGTGGCATGTATGGTATATCAACCTATCAGTATATATACTGATGGGTTCATATGGTACCTATACCTCAGGTGCGCACAACATGGCCGACAAGACCAAGCTGGAGTGGTTCATCAATCGATTGAAGAAATCCCGAAAGAAACTTCCAGACGGGTTCATTCTTCCTGGAACCATTATCCGAAGGTATACTATCTGTGGAACAAAGGGCTGCAGTTGCCGAAAGGACCGTAAAATGCGTCATGGGCCTTATTACGATTGGACGAGAAAAGTCCATGGAAAGACGGTCTCCGTGAGGCTGACGGAAGAACATGCCAAGATACTCCAGGAATGGATCAAGAACAAGGTGCGATTTTACGATATAACATCGGAGATGGAACGGATTACGCTTGATGCTGCGCAAATAATTCGGGATTAAGCCTCATTCGGAAGTGCGGAAAGTAGGACCGGTCTCTGCGAGCGGGTAGCCGCGCGGCAGGCGCGGCGAAGGGGCGAAGCCCCTTTTCACGAAAAGCTGCGTGGGGGGTCTGGGGGCGATGCGCTAAATCGCCCCCAGCAGGGGTC
>CAYOYU010000469.1:0-252 GCA_964408265.1 uncultured Syntrophorhabdaceae bacterium
TTTCAGCATGGGACCGATGCTCTTCATGTTCCTCGGACCCTTTATTATGCCCGATCAGATGAAGAGCAGAAAGGCGCCGGGGACTTTCCTTCTGCGCCACGCGGATCAGATTCGACCGGGCTCCGTCATTGTCACGAACGGCCTTGAGCGCGCCGTCTGCTGGTTTTATAAGCGGGACGATGTTTACCTGCTTGGAAACGGGGGGGAACTGGGCTACGGGCTAAGCTACAATGACTCCCGTCACCGCCTGTT
>CAYOYU010000469.1:262-2230 GCA_964408265.1 uncultured Syntrophorhabdaceae bacterium
CCTCTCTACAGATCACAGCTTCCGGAACCCCTGTTTGAGGACATGGACGGCGGATTCGTGTTCGCACGGTTCTAATCGATAAATTGATCATGACCCGGACACCGCCTTTGCCGTCAGTCTTGTCGATTTCCATTAGATCTTCCCATGCAGTTGCAAAAGAATGCGGATCGAGGGTATATATTTACAGGTGACGATGTTGCATGAATCGAGGAGGTGATATCTATGTGTCAGAGTTGCGGATGTACTCCATGCAAGAAATGCGGTAAACCCATCGAGAAGGGCGTTTGCAGCGGGTGCGGGAAAAAGGCCAAGGAATGCACCTGTAAAAAGGGCTGAAGGGTTCCCAGGGTCGGCGTCCGTCTCACGCCTTCTGATAGTTCACGACTTTCTCTGCACCCGCGATTCGAAAGAGCGGGTCGTTGTGGATGAGTTCTCTGAGTTTTTCTATGAGGATGTGGTTGTAGAAGGTCGGGGAGAGCTTGGAGCCGTCGTCTCCTTCGGGAATGATGAGAAACTTTCTGAGAGAGGGGTCTTTGTATATGATCGATGAGATTCGGAGCCTTTTATAAAGCCGCAGCCATACGTTGATAACCACCTCGTCCGGCACGACTCGTCTAAAAAAGTCAAGGCTCTGCTTCAACGTATCTTCGTTCTCATACGGAGACCCGGTGAGAAAGTCGATGCTGATGCGGATTCCATTCTTTTTTTTTAATATGACCATATGCTCAATCTCTTGCCAGTATTCATGATATTTCTCGAAGGTCTCCGCCGACAAGGTCACGAGGTACACACCGCTTTCCTTCAAAAGTTCGAAAAACCTTCCGTCATAATTCCATGGCTTCATGTAGAGGGTCCACCTGAGACCGAGCTTTTCGCGGTGGATCGCTTGCAGCAGCGTCATACAGTAATCCAAGTCTTCGTTAAATTCGGAGTCACAGAGATGGAGGTGCTGAAACCCCTGATCTACGAGCTGCCGCAGTTCACAAACCACGTGGGAAGGATTTTTGAAACGGACCGGCGTTCCGGCCTCCATGCAATAGACGCAGTTTGACGAACATCCCTTGTGTGTCTCAAAGCCAGGCAGGCCGCCACGGTGGATGTAATCGTCATAGCAAACGATCTTTCCTCTCTCCGGGCAAACACTCTGAGGCGGAGCGCCGCGAATGACCCTCCCCTTTTGCCTCAAGAGGCTCTGGTCTGAAAGGAGCACCGGCAGCGTAGCTTCACCCGGTCCGTTGATTGCACAATTGGCCCCTACGAAGTTCAGAATTCCCTCGGGATCGGCTCCAATGCCCGAACCACGCACGACAACCGGAGCATCTGTAAGCTCTCTGATCCGGTCAATATATTTCTTGATCTCCGGAAGGAAATAATCCGTACCCGGATAGAGCACGGAATCCACATTTCTGATCGACACACAGACGGCCTCGGGTGCAAAACCCCGAATTCGCTGCTCCAGGTCGGAAAGAGGATCGGCCGAGAAGCAGAGATCCAGGACCGCCACTTCAAAGGATTGGCTCTTCAAGGAATGCGCAATATACTCGAGCCCGAGCGGGATCACCGGGGGCGTCATGTACCGGTTCGGATTGATCAGAAGGACTCTTTTGGCTCCCATTTCCTCACAGGTCTCCGTTGGCTCTATGACGGAACGAACGTAACAGTGCATTGCGTCACCATTGTACAGAGAAAAAGAGTCCGGGCCGGTTTTGGGGGTCAAAGCGGCGGACTCTTCCTCTTCCTCAACTTGTCCGCGACGGCATTCACCTTTCGAAGTGACTCCTCCATACATTCCGGGCATAAACTGTGTGTAAAATCCGAAATGTATCGGTCACGAATATAGGCCTCGACTTGCTGCCAGTACCCCTTGTCGTCGCGTATTTTCTTGCATGAAGCGCAAATAGGTAAGAACCCGCTGAGTCGCTTGACCTGCGCGAGAGCCTGCTGAAGCTTGACGATCACCTGTTCTCT
>CAYOYU010000470.1:0-2229 GCA_964408265.1 uncultured Syntrophorhabdaceae bacterium
AGTCACACCCAAGTCTTTCAGCGGCTCGATCCATGCCTCGAATGTCTCCTTTGCTTCGGGTACTGTCTGCCCATCGATGCCGGGAGCAGAGTCTTTGGGGATGTGACACAGACTCTCCCAAACCACTTCCCGGGTGATCTGATGGGCAAGAGATGTAAATCGGAGCTTTGGCTCACTGCGAGCTTTTGCTGCTATCCGCTCGAGTCCCGTTTCCATGGCTGGCTTGTCTTCTCTTTGCATAGAAGGCCGAATCCTCCCTTTGAATGGAGCCCATGTTTCCCTTGAGCAATTCGATTCCTGCCGGCCGCTTCCCCATGTAATCGGCTCTCCCGATCCCGGAGTACTATCAGCCGGTCTGACTTCCGCCAAGCCATCGGATTCTCCTTGCCTTATCGGCTTGTTGGACCCTACCCCACCACAGCGGGGAACTTGGCGGATCTCCCTTGTTCACATGAGATCCTTTGACTGCATGCCGGCGGTACGAACCCCGGAAGCATCCCAAAGCACTTGCCATGGCGCACCATGGGATTTTGCCTTCCCCATAGGGAGACAAGGTCGGCTACTTCAACCTGGATCGATTTCGGGGCTACATCTCCGTTCACTTTCGTTCCGGCCTGCAGCCTCCCTGTCTACGCTTCGCAATGGCCGTTGCCGGACACCACGCAAGACTCGGTACACAGCTGCTGGCTAAGCTTTACCATGGTCACCATCTCAGGCGACTGAATCTCATGCGCTTGCAAGGCGCAACTCCCTCCGAACCGTGCATGCGGATCTCCCGCACACGGCTCTCCGGTCGGTGGTCTTACCCCGCTGGGGACTGGAGTAAAGCCCTATGGGCGCCTTCAAGGCTAAAGAGCCCATGATCCCGAAAGAAGCGGTTGGGCCAGCGATTGTGATCTCGACCTCGGCTAATCCCTCGGCGTTTGGACCGCTTGCGGAGAATCGAGCGCAAGCGACGTCGAACCCATCCGTCTATGGCAGGAAAAGTCCACCGATTACAGTGTTTGAAGTACTCGAACCAGCCTCGCAGAGTAGGGTTGATATCAGCTATGATGGCTGCCAGGCTGTTGCCATTGCATCTTTGGGTTTTCTCCCGGAGGGTGTCTTTGAGCTTCTTCAGGCTCTTCTTGCGGGGCCAACGGGTGCCACGCTCAAAGTGATAGCCGAGGAAATCGAAGCCCATGCCACGAACCGTGGCATCGACCAGCCGAGTCTTTTCAGGATGCAAGGTCAGGTCCTTGGCTGCGGTCAATTGTTGCACAAGCCTGAGAGCTTCTCCAGCCTCTGCATGAGTGAGGCACAAAATGACGAAGTCGTCGGCATATCGCACCATGTGAAAGCCTGCCTGGGCCATAGCGGCATCGACCGAGTGCAGATACAGATTGGAAAGCAGGGGGCTGATCACCGCTCCTTGAGGTGCCCCCTTCTCAGGGGTCCAAAGAGCCAGTCCTTCCAGAATGTCTTGCTTGAGGAAGGCCTCGATCAGGGCCAGCACTCTGCCATCTCCAATGTATTTGCCAATCTCTGCCATGAGCTTGGGGTGCGGGATACTGTCAAAGTAAGACTTGAGATCGGCATCTACGACATGGACAAAGCCTGCCTTAAGAAGTCGCTCAACTGCTCTGAGGGCATCCTTGCATCCGCGCTTAGGACGAAATCCATGGCTACTTTCGACAAACTCCCTCTCAAAGATTGGTTCTATTACAAGACGAACGGCGGCCTGGACCACGCGATCGCGTACACAGGGAATTCCGAGCGGCCTCTTGTCCTTCGAGCCCGGCTTGTCAATGTATACTCGCCGGATGGGCCTTGGCCGATAGCTACCTTCCTGAAGCTCTCGGTGCAATCGGTCAAGGTTAAGGGCAAGGTTTCGCTCAAAATCCTCGATGCTCTGGCGGTCCGAGCCCGCTCTTCCCTTGTTGGCCTTCCCCGTAGTCCATGCGGCATAAAGGGTAGTGGGCCTGAAGATCTTGTCAATCAGACTGAACCACACGCCTCCTTTCACCCCCTTATCGAGGGCATCCAGCATGCGATCCGTCCACACGGAACGTTCCACCCAGCCCCATTTAGCGAACTGGATTTCTCCCGTTTGTTTAGTCTCATCAGACACTGTCACGGGTTTCCTCTCATTCTATGTGGTCTTTTCACATCCACCTTCCTGCGCCCCTTTGCTCCGCGGGCATTACCCCGCATCCCGGCTATTACGGGCGCTCTGACTCCTGCCCGGCT
>CAYOYU010000471.1:0-1694 GCA_964408265.1 uncultured Syntrophorhabdaceae bacterium
TTTTGATTCTGTCGATCTGACGTTTACCCCACGCTGGGTGGAGATAGAGAAGGCAAAGGTCTATGTGAATATCGCCTGGAAGGGAGCCTGGGTCGTGGGTAGAGATACCATACGGGAGCGGGGAATGGCGGTCTTTCAGATGGAAGGGACGCCTCTGAAACTGAGCAAGATCGTGAGGGGAAATCCCTTCAAATACCCGGAAAGGTGAAAAACTCGAAATCCGAATATCGAAATCCTAAACAAATACGAAATCCAAACGGCAAAAAATGCTGACAACATGTTGAATTTTGAATTTCGGATTTCGTATTCAGGGTTTGTCTCATTTGCACGTTTTGCAGGAGCCGCTGCTGCAGGAACTGCAGCCTGATGAGCCGGGCTTCTGGACGCCGCTCATGCCGAAGGTTGAGAACTTCTTCCTGATGTCTTCGGAACTGCATTTCGGACAGGTTACCCCCTGATTCCCGAAGACCAGTTTTTCGAAATCCTCGCCGCAGGCGTTGCATCTATATTCAAATATCGGCATGCTACCTCCCCGACACTTTCTCCCAGTCTTTCAGAAATTTCTCTATCCCGATGTCGGTGAGAGGATGCCTGGTGATCTGCGTAATCACCGCATAGGGTATGGTGGCGATGTGCGCGCCGATCTTCGCTGCCTCGATCACATGGAGGGGGTTCCGGATGCTTGCCACGATGATCTCCGTAGTGAACATGTAGTTCTCGAAGATCTGCATCATATCACCGACAATATCCATACCGGTATGGCCGATATCATCGAGCCGGCCCACAAAGGGACTCACATAAGCCGCCCCTGCCTTGGCCGCAAGGAGCGCCTGCCCCGGGGAAACGACGAGGGTGACATTGGTCTTGATGCCCATGCCCGAGAGCTTTTTCACGGCCTTGAGCCCGTCTTCCGTCATGGGTATCTTGACTACAATATTTTCGTGTATCTTCGCAAGGGACTGGGCTTCCTTCACCATATCCTCTGCTTTCATGCTTACCGCCTCGGCGCTCACAGGACCGTGGACAATGCTGCAGATCTCCTTCAAGAGTTCTACCGGATCCCTGTTTTCCCTGGATATGAGGGAAGGGTTTGTGGTCACCCCGTCGATGACTCCCACATCCCAGGCCTTTTTGATCTCACTGACATTTGCCGTATCGATAAAGAATTTCATATTGCCTCCCCCTGAGGATCAAATTCAACAGAAGAAATTGCAGATCGTGCCTTTTTCATTATAACAAGTCTTTAGTCTGTAAAACCATCATCCGTATCTTGTTCTGCTCTTGTCATTGACTCGAAAATGCCCCTCACCCTCGGCAGATCGCTTTCTCCACCAGTTCGACAACATGGTAAACCGGCCTGTCCTTTATGCCGGCGCCGAGCTGCATCATGCAGCCCGGACATGCGGTGACTATGGCTTCGGCGCCTGTTTTGAGATAGGCATCAACCCGTTTATCCATGAGATCTTTGGAGAGGTCCGGATTGTGCAGGGTGAAGACGCCGCCGAATCCGCAGCACCCTTCTCCCCTCGCCTCAATCAACTCTACCCCTGCGCGCTGAATCAGCTCCCGGGGTTCTTTCTTGATCCCGAGGGAATAATTCAGATGGCAGGGATCATGATAGGTCGCAGATCTGATGTGGCGAAGAGGAGAGAGCTCAAGAGATCCCAGCTTATTCATAAGAAACCTCGAGACAT
>CAYOYU010000471.1:1704-2224 GCA_964408265.1 uncultured Syntrophorhabdaceae bacterium
CTTCTCCAGCCCTTTGCCTATGAGGTTCGGATAGTGCGTCTTTATGGAGATAATGCAGGTGGGGCAGAGGCTCAGAATGGCCTCTGCATTCAACTTGCTGAATGTCTCATGATTCTTCTTTGCCAGCTCTACAGCGTCATCCTCCAGTCCGAGACTCCTGAAGGGAGCGCCGCAGCAGATTTCCCCCATGGGAAGCACAACCTCATACCCGAGACGCAGGAGAACATTGATCAGGGATATCCCGAGATGGGGGTAGAGAAAATTTGTGCTGCAGCCTGTGAAGAGCGCAACACGGCCAATCTTCCTTTCGGGCTTATATACCTGCTGGTGATCCCTGAGGGGACTGTCGGGGATGGTGAGCGTAAAAGGGAGTATCCCCCTTTCAGCGGAGGCGGTATTCTTTTTTCCCCGGGGCCGCAGATAGGGAGTTCCGAGGACATCAAGAATAGTTTGAGGCGAAACTCCGATATGCTGTAATGTCGTTGCAATCCTGAAGCTTAGCATCGGTCTCCAGACGGAG
>CAYOYU010000472.1:0-2209 GCA_964408265.1 uncultured Syntrophorhabdaceae bacterium
TATCCGTTTCATCGCCAGAATAGCCGAACGGTATCAATTGGACCTGTGCGACGATAGCGGGTTGATGGTATACGAGGAATCCTACGCGGGCTGGTGCCTCGTCGATTCGACCAAAATGGTGGAGCGGTTCGATAGGTCGACTTCGGAGATGATTCGGCGCGACCGCAACCATCCGAGTGTAGTAATATGGGGTCTTCTTAACGAAACCAATGATGGTCCGGTATTTCGCCATGCGGTGAATACGCTTTCTCTTATCCGTTCACTCGACGATAGCCGTATGGTGATGTTAAACAGCGGCCGGTGGGACAAGTCCCGCGGAGCGGGATCCCGAGAATCGGGACAGGCAGATATCGGAAGTCTCAGCAACCCCGGTTCTACCGTTTGGGAAAACGTGTTGAGCGACCAGCACCACTACCCTCGGGTACCGCATACTGCCGATGTCATCAAGTTACTGCGAACTTTTAGTGGTGGACAGCACCACGCCTTCTTATCAGAATACGGTGTCGGCAGTGCTGTAGACTTAGTACGAATCGCACGCCACTACGAGCAACTTGGCGCAGAGCCGGCTGAGGATGCACAATTTTACCGAGAAAGGCTGGACCGATTCATGGTCGATTGGGAAAGGTGGCGGATGGCAGAATGTTTTGGACGCCCGGAGGATTACTTCATGCAGTGTCTTCGGAAGATGGCCGGTCAAAGACTCCTCGGCCTCAATGCCGTTCGTTCCAATC
Source organism: uncultured Syntrophorhabdaceae bacterium (assembly GCA_964408265.1). GTDB lineage: Bacteria > Desulfobacterota > Syntrophorhabdia > Syntrophorhabdales > Syntrophorhabdaceae > CAYOYU01. Next base: position 732 of record CAYOYU010000472.1, read on the forward strand.
CCAACAACGTTGGTTACAGTCTGACCGGCACCATCGACCAGGGACTTACCGCTGAAGGCTTGACAACAACCTTCCGCGAACTCAAGCCTGGCACAATAGATGCGCTGTTTGACGGCTTCGCGCCGTTGCGCTGGTGTTTGTTCGTCGAACCGGTGAATCTATACCGCAGGACAACTATCCGTTTGGAAGCCGTGCTCGCCAACGAAGATGTGTTGATGCCGGGAGATTATCCTGTGCGTTTTGATGTGTTCGGTCCCAATGCGTCAAAGGTCTTTGAACGAAAGATTACTGTCAACATCCCGAGCTCTAAAAGCAAACCGGAGCCGCCGTTTGCACTGCCAGTTTTTTCGGAGGATGTGGTCGCGGATTGGCCATCTGGGAAATACCGGTTTGTCGCAACCTTTGAGTGCGGCGGCGCGGCAACGGGAGGAGAAGCCGAGTTTTACGTCACTGACTCTGCCGAGATGCCATCCCGACGAAGTCGGGAAGTGGCGTTATGGGGAGAAGACGCCGAACTAACAGAGTGGCTTAAAGCCCACGACATCCGCGTTCGCCAGTTCACCTCCGCTCCACAGACAGCACGAGAGGTAATCCTGGTTTCTAACAAACCTGCTGAACCAGGCGGCGTTGAAGCGTTCCAAGAACTTGCCTGCCGTATCGCCCGGGGTTCAACGGCGGTTTTCCTTTCGCCTGCTATTTTCAAGAAAGGAGACAGTCCGACTGGCTGGATTCCGCTTCAGGACAAGGGTACGCTGTCCGTGATTATAGGTCATATCTACCTCAAGGATGAATGGGCAAAGCGCCATGCTATATTTGACGGGCTCCCTGCTGGCGGACTAATGGACTACACGTTCTATCGAGAGATTATCCCGGATACCGTCTGGTCTGGACAGAACCCCCCAGCCGAAGCAGTCGCCGGGAGCATCAAGGCTTCTCAGGACTACTCCTCCGGACTGCTGGTGTCGGTCTATAATCTGGGAGCAGGACGCTTTATCCTGAATGCGCTACGAATTCGCGAAAACCTTGGTAGAGACCCAGTAGCTGAACGTCTACTACGCAACATGCTACGTTACGCCGCAAGCGCTGTGAAAAAACCACTGGCAGACCTGCCCTCTGATTTCGACGCGCAGTTAAAGGCGATGGGATACCTATAGTATGAAATCAACTCTTCGCGCAGCGAAGACGTGTTACGAAAGGAAATGAGACATGAAGTCAGATTTGATTTCCGCACTTGCTGCCGCAGAACACCCTTTGCTTGAACTGGAAGCGCAGGATGGTTCTCTGCTAATCCTGCCTTATGGTGCCCGGGTTTTGGGTCTGTTCAGTAGCAACGGTGAAACTTTCTTCTGGGTGAATCCAGCCCTCACTGATGCAGCGAGTGCCAAAGCTTTTTTTTCCTCCACAGATTGGAAGAATAGCGGTGGAGACCGCACCTGGGTGGCCCCTGAAACAGATTTGTTTATTAAAAACATTGATGA
>CAYOYU010000473.1:0-2193 GCA_964408265.1 uncultured Syntrophorhabdaceae bacterium
TGTTCCGTGCCATCATGAGCAGACCTGTACCCACACCTCCTACCACCCCTCCGAGGAGAGTGGCATAGAGAGGGTAACCCACGTAAGAGTACTCCCCCTGGAGAATGCAGAAGGGGCAATGATGAGTCGGCAGTTGGTAGAAGTAGACCGATATGAAGGAGATCAGGGAAGCGATTGATATCACGAAGGCCACAAGGCTCATCACGGCGAAGAGTGTCCCTGCGAGAGGCCTGCCCCGTCGGTAGAATACTGTTCCCCACACACATGTGAGGGCGATGGCTCCATAGAAGAGGATCTTCATGGGTATACTCGGCAGTGACGTAAAGACCGCACCGACACCTGTATTTTCAGGACTGAACAGGCTGCCGCAGCATGAGGTGATGACATGCGCGTTAAGCTGGAGAAAGTAGGCGCCCTGGAGAGCAGTTTCGGTAAGGACAAAAGGTGCTATCAGGAGGAGAAAGAGGTACTTCTTCTTGATCAAAGGGTAATCGATTGCCCTGTTGTCCGTGTAGTTTATGATGAGCCATACCCCGCCGAGAATAAAGTTGGCAATCTTGAAGAGCAGGGCAGGATAACCGAATCCATTTACATTGAGGGTTCCTGCAGCACACATGGCCCCAACGAAAAGACTGCTCAACTTGTCTGCGGTAAAGATAAAGAGAAAAAGCGAAAAGAGTTGGAAGCAGAAGGCATAACTCATTATTGTGGAGACGAGGTAAGTCTGTCTTTCCAGTGTCAGTTGAAGCTCGCTGCCGCTTTTCAGGTCCCAGTGTTTCAGTATCCTTGCACCGTACCAGGCAGTATAGAGCACCATGCTGCTGATAATAAGCGAACCCGCGAAGAGGGCAATGACGGCAGGATGGAGGATCATTGCTGCTTCTCGCCCTGTACGATCTTTCCATCCCTGAATTCTATGGTCTTTTCCACCATAGCGGAGTCGAACATGAGGGGATCGTGGCTGGCAATGAGGATCGTCCGTCCTTCCAGATTCAGACGCGCCATGATCTCCATGAACTCCTTCGACAGCTTGGAATCCAGATGGGCTGTTGGCTCGTCGGCGATAATGATCTTGGGATCATTGATGAGGGCTCGAGCTATGGTGACGCGCTGAGCCTCTCCGCCGGAGAGCCATTCAACTTTTGATAACCCTTTTCCAGACAGGTTGAAGAGGTCCAGGAGGGCCAGCGCTCTCTTGCGCAGGAGCCCATACTTCTCGCCATTGGGGTATGCCGGAATCATAACGTTTTCCAGCGCTGTGAGGCCCTTGATCAGATTGAACTGTTGGAAGATGAATCCGAAGCTCTTCCTGCGGATCTGAGCGAGATACCGCTCGGGGAGGCTTGTTATCTCTTCGCCAAAGATTTCAACTCTTCCAGACGTGGGTTTGGCCATGGCGCCGATGATGCTGAGAGCTGTAGTCTTTCCTGATCCACTGGGCCCCTTGATCACGGTTATCATCCGGGGATCGACGGAGAGGCTTATATCGTCTACGGCGGTGAACTCCCGTGCACTGCCCTTGTTGAAAATCTTGGTTACATGCTTCAGGTCGATCATGGTGCTAAAGCCTCATTACTGCGTCAGGGTCGATAATCGCTGCCCGCCAGGAGGGTATAATGGTTGCAGCGGTGTAAGGGATGACGGTGAGAAAGAAAAGGGCGGCAACCTGGTATGCATCAATATGAGGGACGAGGCGGAAATGGGGGTAGAGTACTGACCAGCCCTTAAGGACAGGTTCAAAAAAGATATAGGACGCGTAGAAGATATGGATATAGGCTAGGATGCAGCCCGCGAGAAAGGCGGTGAGCGATATGACGATACCCTCCCAGGATTTCATGAGGATAACTTCAGGGACCTCCCATCCCACAGCCTTCAAAATACCTATTTCTCTCCGTTCTTCAAAACTGAGGCTTGCTGCCTTGTCCCATGCAAAGATCGCGAAAGCAAGGATGGCTCCGGCGAGGATGAAAAGGAGAAGGCCCCCGCGCCAGTCAAAGATAGCCGCATAGGTCCTCAGGATCTCATCACGGAGGATGGGTCGTGCATCAGGGAAGAGTTTCTTTATTTTGCCCGCTATGGTGGTCATTTCCGCCCTGTTTCTCACCTGGAGCGTCACATCAGTGTAAAGGCCCTGGGCAAGGCCGAAGAATTTCCTGAAATCGTCCGGAGAAATCTGGATCACGTCGGAGGCAA
>CAYOYU010000474.1:0-2189 GCA_964408265.1 uncultured Syntrophorhabdaceae bacterium
AAGAGCGAGCTCATCGACCAGAAGGTGGCAGAGTTCAAGACCTCCCTCAATGACAAGGAGATCCTTATTTTCGAACACAGGATAGTGGCTGAAAAACCCCTAACCTTGCAGGAGATAGGCTAGAAGTTCCAGATTTCCAGGGAGCGCGTCCGCGAAATAGAGAACAGGGTTTTGAGGAAGTTCAAAGATAGGTTCCGGGGAGAGCTAAAGAAGCTTGATTTTTGAACCCTCCCTGCGGTGAGCGAACCTCCGCCCAAGATTTCACTCTAAATCTTAGTTCTGATTTTTTCCTTCGTCAGATGGCTGGTGCCGTGCTTCGGTGTCTTATCCCTCTTCAGGAGAAGAGTTGACCTAGCTTGAAGACCACGACGTTGTAATATGACGTAAAGAGCAACAATCCGATAACCAGAAGGAGTACCCCCATTATCTTCATCGAATAGCGGACCAGAGAGCCGTAGTGCTTAAGCAGGCCGAAAAGCCTGTCAAAGAGCAGAGAGGATAGGATAAAGGGTATGGCGAGTCCGGCAGAGTAAAGGGCCAGCAGATAGCCCCCCTCGAAGATGTTTTCCGTCGTCGAAGCGATAAGGAGGATGGACGAGAGGGCCGGTCCTACGCAGGGCGTCCATCCCAGTGAAAAGGTAATCCCTACCAGAAAGGACCCTGCAAAGCCGAGGGGTTTTTCCTTCAGATGGATCATCTTCTCATAGTTTAGGAATGGCACCCTGAGGAGGCCGAGATAGTAAAGTCCCATGAGAATGAGGAGCATGCCGCCTATTCTTGTTACATATACCTGAATGCCTGCAAGCGCTTTTCCGATAAGTGAAGATGAGAGTCCCAGGGCGATGAAAACAAATGAGAAACCGCAGATGAAGGCCAGGGAGTGCAAGAGAACTGTTTTTCTGTATTTCTTGAACTCAACCTCGCTATAATTGTCGAAAGTTATGCCGCTTATGAAGATGAGATAAGAAGGGACAAGGGGCAGGATACAGGGGCTGAAGAAAGAGAGCAGACCCGAGGAGAAAGCTACGATGCCGTTCACATCTAGTAGGCCGACAGACATGGAAGTATAATATCTATCCTTTTGTCCGGGGTGTCAAATGAAATATGCAGCCATCGATGTAGGCACAAATACCATTCTCCTGCTCATCGTGGAGAAGGAGGAGGGCACAAAAGACGTCCTTGATATCTCGATAATTACGAGGCTTGGTCAGGGACTGAAGGATACGGGCCGTCTTTCTGAGGAGGCGATGAAAAGGGGTCTGGACGCGCTCGAAAGATACAGGATGATCGTGGATGAACATAAAGTGGACCAGACGATTGTAGTGGGCACCAGTGCCCTGAGAGAAGCGACGAACAGCGACCATTTTCTGGATCTTGTGGAGGAAAGAACAGGGTTTAAAATCGACATTATCAGCGGGCGGGAAGAAGCATATTATACCTTTCTATCGGTCAGGAGAGATGAGGCGATCCCCGGAGAGGAACTCCTCATCCTGGATATCGGCGGTGGGAGCACGGAGATTATAAGGTCAGACCGGAGGGAATTCCTCGACTTTGTATCCCTGCCAATAGGCACCGTGAAGCTTACGGAACTCTTCGTAGCAGACGATCCTCCGGGACGGGATGAGATGGCCAGGATTAAAAGTCATGTGTGTGACCTTCTCAATCTGCCTTTCGAGGTCTGTAATGAACGGCCCACCCTTGTAGGCACCGGTGGTACCATCACCAACCTCGCTGCCATCTCTCAGGAGCTTCCTGATTATGTGAAAGAGAAGATCCACGGGTACAGGCTGACCGTGGCGGAGGTGGATCGGTTGATTTCCCTCATGGAGACAATGACCACTGGCGAGCGTCGCCGGATGAAGGGTATGGAACAGGGAAGGGAAGATATTATCCTCCAGGGCGCAATCCTCCTGCGCGAAGTCATGGCCCATTTTGATGCCCCGTCCCTGATCGTCAGTGCAAAGGGCGTGAGATACGGTCTCGTGGATTCGTTGAGGTGATGCGGGTGGCATGAGGGTTCAATATCCCTCGAGTCTGAAGTTCGTAAAGATCATGGTACAGGTCACGATGGCGGTAAAAATAAGATAGACGCGTGCTCTTCGATCTCGATCTTGGTGGTATCAACTGGCTTGGGCACACCGGCAAAGGCAAAGATAAAGCTAAAGACCACAACAGCGAACAGGAGATTA
>CAYOYU010000475.1:0-2185 GCA_964408265.1 uncultured Syntrophorhabdaceae bacterium
CTTTCTCCACCAAGAATAGAAACTCTCTGTTTGGCTTTTCCGCATCTCGTAGCCATTCATTTGTCCACTTCATTCCCGCCATGACGTTCGTTTTGTAATCAAGCTCGATAACCTCAAGCAAACGCCCATTGCGCGTAATGGCCTCGTTAAGTTCATCCGCCGTCGCCCTTCCTCCAGAGCTATAGGACAAAATGATCCAGCGAGCCTTAGTGGCCTCAATAAGTTTCTCAATTGATCTTACGGCGATGAATCTGCCATCCTCATCCTTCCGGAACTCTTCAAAGACGGATGCCGAAAGTGTATCGGACGTGTCGGCCCGGCGTTTCGCCTTTCCAAATAATTTCGGCCTGTCAAACAGGCAAACGGTCGTCCATAAGTGATAGTAAGAAGCGTAACGAACTCTCGAAGGAGGCATCTTCTCGTTGTTAGAACCATACGGGGGATCGAAGTAGGCCAGATCAACGGATATATTAGGCACCAATTCAAATATGTCCTTCCGATAAACTTCGTGCTCCGCCTCTGTAGGAAAAAGATCCGGCACTTGGAGAAATAGCTGGTTGTAGGACCGAGGAGACCAATCGTTCAGATACGACACGAAATGACCGAGACTGCTGTCAACCTTGTCCAGCGATAGAATCAAACTCGTCAGTGCCACCGCCTTGTCCACTTTGTCAAGAGCCAGGTTCTCGATCTCCTGGCGAATGCCATCTAGCTTTCGAGTGTTATGTCTTTGCCAAGGCTTCTTGAGACCATCCACCTGAACCGCACAACCACCATTTGGCTCCCCACCATAGTGCTCAGTAAACCACCCATCAACGGGCGGAACAGCGTTGAGGTGATCAATCAAAGGCTGGTAGTCCACTCGACGTTTCTTGCAGAGAAGATAGCAATTAGCAAATATTTCCGACCATTCGGCAATGTCATTGCAGGCGACGGTATAGCCGCGCCGAGCCAACGCCTGCGAAACCCGTGTTGTACCGGAGAAGCCATCCAGGACCTTCTTCGCGCCCACTCGCTTCGCAAGTTGAAGAATATACGGAAGTAGCTTTAGCTTTGACCCTGCATACTTAATCCCTTCAGTACGCGGAGCATCGACAACAATATCTTCGAAGAGAGAAAGCGTTTCGGTCATTGCTTTAACCCCGACTGCCGCTTTAGGCGAGCGATGTCTTCTTTGATCTTCTCAAGAGCCGATTTGTGCCCAACCTCGGAGGACACCAAAGCGTGCGAGAATAACTTGACCAAAATCAGGTTATGCGAGTAGTCAATCCATCCGCTAGTAATGCTATCGAAGTACTTCAGCCCGTTCTTTGTGTGGGTCCACAGGCCACGTTGCAGCGCATTCGCAGCAGCATCGCCATAGCGGACCTCGCAAATGTAGTTCCCGTCCGTGTCGGAAAAGCGGTAGACCGGATGTTTCCTTCCTCTTCCGGCTTCCTCTCTGGTAATGCGGACAGTTTCTCTGACTGCGCGTTCATAATCGAACACGAGTATGTTGCAGCGTTGTTTTTTCTCATCGTAGATCAGCGGCAGTACATTAATGTTGCGAAATTCTGCAAAGGCAGGGTCTTTCAGAATCTTCTGGACAGCAACTCGGCCTTGGACTCCGGCACCCGATTGTTCCAGTCTCGGGAACATGCGGAAGTTCTTATCGGTGGAAAGTTGAAGAGGTCCATCCCCGTAAGCTTTGAGGCTGACGGGGAATTCGGCTTTGGTAATCTCGTTGATGATCTTAATGTCTTCCTCTTGTGACTTCGCGCGGTAGAGGTCTTTGCCGACATGAATCGAGCGGAAGTCGTACATATATTGATTGATGAATTCGGCGATTGCGATTTCTGCAAGGTCTCCGTGGGTTTTGTTTCCGATAAGGCGCATGGTGAAGATGTTGCTCAGCGTTGTGGTGATCAGGTCAGGGTGTTTGCTCACCAGCAACTTCAAACGGCTGGTGAAATCTTTGTACGGAGCGTGATTACTCATACCATTCTTTCTTATTCGGCCTTAACAATAATCAGGCGGATCCGCATAATCTGCGAAACATTGGTTATAATCTTCTGTTGATATGGCAAATACTACCACGAGCCAGTTACGTCTCTTGGCCTTGTTATTGTTGGTTCCTACGCGGATCCACATAAAATCCTTCTTCTGGACCGGAACTGTGATCAGCTCCGCCCAGCCACCGGTGGAA
>CAYOYU010000476.1:0-2184 GCA_964408265.1 uncultured Syntrophorhabdaceae bacterium
AACCAGGCCCAGGGAGTGATGCACATAGGTCAGCGTGACATAGCCTGGATACGGGTCTCCAAGCAGGCGGTAGACAAGGGTTTCAAGCTTGCCGATATCGGCAAGATCATCCATGCCAAATATCACCAGGATTTCGGGGCCATCTTCGATAAGGTCCAGATCAAGATCTACACCGACGAGGCAAAGGTACGGGAGGTGCTCGAAGAGGCACGGGCCGCATACCAGCACCGGGACGAAAGAATAGAGGGCATGACGGACGAGAGTGTGGAGACCTTCTATTCCTGCATCCTCTGCCAGTCTTTTGCGCCGAGCCATGTCTGCATCGTCAGTCCCGAGAGGACAGGCCTCTGCGGGGCATACAACTGGCTCGACTGCCGTGCGTCGAATGAGATCAACCCTGAAGGGCCCAACCAGCCTGTGCTGAAGGGTGAGTGCCTCGACGAGGTCCACGGCCAGTTCAAGGGATGCAACGACTATGTTTTCAAGGCATCGCGGCAGAAGATCGAGAATGTGAGCCTCTACAGCCTCATGATCGACCCCATGACCACCTGCGGGTGCTGCGAGTGTATCGCGGCCATTCTGCCCATGTGCAACGGCATCATGACAGTGGACAGGGATTATACGGACATGACGCCTTGCGGCATGAAGTTCACGACCCTGGCAGGTTCGGTGGGCGGCGGCGCGCAGAGCCCCGGTTTTCTTGGTCACAGTAAATACAACATTACACAGAGGAAGTTCCTGAAAGGCGACGGAGGCCTCATGCGTCTTGCATGGATGCCGAAACGGCTCAAGGAGGAGTTGAAGGAGAGGCTGCTGAAACGCGGTGAGGAGATGGGCATACCCAATTTCCCGGATATGATCGCCGACGAGACGGTGGCAACAACAGAGGATGAAGTCATTGCTTACATAACCGAGAAGGGTCATCCCTGTTTGACGATGGAATCAATAATGTAACCTAAAAGGAGACGATTATGGCACTGACAGGAATACAGATATTTAAGCTTCTTCCCAAGTCCAACTGCGGGGAATGCAAATTCCCCACCTGCCTTGCCTTTGCAATGGCTCTTGCCGCGGGCAAGGCCGAACTCGACGTCTGTTCTTCGCTTAGTGCCGAGGCCAGGGAGCAGCTCTCGGAAGCGAGCGCTCCGCCGATCAGGCAGCTGTCCATTGGTACCGGCGAATACGAGGTGAAGATCGGCGGCGAGACGGTCATGTTCAGGCACGAGAAGACCTTCTTCAATAAGCCCGGTTTCGCGGCAGTCATTACCTCTGACATGGACGACGCTGCGGTGGATGAGAAGCTGTCGAAGCTCGCCCGCTTTCAGTACGAGCGGGTGGGCCTTACCCTGCGGCCCGAGATTGTTGCCCTGAAGCAGACAGGCGATCAGGAAGGCTTCCTCCGCATCGTGAAGAAGGCTGCTGCAACGCCATACAGCATCATCCTCATGAGCCCCGATTCAGCGGCGATGAAGGAAGCCCTCGAGATTTCGAAGGCGAAAAAGCCGCTCATCTATGCCGCCACAAAGGAGAACTACGAGGAGTTCGGGTTTTTGGCCAAAGGTTTCCAGTGCCCCCTGGCGGTGAAGGGTGAAGGTATCGATGCGACGGCGGACCTGGTGGAGAAGCTGACCGCAATGGGACTCAAGGATCTCGTCCTCGACACTGCGGCGCGTACCCTGAAGGGTGTTCTTACGGATCAGATCGCCATCAGGCGGGCTGCACTCATGAGCAAGTACAAACCCCTCGGGTTTCCCACCATAACCTTTCCCTGCGAAATGGCCGACAACCTGATGAAGGAGACCCTCATAGCCTCCACTCTGGTGGCCAAATATGCAGGAATTATAGTCTTGAGCGACTTTGAAGGAGAGAGCATCTTCCCGCTGCTCCTGCAGCGGCTCAATATATACACCGACCCTCAGCGGCCCATGACGACTGCAGAGGGCATCTATCCAATCAACAACCCCGACGAGAATTCGCCCGTTCTCATTACCTGCAACTTCTCACTCACCTACTTTATCATCAGCGGAGAGATAGAGAATTCAAGGGTCCCCAGTTGGCTCCTCGTCATGGACACAGAAGGGCTTTCGGTAATGACCGCCTGGGCGGCAGGCAAGTTTGTGGGTGACGTTGTGGGCATCTTTGTGAAGAAGTCGGGCATCGCCGAGAAAGTAGCCCACAAGAAAC
>CAYOYU010000477.1:0-2183 GCA_964408265.1 uncultured Syntrophorhabdaceae bacterium
GCTCCCGCAGTGACCACGTTCGGCATGAAGTGATTCTCCCATCCTTTCCTTCATTTGTCAACAACCGGTCTCAGGGGCAAGCACTGATGGACGCGGATAAGGGAGGCGAAAGGAGCAAGGCGAAAGGCGAAAGGGAGAGAACAAAAGATGAGGAATGGGAACACAAAGGCATTCTTAACCGCCGATGAACGCCGATACACGACTAGATGATCGGTTTCTATAGCTACAGATCCGTAAAGGGCAGCACCGTCGCGCCTGAACCCAGCGGCAGACGGATGTCGCCGGTATGAACCACATAGCCTTGCGACGCTCTCTCCCCTAAGTCTTCCCGGAATGTCTTGATGCTCGAGGCCATGGCCGGTCGGGGTGTGGATGAAAGCTTCACCTCTATCGGGACCAGCTTTTGACCAGCCTCCACTATGATGTCCACTTCCGTGCCGGCAGAGGTTCGCCAAAAATACATTTGAGGTTCAATGCCGCGGTTTGTGAGCGACTTGAAAATCTCCGAAAGCGCAGCCGTCTCAATTATCGCGCCCCCCATTGGTCCGGAGGCTGCATGTTCCGGGTCTTTGAGTCCGGCGAGGTAACACAGCGTCCCGACATCGGTAAAGTATACCTTCGGCGTCTTCACGAGTCGCTTGCCCACATTGGCAAAGTACGGACGCAGCACGATCACCTGATACGTGGCCTCCAGCACGGAGAGCCACGCTTTGGCGGTGTTCACCGAAATGCCCAGGTCCCGTGCAAGGTCTGAAAGATGCAAAAGTTGAGCGCTCCGGGCAACCAATGCTCTGAGGAAATTCTGAAACTGTGTAAGGTCACCCACCTGACGAAGCGTACGGACGTCGCGTTCCAGATACGTCTGTATATATGCAGAGTGCCAAAGGGCGATATCGCGTTTCGGGTGCGCCACAAGCTCGGGATAACCTCCACGCAGGAACTCCTCCCAGAGTTTCCTCGAGGGTATCCTCTTCGTTTTCGATTTTGGCGCTCCCGTCTCCCACGGAAACTGTCTCTGGGGATGCCCTTCAGCTTCACGTCGCGTGAGCGGAAGAAGCCGGAGCATCGCCGCCCGTCCGGCCAGCGATTCTGTGACGCGCTCCATAAGCAGAAGGTTCTGTGAGCCCGTGACAATATACTGTCCGTACCGTTCCCGTTCCGCGTCAAATTTTTCTTTGATATATGGGAGCAGACCGGGGGCATACTGCGCCTCGTCAAAGATCACGGGGGGCGGATACATCTCGATAAAACCACGAGGGTCCTCTGTTGCGGCCATTCTCACATCGGGTAGGTCCAGCGACACATATTGTCTAGGCTCTTGGAACAAATGGACATCGACCCAGAAGCTCTCTGGGGTATCATAAAAGGGTGGTCCATAGCGATGGAGGATAAAGAAAACCGCTTGATCCATAGCTTCATTGTCATCGATCGCGGTGTCGACCTGGATAAAAACATCTACCTATTTTACGACAGCTATTACACAGGAGTGCCCGATGGGATTGGGCTTGATATACACAAATTGGTGAGATCTTCACACATTACGAACAGAGAACCTTATGTTCTTGGATGGCGTGCGTCTGGTCTGTCACCTGTCGAGCAAGTGATAATGGCTCGATACCAATTATTCAAGAAGGTCTACTGGAATCCTGACAATAGAAGCGCGATTGCACGAGTGAAATATGCCTTAGTACATTTGTTGAACAAGGGCAAGCTAACATTGAAAGAATATGTCGAACGGACAATGTCCACAGGACAAAATGGTGCCCTGATAATGGTAAATGACATGTACAAGAAGGAAGTTAATGATCGGTCACCACTGGAAGGACTCATTACGCAAAGACAAATGTCAATGCTCCAAGCCTCCTCTAGTAGGAGGCAGAGCGAGTCCCGAGCGAGATCGACCGGCATACCTGATGACGACGCATTGTTGTCTTTAGGAGGAGCCAGACTCATCGAAGTCTCAGACCAGCTTTGCGATTGTGTAAGGGAGGGATGCAAAGTGGAGGCTTGGCCGGGAGAAGTCATCATCGACGCTCCTGGACGTAAAGTCGAAGAGTTGGGTGAGGTATTGGTGGACGATGAAGATGGTGTACCAACGCCAATACAGCAGTTATCAGACCCGGTCAAGCAATGTCACCGGTCACTTCAAACCCAGCCAGGGAGGGGCGGTTTAAAACCCGCCA
>CAYOYU010000478.1:0-2171 GCA_964408265.1 uncultured Syntrophorhabdaceae bacterium
GTCGAGATAGAGCTTCACCTGGGGTGATGAGGAAGGATCGAAGGTTGCGGCAACGTGATACCAGCCGGCAATGCTGATGGCGTTGTCCTTCCTCAGCTCGAGGTAATTATCGGTGCCGCTCAAGAGGAAGTAGAGGGTCCTGCTGAATCCGCTTGCCGTCCTGTCATCGACGGCCAGGTCCCATCCGCCGCTCCCGGGGTTTCCGTTGCCCTTCGATATAAGGGTGTTGATGCGTCCACCAAACCCCGGGGCTGATGGGTCGATGTAGAACCACCCGTCAACAGAGAAGGCACCGGTAGGGTTGAGGCTTACGCTGTCGGGTATGTCCACGTAACTGTCGGTGGAGTTGGTGAAACTGAAACCCTGCCCGACGATGCCCGGGGCGTAGCTCGCGCCGGGCTGGAGAAAGCCGTTATTCACACCCATCGCATCCAGCGCGTTCCCCTCTCCCTTCCACCAGGAGACGAGGCCGTTCGTAATCAGCACGAAAGACCTGCAGAGGCCTGCACTTCCTGCATTGTAAATAGCCTCTATTTCTGAGGCCGCAAGACCACGGTTAAAGACCTGGACCTCATCTATCATGCCCTGAAAATAATTTATCGGACTTGCAAATGATCGCCTGAATAACCGGCCGATTTCGAAAGGAGAACCGCCGTCGCTGACGGCGTCCAGGGAGCCCGAAGGAACCGAGATCCTCTCGATCCCATCGACGTAGATCTTCAGGGTATTATCCCCCCTGTTAAGGACGCTCACAACGAGGTGCCAGTTATTGTCCCTGATGCTGACGTTGTCCACAGCGGTAATATCGGTGTTGTTGTCAGATCTGATCGCAACCCTGGCAAAACCGGAGCCATCGATTGATAATTCATAGTCTGCGCTGCTGCCACCGCCGGGAGAAGAACAATCCCATCCGCACTCATAACGGCCGACGATTATCATATTATCCGTCCCGCTATAGGATGTCTTGACCCAGGCCGATATTGTCCAGCTCTGGCTCCCGATATTCAGCTCGCTTCCGGGACTCGTTTTTTCCGCATAGCCGTCCGTGCCGTTGAAACTGAAAGCTTTCCCGACTTTGCCCGCCTGGTAGGAGGTGCCGGCTGACGCCGAAAGGTTATTGCCCCCTGCTAAATCAACCGCGTTGCCGTCTCCTCCCCACCAACCGACAAGGCCCGAAGGGGGCGGAAGACAGGTCTGCCCCAGGGCCATGTCCGGTCCCAACGTGATAAATGCCGCAAGGAGAATTATTGCTGCCAATAGGAAACACCGGAGCCTCATCCTTCCCATACCCTCTGTCATAGGGGCTTCTCCTTCATTGGTGTGCCGTGATCCTGAATCGATATACCGGCGCGTGCGTCACAGGCACGGGCATAGCTGCCCGGTGCGCTATTTCTATAATCCCCACTGCATGAATATGGCAAGCAGCGTTCCGCTTACGATAATACTTCCCCCATCTGAGTAGTCCTTCAGACCCGTCAGGTTGTACGTGGCTGGTACGCCTTTCACGGCAGGCGCCATGGCCATGAATGTCGCCGGGAACGTGATCCGCGGGGAATAGAGCTGCGGAAGCGGATCACCGGGTAGCGGCGGCATGTCGAGCATCACCGGGGCACAGTTGTTCATGGGAGTGATGCAGAGGTTCGCTGAGATAGTGCCCCAACCCTTTCCGCCGAAGGTCCCGCCTTCCGCCATGGTAACGCTCAGCGATGCGATGAGGAGCATCATCCCGTTGCCGGGGGGAGTCACTGTTACCGTGGCGAGATTCTGAGTCTGGGAAGTAAGCACCACATTGGCTGCAGTACCCACGCTTGTCATCCTCGGAACGGCATCGTTCAGGGCAGAGAAATTCTCATTCACCTTAGTCGAACTTATCGTCGTTCCCGCTATGAATGGGGGATTGGTCACGATCGGCGGCGGCGTGGAACTCTGGGCAATCGCAGACGGGACGACTCCAGGCAGAATCATCATGAAAACTGCAAAAACTAACACAAGACCGTATTTCCCAAACCTTTTCATTTCTTCCTCCGCGCTGCCATGTTTCTGCATCGTCTCTCCCGCATCGTTCCTGCCTCTATCATCCATCGTTCCTGCCTCTATCATGTATCATGTATCGCCTTTTCTCACCTTCTCACCTTCTCACCTTCTCACCTTCTCACCTTCTCACCTTCTCA
>CAYOYU010000479.1:0-2171 GCA_964408265.1 uncultured Syntrophorhabdaceae bacterium
TTGGTTTCCACAAAAGAGGATATTGTCGTTTTACGCATGGGCCTCCAGATTGGACATGAGGGCGGGGTCCGCCTGGATGAAATGATCCGAGTCCTATGTGACGGCACAAGAAATCAGGAAGGGGAGATTGAAGCGATCCGAGTGGGTCTATATATAGACAAACATCAGCCCGTTCCCTTCAACGAAAAAAACGTCGCTGTGGTGCAACAAATATGAGGGGCTACCGACCGTCCGGGTTCGCCCAGGTAGTCATCCAGATTCCTCGCAGATCATTGTGTACCCGTATCGGGAGTAAGCAGCGCCAGTAAATTGAGACTCTGCCTTCAGGAGCATCCATGACCACTGAACTCATTGTGAACTCAACCCCTTATGAGACACGCGTTGCCGTACTGGAAAATGATAACGTGGTGGAGATTTACATAGATATGAAGCAGGGACAGAGCGTGGTGGGGAATATTTATAGGGGCCGTGTCATAAAGGTTCTTCCGGGGATGCAAGCGGCATTCGTGGATATCGGTCTGCAGAAATCGTCGTTTCTCTATGTCTCTGACATCGACAATCATGCCAATTACTATCCGGAAATTATCAAAGAGAGTGAATTTGAAGAAGAAATCATCGAAAAGGAACCTACACAGGTTGAATATAATGTTCATATTGAGGATTTGCTCAAGGAAGGGCAGGAGATCATCGTGCAAGTCTCAAAGGAGCCCATCGGCACCAAGGGCGCAAGAGTGACTTCTTACATTTCTCTGCCGGGTCGTTATTTGGTTTACATGCCTGGTGTGGATCACGTGGGTATCTCCAGAAAGATAGACGACGAAAAGGAACGGGAAAGACTTCGGCAGATTGTCAGGCAGATAAAGGGCTCTGGTGAGGGATATATTATTCGAACGGTAAGTGAGGGTAAGAGCGAGGAGGAGTTTAAAGCAGACAAGCAATTCCTAAACCGCCTTTGGGTCAATGTTCAAACCAAGGCGGAGAAGGCGCCGGCCCCCTGCCTGCTGCACAGCGATCTCGACCTTGTCTTCCGGGTGATCCGGGACGTTTTTACCTCCGAAGTGGATCGGATGGTCATTGATTCTCCCTCGGAGTACCAGAGGACAAAGGATTTTGTCGACAATTTTCTTCCGAACCTCAAGGACAAGGTTGTCCTTTATGACGGGACCGCACCCATTTTTGATGCGTATGGAGTGGAAGTCGAGATTTCACGGGCTTTAAAGCGAAGAGTCTGGCTCAAGTCGGGCGGATATATTGTCATTGACCAGACCGAGGCCCTGGTGGCCATTGATGTCAATACGGGACGGTACGTAGGGAAAAGGAACCTGGAAGAGACGCTCTTCAAGACCAACATGGAGGCGGCTCGTGAGATCGCCTACCAGCTCAGGCTCCGCAATATCGGTGGAATCATTATTATCGACTTCATCGATATGGAAGAGAAAAAGAATCGCATGCTTGTATACAATGCGCTGCAAAAAGCCCTTATGAACGACAAGGCCAAGACCACCATTTACGAGATCTCGGAGCTCGGCTTGGTACAGATGACACGGAAAAGGGTTCGAGAAAGCCTGGGGAGGACTTTGATGGAGCCGTGCAGTTACTGCGAAGGGGAGGGATTTATTAAGTCGAAAGGGGCTGTATGCCATGACATCTTTCGGGAAATCAGCAGGATCGCTCCTCTGACCAAGGAGAAAAAAATCCTGGTAATTGCTCAAAGTGATATCGCCGATGTACTCTATGACGAAGAACGCCGGACCGTAGAAGAATTGGAAAACAGCTCGCGCAAGAGAATTATCATTAAAGGTGAACCTGAGTTTCATCAGGAACAGTTTGAGGTCGTGTTAACAAATTGATGGGGTCTGCATGCTGAACGCTCGGATGATAAGGCCCACGGGGAAAAAGCAGAGACCGGTAAATGATCAAACGTTTCTCTATCCGGAAAAAACTCATTGTAGCCTTTATCTTTATCGGTGTCTTTCCCATGCTTGTCGCGACCTACATCGGGGTAGAGATTGCGTCTGGACGGCTGGAGAAAGGAATCGAAGACCGCATCAACTATGCAGGCAAGTCCGCCGTCTATCTGCTTGCCAAGAAAAAGACCGAATTGGAGGGCGTGGCACGGTCGTTTTCCAGGGATCCGAGGCTGCGTCAAGTTCTCCAAGGGGGAGTGAACA
>CAYOYU010000480.1:0-2156 GCA_964408265.1 uncultured Syntrophorhabdaceae bacterium
GCGCGCCGGCTTGTGCAACAGCGCGGCGAGGCGCAGCGAGCGCGGGCGGCGCGTTTGGGGGGGAATCCTCAGCCGATACGGCAGATTCAAAGAGGGTTTTTGACGAGCCTGGATTTGGCTGTAACTGAAGTATTGAGACACGGCAATTTCAACCGGTGCACAGTAAATAAAGCCAATTATTCGTCCCATCTGCTCGTATTCTATGGATTCGTCTCCCTTTTCGTCACCTGTGTTGCGGCGCAGATTTATTCCCTTACGGGGGCAGGGTTGCCCCTGCCTCTAAGCAATCCCATTAAGATTTTCGGAATGATTGGCGGCTTGGCTCTCTTCTCCGGCTTGACCCTGATGATCTACAGACGACTCTTTAGAAAAGCTGAGGCGGGGAAGGCAAGTTATTATGACTGGTTCTTCATATTGTCACTCTACCTCGTCACCATAACCGGGGAGGCCCTGCCATTGCTGAGGTTTGTGAAAGCAACAGGCTGGGTTCACTCCGTCTACCTGTGGCACCTGGTGTTTCTCTTCCTTCTAGTAGCCTGTTTCCCCTTGTCGAAATTTATGCACCCCTTTTACCGGATCCTGGCCATGATCTATGCCAAGCAAATAGGAAGAGACCCAGGCTACCACGTCCCTAGTAAGTCGAACGCAGCATAGGCGACGAGCCAACGATGCCAGGTGTCCTCGGGGACAAGATTGGCAGGGGCGATTCGCCCTTCCGCCCACGGTGGGGGTCCCTCGTGCTGGCCCTGGCTATCCTCGGGGCGGCATCAGTCTCAATCATCAGCCTGACCGACTATGCCACCCCTCCCTTCTCCATTTGCCTCACCTGCCATGGCATCGGGAAGACCGCTTATAAACTGAAGCTAAAAATCGTGACCCCAGAAAAGCAGTGCGTAGAGTCAACGCAATACATGAGAGCTAAGCACATGGATCTGCTCAACGAGTGGAAACATTCCGTTACCCGCGAAGGCAAAAGGATGTATGTCGCCAGCAGCGGGAGGGAGTATGAGATGAGCCTTACCCGAACCTGCCTCGCGTGTCATTCGAACAAGGCAGAGTTTTGTGATCAATGCCACAACTATGCGTCGGTTGAATATGCCAGACCAAGACTTGAGTGCTGGGACTGCCACACCCGACCCGAAAGGGCTAGTTGATGGACGGCAGCAAGAGAGGATTCCTCAAGGTTACTGGACTTGCCTTACTGGGAGTGGTCGCCAAGCCCTTTTTGGACGTACTCTCCAAACTCAAAGGAGCAAATGCCTCGCCCGTAGCAGGAGGTTCAGT
Organism: uncultured Syntrophorhabdaceae bacterium; assembly: GCA_964408265.1. Taxonomy (GTDB): domain Bacteria; phylum Desulfobacterota; class Syntrophorhabdia; order Syntrophorhabdales; family Syntrophorhabdaceae; genus CAYOYU01. The sequence continues at coordinate 1,285 of CAYOYU010000480.1, forward strand.
ACGCAAAAGATGGGCAATGGTCATCAATCAAGAAGCGTGTCTGGCAAAGGATGGATGTAGGGACTGCATAGATGCTTGCCATCGGACGCACAACGTCCCGTCCTTTGGTAACCCAAAGGATGAAGTCAAATGGATCTGGACTATTCCCTATGAGGAAGCATTTCCAGAGCAAAAGCATGCATTTCTCAAAAAAGAGTTGAGGGGGCTACCCAGCCTTGTCCTCTGCAATCACTGCGACAACCCCCCTTGCGTGTCAGTCTGTCCTGTGGGCGCGATGTGGAGGAGGGAAGATGGGCTCGTCATGCAGGATTCTCACCGGTGCATTGGCTGCCGGTACTGTATGGTGGGATGTCCCTATGGCGCCATAAGCTTTAATTGGAGAGACGCGAGGCCTTTCATCCGCGAGATAGCTCGAGACTTTCCGATACGCAGACCAGGTGTTGTCGAGAAGTGCAATTTCTGCGAAGAACGGCTGGCGAAAGGTCTCCGCCCAGCCTGTGTCGAGGCGTGTAAAGAGAAAGCCCTGGCTTTTGGGGACGTAAACGACGGGAACTCGGAGCTAAGGGGAATTCTGGATCGCCAGTATTCTCTTCGGCGGAAGCCGGAATTGGGGACAAAGCCGCAGGTGTATTACCTCGTATGAGGCGATGATGCTAGAAAGAGCCCGGGTGGGCGGTCGAGGATATTGGGGCCTGATCATTCTCCTGCTGATTGTTTCCGGTGTCGGGTTCCTCTCGTACCTCGAACAATGGAACTACGGTTTGGGCATAACCGGCCTGAGTCGGGATGTGGCCTGGGGGCTTTACGTAGCCAATTTTACTTTTTTGGTGGGTGTGGCGGCTTCGGCAGTCATGGTGGTATTACCCTACTAC
>CAYOYU010000481.1:0-2151 GCA_964408265.1 uncultured Syntrophorhabdaceae bacterium
CTCCAAGTTCGCCTTTGTCGAATAGCTCCTTGATCTTTTGGACGGCGCCCGTGTACACGAAGGTGTGATCCACGTGGATGAGTCTTTTGGTCCTTTCAGCCAGTTCGATGAGTTCTTCGGCCTCTTCGACTTTCTCGGTCATGGGTTTTTCGAGCCACACATCCATCCCATTCTCCAAGGCCTTCTTCGCCAGCTCGAAATGGGTGGAAACAGGGGTCGCAATCGCGATGGCATCCAGGTTGGTGTCTTTAAATAGGGCCAGGGGGTCATTTACGAGCTTTGTCTGCCTGTACAGTTTTGAGGCGGCCTTGAGCCGTTCCTGCGAAAAATCGCAAATATATGCAAGATCCAATTCAGGGTTCGCACTGAAATTCCGGGCCAGATTGGGTCCCCAGTAGCCATATCCGATAAGCCCTATGTTCATTGTGTCTACCTTTTCTTCATGAATTGTCTGATACAGTCGACGACATATTCGACTTGTTCGTTGGCCAATTCCGGAAACATGGGCAGAGACAGAACGCGGCTTGCCACGCTCTCGGTCACCGGGAAATCGCCTTTTTTGTGGCCCTGGTTGGCGTAAGCCTTCTGCAGGTGCAAAGGGACCGGATAATGCAGGCCCGTGCCAACCCCTTTTTCACCCAGGTATTTCTGCAGGGCGTCTCTGTCATCCACCAGAATCACATAGAGGTGGTACACATGGCGGCACCCGTCAGCCTCTGCCGGAACCGTGACCCCTTTGATGCGCGAGAGGAGTTCGCTATAGTGTCCGGCGTTCTGCCTCCTCGATCGGTTCCATGCTTCCAGTCTTCTGAGCTTTATGCGCAGCACCCCTGCCTGTATTGCGTCGAGCCGCCCGTTGTACCCTTCCATGTCATGGTAGTATTTCTGGGTCTGGCCGTGATCCCGGATCATGCGGATCCTGTTGGCCGTGTCCTCGCTCTCGGTGACCACCGCGCCTGCTTCACCATAGGCCCCAAGATTCTTTCCCGGGTAGAAGCTGAAGCACCCTGTCAGACCCATGGATCCGGCGCTCTTGCCTTTGTAGAGCGCTCCGTGAGCCTGGCAGGCATCCTCGATGACGACAAGGTTGTTTTTGCAGGCAACTTCCAAGATGGGATCCATGTCTGCAGGCTGACCATAAATATGAACAGGGACGATCGCCCTTGTTCTGGGCGTGATGGCGCCGGCGATTTTGGAGACGTCCATGTTGTATGTTTTGGGGTCAATATCGACGAAAACGGGCTTCGCACCGACCTGGGAGATGGCCTCGGTGGGTGCGATAAAGGTGTGGGGAACGGTGATGACTTCATCCCCGGACCCGACAGCCGCTGCAATGAGGGCAAAGCGAAGCGCATCGGTGCCTGAATTCACACCCACACAGTACTTGCTGCCGCAAAAGGCGCCGAACTCAGCCTCAAAGCCTGTTACCTGGGGGCCGCCGATAAAGGCCGCATTTTCCATGGCCTCCCTCACCATGGGCAGGACTTCGTGCTCGACTTCCCGGAACTGCGGTCTAAGGTCGACAAAAGGGACGTTCATGGGGCAAATGCTCCTTTACGCGAGGAAGTGATGAACCAGCACGAGTCAGGCCTGCCGGGCTTCTATCTGTTTCTTCAGCACATAAGCGGTCACGGCCGCTATCGTATCCAGGTTTTCAGGAAGCAGTTCATGGTCTTCAACCCTGATCCCGTACGTCTCCTCAATGAAGGAAACCAGTTCGAGAACGCCCGTGGAGTCTATGATCCCTTTTTCGAGGAACGAATCTGATTCCTCCAGCGTATTTTCGGAGTCGCCAAAGAGGAAATTATTGAAGATGAACTCCCTGACCTCCTTTTCTACGCTCTCTTCCATCAAAGTGCCTTCCTCTCTTGCCGGTCCTGCCGTCGTCGCATTGGCGGATTCCGCGTAGGCTCCGCCCGTTCAGGCCCACCAGGCCTGCCGTAATTATTTGTTTTCATTAGGCTATTTCGTTCGATCGCCGAACCAGCCTTGCCCGACCCCTGGGCCCTCTACCGTCTCTTCAACCCGAATCCGTCCGGTCGAGGCTATTGCCCGGGTCCAGCCTTCGTCCCACACTCGTGCTGCCCTTTACCCATAAGTCAGGTCTCTGACGCGGGCAGTTTCACCTTGTTTGTCATTCCGGAGGAGCCC
>CAYOYU010000482.1:0-2150 GCA_964408265.1 uncultured Syntrophorhabdaceae bacterium
GCCCCGTTCGAGATATCAGCAATACCCTTCACGGCTGCTTCATATCCCTGTGGGCCTGGTACCAGGGTCCCACCACCAAGGAACGTAATTTTGACCTTTCCTTTGGTCCTCTTCTCGACCTCTCTGCACCACTGCTCGGTGAGTATGTTGCCCTTGTGGGCCGGCGGGAAAAAACATGCATACTTGAGCTTGATTACCTTATCCTGTGCAAATGCCGGACAAGGCAAGAGAGACATGATAAAAGCGAACATCATAAAGAGAACCAATACCCCCACAATACCTTTCTTCATAATAGACCCTCCGTACTTCGTAATTTGACTACCAATAGCGCCTGACCCCTAAAGGCGACCGACTATTCGGTCGACTAACGTGCAGTAGAAATCGATGCTTCCCGCATGGAGCATACTCTCATATTTCACAGTTCAGGTTTGTTTCGCTGTCCGTTTAGCGTTGGATTTCTTCGAATCTTTCTGTGTCTGCTCGGATTCCCCGGCGGGGCTCGTCTTTTCGACACCCAGCCCTTTCAGTATTTCCTGGCGGAATGCCCTTGCATAGGCGACCGCATCCAATGACTCCTCATGAACAAACCAATGGAGGAGCATTCCTGTAAAAGTGGCCATCAATACATGGGCCTGTACCTTAACATCTATGTCGCTGCCAATAGCCCCTTCCTGCTTCCCGATGGTGAGAAGTTCCTCGAAAGCAGTCCTCAATTCGGACCGAATTTCTTTCATCTTGCTCGCCGCCTCGGTCCCGTTCCTGCTTATCTCTCCAAGCAATATGTCAAAGACCGTCAACAGTTCCCGGTGGTCCCTGGCAAATTCCGTGATGAACCTGTAAAATGCGTGGAACTTGGCCAGGAAGTCACCTTCGCAGTCTTTTATGACCTCTATTATGCCTTTAACAAATTGTTCATAGTATCTGTTCAGGACCTCATCCAGGATTTGATCCTTGCTGGCAAAGTGCCAGTAAAGCGTGCCCCGGGCTATTCCGGCAGCCTGAGTGAGATCTTTTACGGAGGTTCCGACGAAGCCGTTGGTCAGAAAGAGCTTGATTCCCTCTTGGAGGATCCTCTCCTTTACGTCCTGTTCGACGATGCTCACCTAACCCCTCTTCTGCCCCTGAGCCGAATCACGTCGAGTAGACCGGTCGGTCGGTCGAGCTTATATTCTGAAGGTAGCATGACAAAATATAGCTGTCAAGAGAAATTATAAGAAAAATTTAGTCGCCCCAATTCAGACCGGCGAATGAAGAAGAGTCATTCTGTGCTACAATCCTTTTTCTATGTTTATGGAACGATTCATCACGTCTGTCGCCCGGAAGATGAACGCAGAGTCCCTGCGGTTTGCCGCCGGCGCAAACCTTTCCGTTCCCTCCATGACGGCCGAGATGGACCGGCTTCTCTACATTCATGTCCCCTTCTGTGAGGAACTCTGTCCCTATTGTTCATTCAACCGTGTAGCTTTCAGGGAAGACCTGGCCCGGCCGTACTTTGATGCCCTCAGGAAGGAGATCAGGACTTACCGGGACCTGGGATATGACTTCAGGGCGGTTTACGTGGGCGGCGGTACACCGACGGTGTTGATGGATGAACTTGCAGAAGTGCTGGACCTTACCCGTTCCCTCTTTAAGGTCCGGGAAGTCTCTGTTGAGACGAACCCGAATCATCTCACACCGGAGAACATAAGCGGGTTGAAGAAGAGTGGGGTGAACCGCCTTTCGGTGGGGGTCCAGACGTTCGACGACAATCTCCTGAAGACGATTCAGCGTTTTCACAAGTATGGCAGCGGGGAGGAGATAGCTGAAAGGCTCTCGGCGACTCAGGGTATTTTCGATACGCTGAACGTGGACATGATATTCAACTTCCCAACGCAGTCAATGGAAATTCTCAAAGAGGACCTGAAAACGATCATCCGCCTCAACGTGGACCAGGTCACCTACTATCCTCTCATGGTCTCGGACTTTACGAGAGAAGTGATGAGCAGAAAACTGGGGACCGTCGATTATGACAGGGGGGGCATCTATTACAAGACCATTTCTGAGACCCTCTCGGGCCATTACCGGCCCACAACGGCCTGGTGTTTCTCGAGGGGCGATGCCATGCTAGACGAATACATCGTCAACTTCGAAGAGTATGCCGGAGTGGGAAG
>CAYOYU010000483.1:0-242 GCA_964408265.1 uncultured Syntrophorhabdaceae bacterium
ACCTCTTCTGGAAGAAGCTCGTTTGGCCGGCGCAATCCTGGATGAGGCAGCTTTGGGATTATTACTGAAGACGAACATTGAGCGTCTCGCAAAGCAGGCTCTCGACCAATGTGATGACCTTTCCTGCATGGAGAGATTGAACAAGGCCGCAAAACTGGTTAGTACCTTGCCGTTCGAGATTAACCTCTGGCAAATCCAGAACATCTGCTACAAAATCCTTCACACAAAATGGGACGACATCA
>CAYOYU010000483.1:283-2149 GCA_964408265.1 uncultured Syntrophorhabdaceae bacterium
TGGGTGACAAGGATGCTCAGGAATGGATACGCAACTGCACGGAAGTGTCCGAGAATTTCAAGCTGCAGGTCCCCAAAGCCGGATGAATTGCAACCCTGCTATTTGGTAAAGTGCACACTGGGGTTGATTTCCTTCCGAACCGAACAGCTTACCTTCCAATCAGGATAAAGGCGCCGGCAGGCATTCGGGATCATGGTGAGCCTGTCGAACCATGTCAATACTATTATGAGACCCTTAATAACTAAACTAATGAAAGTCTAAATCATTTAAAGACATTGCAAACAATCATCTGCCATTTTTACTTCGCATGGACGGACATACTGGTGAGGCTGCTATCCCTGGTTCCTTCGAGCATCGCCACAGGGAAACAGGAGAAGACATCGGCCAGGGTCAATACCCTTTTCCCGGCGCGGCGAATCACTTTCACCTCTTCTTTGGTCAGAACATTTCTAAAGATGTTGCCCGGGATGTCATCCGGCAGCCTAATTGCGGTCTTTCCCCAAACCTTTTCCATAAAGGGAGCTTCAACGGTAAAATGCGAGACTTGGGTCATAAATCTCGGGACAATAATAAGGACAGTTCTATTGTCTCTTTGCCTCGCAAAGCCGCAGATATGATCCTTTAATTCTCCCTCTGCGGTGAGCGGAATATAAGCTCCTTTCATGAAGAGAGTATGGTTACTTCCCCGGTAGGCCAGAGCCTTGGATGTCACATAGAGTTTTACGGATCCGTCTTCCCACTCTTCGATGAGTTTCTTCAACACAACTTTCAACTCCGGTCCGTTCTTTGACGTATTCTCTTTCAGAGAGGCAAGCATTTTCCTCCTGCGGTCGAAGTCTATAGGCCTCCGATTATCCGGATCACAAAGACTGTAATCCCATATCTCGGTCCCTTGATAGAAGTCGGGAACGCCCGGACAAGTTATTTTCATCAATGTCTGCGATAAGGAATTCATCATGCCGAAATAGGAAATCGTCTTTTGCAAAGGTTCGAACTCCTCAAGAAACTTGTTGTCCGCACTGATCGCCAAAAGAGCGTCGATAAAAGACGTCACGGAGTCTTCATAAGCTGCGTGAGGATTTATCCAGCTCGTATTGACTTTAGCCTCCCTCAGCGCCTTTATGATATAGTTCTTGATCCTCTTCTTGAAGTCATCGTATTCGGTCTCATCGGCGCTGCCAAGCGGCCAGGCGCCTATGAGTGTCTGGTAGATAAGATACTCTTCGTTGCGGTCCGGCACCTCCTGTCCTTCAACTACAGGTTTCTTCATCTTGTTGAGGTAGCTCCATCGCGTCAGACCTTCCTTCCATGTATCAGGAATCTCCGAGAGGACATTTATCCTCGCCCTTACGTCTTCGCTGCGTTTGGAGTCGTGGGTGGAAGTCGTGATGAGCGAGTGGGGCCAGAACTTGAGCCTGTCCAGATTCTGTCCATGAAAGGCCTCCAGGGAGAGGCCGAACCTGTCGGGACTTCCGCCGACCTCATTGAGCGATACGAGACGGTTATACACATAAAAAGCCGTGTCTTCAACCCCTTTTGCCATGACAGGCGCTGTATGCTGCTGGAACTTCATCGCGAAATCAAACCACTCTTTTTTGTCTTCTTCGCTAAAATCTTCAGGGACTTTAAGCAAAAGGACATCTCCGATAAAATCGAATATGAATGCGCTGATAGCCGGATTTTTTCTTTTAGCCCTGGAAACCGCAGCCTCTGTGTACTGACGGTCTCTGTCTTGAATGGTCGACGAATTTATATAAGTCCTGTAGACCGGGAAGAAGGCGATGACTTCGGTTATCGCCCTGGTGAGGCTATTCAAAGTAAAATCCCGGGTATGCCTGTTTTTTTCAGAAATATCGTTCAGGTAGT
>CAYOYU010000484.1:0-2141 GCA_964408265.1 uncultured Syntrophorhabdaceae bacterium
TAGCCGATATTACCGACATGACTTCCGTCCACCTCATATCCGATCCGAGGGGCATCCTTATCCTCTCTAGCGTCCAAGTCGTCTACGGGAACGTACTTATAAGTCGTATTAACTTCCTTCTTAGTTCCGTCTGGCTCTATGATGGTGTACTTAATTTCTATGTTTTCACCCTCTCCACCTAAAGGATCAGGTGTAATCTCTTCGGCCCTCTTTAATTCCTCGGAAAGCATGTCCAGGGCTGCCCTCACATTTTGCTCCGTCTCTTGAAGATCGGTCTGCAGGCCGTAACTTCGGCTCTGCTGTATCATGAACTCGATCACTCCTGATGTAACAATTCCTACAATAGCGAGTACCACGAGCATCTCCACGAGAGTGAAGCCGCCCATTCCTCTGTCTAGCATTTTAATCGTTCTCATTGCGCTATATCCGTCTTAAACGTCAATCGATGGCTCTCGCCCAAAGAGTCAACCCATGACACTCCCACATCGACCACGGCGAAGTGCGTAAACTTGGTCACCTGACGCGTGACCGAGAAACGGCCGTTATAGGGGTCATCGTCATCACCATCACCGTCCACATCCATATCATAAACGAATGTTTCATTCACATCGCTAAGACTATCACCCTCGGCCTTGGCCTCTTCCAGCAGATCCGTGCCTATGGAATTGGCGATCATCATGTCCCTGTTAAATGCATTGGCACGCACAACCCCCACCTGCAGGCCTGCCAGACCGAGAAGCCCTATGGAAAGCACGACCAGCGTAATCATAAGCTCGATCAGCGTAAAGCCGCCCGTGCGACCCGGCGCGCTCCTGTCAGCTCTTTTCCTTTTCAATTCGGATACCCCCACCATCGTTTGTCAACACCCTGTATGCGATGTTGGCGTTGTCTGCATGACCAATAAGAACACTTGCCGTTTGCGCAGTACCGCGACTCGAGAATTTGATGGTTCTTGCGGTCTGCAAAACAGCGCCATCAAGGCCGTCACGAGGGGACAGCTCAACGGACCCAAGAACTGTCCCATCGGGTTCTGCAATTTCCACTTTTCCTCCGTTCCCTTCCTCTCCCGATTTCCAGGGAAGGCGCGGCTAGGGCCAAAGTAATTGCCATGACTGAAACCGCGACGATCAATTCTATGTATGTAAAGCCGTTTTCACGAGAGGTCTTCATGAAAATCATAAGGTTGATCCGCTATCCAGCCTCACGTTATAGACTTGTCAAAAAAGATTCAGGTATGCTTAGAGCTGAATTCGCCAAATCCAGATTAGCGAATTCTTGACATTCAGACAAAAGCCCAAAGATTTTTTCTGACTGGAATATATCAGGTTGACTACAAAAATGCAAGCGGGGAAATGCGCTAATTTTTCGGGGACAAGGAATTCTGACTCTGGAATTGGTCACTGCTGAAAGGCAAGTTGTTCCAGATAGAACTTTCTTCCGTTTTCCGTGAATGCTCATTATTTCTTTGTATTTCACGGAATAAAAAACGAGTCTAAAAGATCATTTTAGACTCGTTAGAATTATGGCTTAAAAATTATTTATTATTTCTCAAAACCCAGCCTGGTCAATTGGCGCCGTCCGGTTCCGGATCTTAGAGAACAACCGTTAGGCGGCCGGCGGCTCCGAGTTGATTTTAATGCTTAAATCATAATGGGCCTCACCACCATTTCCATCTTGGACTACGATAGAGATCTTCGCAGGCCCTGTGAAGTCTGCCGGCACGTCCCATTTGATGAACCCGGTTGTCGGTAAGATAGTCATTCCGTTCGGTGCGGTTTTCAACGAGTACGTCAGAGAATCTCCATCGGGATCCACGGCCTTAACTTGATAGGTATAAGTGGAGCCAACCAAGCCCCCATTGTTTTCCTCGGTAATCATAGGAGGCATATTCACAATCTCTTTTTCCAATAAGGCAGCACGGCCATACTCTTTGCCGTCGAAAGGGGTGACTTTGACGGAAAACCGATCTCCTCTCTTCAAGCGCCTCGTCAAGCGACTCCCTTTTCCTGCAAACTCACCATTTAAGAACCACTCGTAAAGCAGGGTCACTTCCTCCCCCTCCGGATCCTCGGCTAACGCCTCGACCCCCAGAGTGTCCCCTGGCCGGAAAGCCTCGGGGACCAACTTGACGCTCGTGAGTT
>CAYOYU010000485.1:0-2138 GCA_964408265.1 uncultured Syntrophorhabdaceae bacterium
GCACAGCACATGGAAGAGCAGTAGGGAAGATGATCAGGGTTCCTCTGTCCTGCACACTGGATAAAGGCGACTTTCTTTGCCTCTTTCCCGTCAGAGGGCCTCATGATCTTCCCTTTATTCGCCATCTCCTCAAATTCGAAATTGGTCACTACGTCCTTGAACTTCCCGTAACCAAGATAGTCGAGCTTTGTGGCATCGTACGGTTTCCAGCCCGTGGCCATCACGATGGCTCCGATCTTCAAGGTCTCGGAGCTGCCGTTTGACGCTATGGTCACGTCATACAAGCCCGGCTGGCCCTCGGTCTTTTCCACCTTTGCCGCCTTGTAGACTTTGATGTCAGGATGGCTTTCGACCTCCTTTATCATCTTCTCTATTTCGGTATCGACAATCAGAGGTTCCCTGAAAAATACACCTGTGGGTATCTTCTTGTAGAGTTTGTTTGCAAAGCCTCCCAGCTTGGGCTCTTTTTCCACCAGCACAACCTTCTGTCCGGCATTGGCCGCCTCAAGAGCAGCAGTCATACCTGTGATACCACCGCCGATCACGAGGATCGTGCTGCTCAGATCTTCGAGGATGTTCGGCTCAGGGAGGTCACCTTTCTGGCTCTTGATGATCCCCATGGTAAGATAGTCGTTTGCTACGCTCTGCGTCTCTTCAGTCTTCGGAGGCTGGCTCCACGCAACGAACTCCCTGATATTCACTCTTTCGGTTATGGCGCCGGGAAAACCGAATTCTTCATACTTCACGCGGGGAGAGCACGCAGCGATCACAATGGTGTTCACCCCATCCTTGATATCATCCTTGATCACCTGCAGGCCGGCAGGGCTGCAGAGAATATCGTGGGTCTTGCAGTTCGCGATCTTCATGTCCTTTACGGCAACATTGGAAAGCTTTTCTATATCAACGGCATCGCTTATGCCGCAGCCTTTGCAGATATATACACCAAACTTCTTTTCCATCCCTACCTCCTCCTCAAACTCTGGATGCTCTTTATCGCAACACCCGTGGCGTCCTGCACAGACCGCGCAACATCAACAGGGCTTTTCAGTGTTCCCACAGCGTAGATCCCCTTTTTTGCGGTTGATGCGTCCACAAACCCATCAGGGGTATAAGAGATATCCTTCCATCTTCGTATCCTTTGTCCCGGGAACCATTCCCGCAGCCAGGACCACCATATCAAAGGACGCCTTGATCTTGCTTCCGCCAAGGATATCCTCCACCTCCACAATGACATCTCCCGTTGCCGGGTCCCCGGTAATGCCCGCCACTTTGCCCTTGGTGAGGGTAACGCCAGGGTCGTTCTTTGCCTTCCATAAGAACCGGTTCTCGTAAAGCCCCGGGGTCCTGAGGTCGATATAGAATATCTGGGCCTTTGAATCCGGGTATTGCTCCCTGACATACATGGACTGCTTTAATGAAGCGAGACAGCATATGTAGGAGCAGTAGTGAAGGTGGTTTTCATCCCTGGAGCCTGCGCACTGAACAAAGGCGATGTTCTTTACTTCTTTGCCGTCAGAGGGACGGAGGATCTTGCCGCCCGTGGGTCCGTTGGGCGCCGAGAGCCTTTCCATCATCATATTCGTGATGACGTTCGGGACCTTGCCGAAGCCAAGGTTATCCATCCTCGTTGCGTCATAGAGGTTCCATCCTGTGGCCATCACCACGGCCCCTACCTTGAGGTTTATGGTCTCGGGCTTCATATCAAGGTCGATGGCATCATATTTACATGCATCTTTACATGCCTTCTGGCAGTCCCTTGCGCAGGCAGTTGCATCGATCACATATTTGAAGGGAAATGCCTGGTTGAAGGGAAGATAGGCAGCCTTTGTCTTGTCCATACCGAAATTGAATTCATTGGTCCGGTACGAGGGACATGCCTGGGCGCAGGCGTCACAGCCCACACATTTGTCATTCACGTAGCGGGGCTTCACCTTCACGGTCACATCAAAGTTGCCCTCTTCACCCTTGCTATCCTCCACTTCTGCAAGGGTGTAGAATGTGATCTGTGAGTTGTTCTTTATCCTCTTGAAATTTATCTCGAGACCGCAGACCGGGGGACAGAGCTTCCAGAAGTATTTGTTGAGCTGAGCCACGCGCCCACCGAGATAAGGGTTCTTTTCGACAATTACAACGTCGTT
>CAYOYU010000486.1:0-2136 GCA_964408265.1 uncultured Syntrophorhabdaceae bacterium
AGCCCAGAGGGGACGGAAACAACGGCGAGCGCGAGTTGGGCATTTGGGCGATGACGTGCGTCGGGGAGAGGGCTCCCCGCGAGTTCAGGAAGAGAGGGCGAAGGAGCCGCAGTTCGGGATGTATGTCCAACTGGCCGTGGAGCGGAGTCGCCTGCTCATTTTGCAGAGAACTCATAGAGATCCTCTAGGTCGGGGTTCGTCTTTCCTTCCGCCACGAGGCAGAAGTTGACGTCCACTATGACAGGCTTCTCCAGCAGATATTCCTCATAGATCACCCTGATGGTGTCGTAGTACCTCCTGGCGGTCGGGTGGTTAGGCGCGGAGAACCGCATTATCCAGTCGTATTCGCCATTAACGTAGAACAGGTCGATCAATCGGACGCCCAGTTTGCCTGGTATCCCCTTCCTTATCCTGTCCGAGATGAGGTTGGCCAACTCCCGGCTCATGGGCTTTGTTTTCATAAGGACGATGTATGTGATTTTGCCGAGCTTCCTTTCATCGACCACGGTGGTGTATCCCCATATCACTCTGCTCTCTTCCAGCTTCTTTCTCGTGCGCCAGATGGTCTGCCTATAGCAATTGAGCTCTTTCGACATCTTGCTCGTGCTCTTGGTCGGATCGCGCAAAAGTGTCTCGATGATACCATTCTCTTGTTCCCTTTTCTTTGCCGTCATATTTCACCTCAGTTTGTCACAACCTGTTGCATATATCGTTGATATTACGGCAATAGGTTACATGTTAATAAATTTTTGTGACAAGGTTAACGATTGATTCTCTCACCTCGTATAAACGTAGCCAGACATCTTCTAACACAAACAGTAGTGTTAAACAAGGGAAAATAATCGCAAGGTTTGTAATATGATTGCAACATGTTGTTTCTTTTCAAGTATTGTTATCCACAATAGAGCCTGTCCGAGAAATCAGAGGTAAGTTCACAGAATGATATTTTACCACTGAAAAACGGGGGGTCAAGGGATACGAAATACCAATCCATGAAGAAAAATCGACGATAAACCGAATACTCAGACAGGCTCAATACGTTGCATTAATTAGCAAATATCCATATTGACAAGGAAGATTTTTTAGTAAATTGGTGCAAGGACATGCGACACCAGAGACAACTTATTATATTCCCAATCACTTTCACCCATGCCCCTGTAGGAGGCATCGAATGTCAATCAATTGTCTGGAGAACAAAAAATCGACCACAGGCACGGCGACCAGGGTGCAGGACGTCAGCCCGCTGAGTGGGATGTGTCCAATCTGCATAAAGGACTGTCAGGTATTGTGCAAGATCAGCAAATCTGCCTTCAGGGGACGGGAGTGCTTGTATCCGAGCCCCGAATACTTCGGCCAAAGCACGCAGGCTTCGAACAAGGATTATCAGATGCAGTGGGACCAGTTTCAAATAATGGTCGATGTCCTAGGAGCCCACGGAATCGAACCGAACCCCGACGTGGCCATCTTCGAGAATGTGGACATCGCCACGGTCGCGGGGGGCGTTCCCCTAAAGCTGCCGCTGCTGATAGCGGGTCTTGGATCAACTAACGTGGCAAAGGAGAACTGGCCCGGCCTGTCAATAGGCGCGGCCCTCTCTGGCATTATCCAAGTGATAGGGGAGAACGTCTGCGGCATGGACATGGAAGCCAGCTATCAGGCTGGGAAGGTGAAAGCATCTCCAGACCTCAGGTTCAGGGTGGAAAGCTACAGGAAGTTCTGGGACGGGAAGCATGGCGACATTGTCGTCCAGACGAATGTCGAGGACATGCGCGGCGGCGTGGATATCTATGCCCTTTCCACCCTCGGGGTGAACACAATAGAGCGCAAGTGGGGCCAGGGTGCGAAGGCCATCGGCGGCGAGGTGAGGATAGGGGACCTCCACAAGGCGTTGGAGTTGAAGCGCAGGGGCTACATCCTTCTGCCAGACCCGGAAGACCCGCACGTCGTGGAGGCATTCAAGGGGGGCGCTTTTAAGACATTCGAACGGCACAGCAGGGTAGGGTTCCCACAGTTCAAGGGCTTCGTCGAGGACATCGAGTGGCTCAGGGAGCAGGGGGCAAAGAGGGTGTTTCTAAAGACCGGGGGATACAGGCCCGAATTTGTCGCCTTCACGATTAAATGCGCCTCAGAGGCGAA
>CAYOYU010000487.1:0-653 GCA_964408265.1 uncultured Syntrophorhabdaceae bacterium
TTTCGTCAGCGGCTATTTCCGCCCTTGACGTGGGGAGGCCTTATAAGGGTTAGGCATGCCTTTTCCTGAAGAACCAGGTCAATCGTGGATGAGATTGTCGCATGATCCTGAATGCATACTGATCTGCCTGCAACTCCTGCTCCGGTACTTGCCCGAAGTTGTGCTTGCGGACATGATGCCCGATTTCGTGGTAGAGAACGTGCTCTGCATAAAGAGACACTCACTGCTGTCCAAATTAGCCGGAAACCGGGGGAGCCGTCCTTGAATTCAAAGGGTTTTTGGACAAGGTTTTACCCCTCTGGCGGCCAGGTTTGTTTTTTAAGTGCAGCATGCTGTCCAGGTTAGGCGAACGAGAGCTGGAGCTGCTCATGCTCGTCGGGATAGGGGGAGGTTTGAAAAGGCGCGTCCATCCAAGCCCAAAGATCCCGGTGCGTAAAGAGATTCAGGCGCAGGAGCGCCACGAGATTCGAGAGCGACCAGGGGAACCTGGAACGCAGCTGCAGGTAGCGCAGCAGGAGCATGGCAATCAATGCTGTCCAAATTTGCGTCTTGACAGCGTTGGCGCTGGTTCCCACGAAGGTCTTGATCTTGAGGTTCTGTTTGAGGGCCTTGAAGAACAGCTCAATCTGCCAGCGGTCTTTGTAGATTTTGGA
>CAYOYU010000487.1:663-1011 GCA_964408265.1 uncultured Syntrophorhabdaceae bacterium
TGGTGAGAAAGACCAAGGTCCTGTCCTGGTCGGGGGCGTAGAACACTATCCGCCGCAACAGATGAGGACACTTCTCCTCGGCGGTCTTGCCGGTGAGGCGGATGATCTGGTCCTTAAGAACGTTCCCGCGTTCCGGCACCACCCACCGATGAACGACCTTGTAGCGGGTCCTCTCTTTCATCCGCGTTACGAAGTAGACCCCCTGTGCCGTCCATTTCCCGAAAAGACCGAAATCGTTGTAGCCCCGGTCATCAACGATGATCGTGCCGGGCTCAATATGCAGGGTCTGAGCCACGCGGACATCGGCCACCTTCCCTTCGGTGATCACGGCGAAGGAGGGCAGGTATC
>CAYOYU010000487.1:1021-2134 GCA_964408265.1 uncultured Syntrophorhabdaceae bacterium
AAACGGAATGTCTTACGCCGCCCGGCGACCTGCGCCTGGCATCGCGCCAACAGCCCCTTGAAGACCCCCTCGTACAGCTCCCAGGGCCGATGGTGATTGGCATAGGCCAAAGTCGACTTGTTCGGGGCAGTGATCCCCAGATGCTTCAACTTTCCTTCACAACAACGCAGCCCCCCGGAGATCTCTCTCAGGGAGTGTGCCCTTCCAAGCTGGCAAAACAGCATGCTCACGAATTGCGCCCACGAGGAAAACCCTCGGGCGTGACGCTCCGCCTGAACCTTCTTGACATCCTCCTGGAACGCCAACCGCGGAAACAGTTGAAGGATCTGGCTGAACATGCTACAGAATCGATTCATAAGGCCCCTCCTTGGTTTGGATGGCTGTTCTTCCCCAAGAACCAGCCGATCCTACCCGAGGTCGGGCCTTTCTGCATCAGGACCTAATTTGGACAAGAGTGAGAGACACTAAACTGGAGAACACGGACCTCTTCTTCAGGAG
The DNA here is from genome assembly GCA_964408265.1 of uncultured Syntrophorhabdaceae bacterium. Taxonomy (GTDB): domain Bacteria; phylum Desulfobacterota; class Syntrophorhabdia; order Syntrophorhabdales; family Syntrophorhabdaceae; genus CAYOYU01. The sequence goes on from CAYOYU010000487.1 coordinate 1,520, forward strand.
CGCGGGCCATGCGAGCTCAATCTTCGCCAAGAATGGTGTATAGTTCCCCGCGGATTCATGCAACCGCTTCGGATGAACCACGAGTATCCGCACCAGGTGGTCAAGGTCTTTTCGAGGAATGTTTGCCAACCATACCTCCAGCAGACTGCGAATGCTAATGGTGGTCGTTAAGCCCTTTTCCTCGAGTATATCGACATCATATAGTCTGTACCTCACGAAAGAAGATGCCGAGAATTCCTGAACAGAGTGTATTGCCCTCTTAAGACCCTCATCGCACCCGTTATGGATTAACCTTTCAATTGCGGCATCTCCACGGTCTTCGTCGATATCTCTGATTAGCGCGATAATGCCAACCGCATATCTCGAAAGATACGGATAACGTAGATGGTCCCATGACTGGTCAAGGAGTCGCTTCTCCAGAAGGGGGATTGCTTCTGCCCCAATTCGAAAGAGCATGTTGTACGAAGAATAGGCCCTACGTCGATCATTATCGATGAGTCCACCCGATAGCGAGTCAACCAAGTGGGCGATCGAATCTTCTTTCATTCTTCTTTATGCCTAACGTAGCGTTTAGCGGTGGCGTTTGCCAGCCGCTACAACGCCTTGTTGTGTGTA
>CAYOYU010000488.1:0-1870 GCA_964408265.1 uncultured Syntrophorhabdaceae bacterium
GCATGGTCAATTTTCTTTATCCCTTCATGACCAAACCTCTCCTTTATGTTGTATCCTGACTTCGCCACTTCGCAGTGAATGATCTCGATTTTTGGCAGTTACCCCTTTTGACAGTTGGGCTTTTACCAGCGTAATGGTAGCGTTTTATCACGATATTTATCGATAAAATTCCCCAAAATACTCAGAATCTCAGGAGAAATGTTGGCTAAAATGTGGAATCTAAACCCATTTGGAGGATACACAACCGTAACTGTCAATTTCATCAGGTATTTTTTGAGTAACTTTACGTTCTTTACGACGGGCTTTTTTGCTTTGAGCAATGTCAAATTGATTAGGAAATTTGTGAGGAAAACCAGGACTACATGGCCGATTATTGCCCATTTACTCCAGTGACGCATTGGGCGGAGTTCTGTCCCTTCCTTGATGTTACGTATAAGTTTCTCTGCTTTGTCCTTGTTCTTGTACAGCCATAGAATTTGTTTGGGATCCTCATCAACACTGCTCTCAAGTATGAAGAAGCCCTCGATACCATTGATATGTGGGTTGATAAGCTCCTCTTCGACGGTCTTTTGCAACGCCCCTTTCGCAATAACGATGCCTTCTTCAGTTGGATATTGGCCAAGCGGCTTGCCTGCTTTAGTTCTGTATAGGAGGGGCTGGTTCTTCTTCAGTTCCTTGATGAATTTGCTGTTTTTGATTGTTACCTGTTCTCTCTTGAGCTCCTCCGAATAGAAAATGTAGTGGATTTCATCATTTTGCCTTACTTTCATGCACTCATAAGTTCTGTTGTTCAACTCAAAAACGACTTTCTGCCCGGAGTGGAATTCACAGATTGCCTTTCGGTAGGGCTTTACTTTCTTAGCCTTGAGTGTCAGGTAATGGAGTTTTTTCCGTCGGACACGCTTCTTGTTGCCCTTAGTGTTACCACCGCAATCGAAAATCAAGAGGCTTCCCGGTTCAAGTATCGCATCCGCAGTCTTGAGCATGAGACGAAAGTGCGTTTTGTCCTGCACATTCCCCTTCTGGATGGTAAGTGCGGTCGGAATGCTATTGATTCCCGTGGAAATTCCGAATGTTATTTGCTTTTTGCCGGGTTGATTATCACGCGAATAGCCTCGCTCCCCAAGTGCTTCCGCTTTGCCTTCAAAATAGCTTGACGAAAAATCAAAGAATTGCTCCTCAGTTACGAGATTGTACCCTTTCAAGATTTTCTGATGTTGCTCCAGCACGAACACATGGTTCTTGCCAACCCGTTCTATCATACGATAGAACGAGCGATCACCCGGTATGTTTTCGAACTCTAATGCCGTAAACAACTCCGCCGGATATGAGGTCAACCTGTTCGTTGCCATGCAATCCCCCATACGGTTGTACATAAACAGCTTGACACCCGGCACAAAGTCTCTTGCTTTACCGCCAATCCCACCAAAAACGCACTGGAAATATCCGCCCAGCTCATCGTCAACTTTATCAATCACCGCGAGATTACCTACACTGTAGGTCACATTGGTTTTCATTATTGTTCACCAAAAATGGAATCAACGTGACCTATTTAAAATCATTCAACTGGCGAAGTCAGGTTTGTATAACCACAAGATGAAAACCAGAGGGAAGAAAGAGTGCCTACTCCCCGATAAAGTCGGGTTTCGGTTCTGACCTGACTGCCATCTTCATTGCTTTCTGTTTTCTCCTGATTCTTATCTTCTCCATGATACCCAGTCCAACCAAGAGGCCGACAGGGTTGCCGACAGCGCTCAGGCTCAGCACGCTCTGTCCCAACTGCGTCAGCATCAACTGCGGTTGCATTGTGCCGAGGAGCAGTGGGTTCATCAACGGTGACATCAGCGGATTCATCAACGGTACGTTCAGA
>CAYOYU010000488.1:1880-2132 GCA_964408265.1 uncultured Syntrophorhabdaceae bacterium
TTGTGGAGCGAGCACAGGCATTCCTGGTGGTGGCGGTGGCGGCGGCGGTGGTGGTGGTGGTGGTGGTGGTACAGGTGGGGTCACCATGTGTTTCACGTTAATCAACGTCTCCTCAAATGTATAATCGGGTCCGTTCGGGTTCTGGGTGGAAAGCATCCATTGGACACCTAACGGGTCGTTGAAACATATCTGCGTCCACTCACCGATTGGTGCATTGTAATCGTGCTCTATGTCTATGTTGTCACCTTCCTG
>CAYOYU010000489.1:0-2124 GCA_964408265.1 uncultured Syntrophorhabdaceae bacterium
GGTTCCCCGGCGACAGGTGCTGTAACTGTTGATCTGAGTATAGCCTGTCCGAGAGAATAAGACAAGAAATTCATCTCGTCATGTCGCCGGGAGCCTCTGACCTAGATCCGCATAAGGAGGTACTCCGTGCGGCGAATCAATCAAGGCAAAACAGGGGAAGATGCCTCGCTTGATGCATGGGGCAAATTCTTGACCAAGGCCAGATTAGCAAAATATCTCGGATTCAGTACTAGGTTCATCGACATGCATCTGCGCCCGTTTCTGACTGTTTACAAGCTGAATCCGGGGTTTGGAACAAAGATCCTGTTCTCCCGGGAAGAAGTTGATCGGCTCATCGAATCGCGACGCGAGGGCATCCAGGTCGTAGAAGCCCTGTAACTCGCTCGGGTAACTAATCCCAAGAAAGTCCTGTCGGAGGAAGTCTCCGAATGGTTCTGCACGTTCGATTTGCAGCCACCACACGGTGTCCCGGTCCCATAATGAGGGCGTTTCAGCCCTCACACCAATAAACACTTCAGGAGAAACTAGTATGAAACAGGGTCCTCAAACAACGTCCCAGAAGAAGGTAGCTGTCAAAAAGAAGCCCCCTGTCCCCGCTCCAGCCGCACCGAAAGCGGCAAAGACACCCCCATCGTCATTGGCCCAGACGCAAACGGTAGTTTCGCAGTCTGCGCCAAAACCTGCGGGCCAAAGGGAACAACAGTCAGTCCTTGCACCTGATCTGCAACCTGTTGTTAAGCCTATCCCTCAAATCCCCAACCAGTCGGGCCAGCAGCCTCCTGACCAAGCTGATCCTCCGCTGAATCCTCAAGTTGACGCAAAACCCACATCCCAAGAGGAAAAGATGGCTGTTCCGCAGGAAGCTCCTGCCGAAGTTTCCAATGACCAAACCATGCCACAGGGTATCCACATCATCCCCATTGAGCAGGCCAAGTCCAATTCTGAATGTGATCCCAGGACGGAAAGACTACAAGAGGACATCGACAGACTCACGGAAGTTCCACAGGATCAACGGGAAGTGACCCTCGGGTGGAATCCCACAAACGCAGAAGTCCATAACGTAATCATCGATGGTGCCATCCATCACGCGGCTGCCTTGGCCAATGGGGAAAAGACCATTCGTGCCCGATATTTTTCCATAGAAGATGTCAAAACGGGGCTCCTCGAAGGTGTTCGACGAAATGCCAAACATGGGACCCCCTTAAACGAGAAGGATAGGGATGCTGATATCCTTCGGCTCAAGGATCATTTCACCCAGGATGTAATTGCCAGAGCTTTTGGTGTAACCCAACCAACAATTCACCGATGGATCGAAAAAGCTGTAGCCGCAAAAGCGGAGGCGGAGGCCAAAACCCAAGCAACTTCTGTCCAGTCCACCTCTTCAGAGGAAGAACTTTCCTCGCAGAATACCAAGAAGAGCCCATGGAAAAAGAGCCTTAACCAAGGCGCCAAGGAGCTTGAGAGTGGCTTGGAAGCTGCTGATGATGGAAATTTCCTTGCAAAGCTCCTGAAAAGGATCGAGAAGATTCAGCGGAAAATCCAAGCCAAGATCGAGGCCATCAACGCTCTGCCGAAGAATGCCTCAAATTGTGAGGCAGACCAAGAGTCGTCCAATTCCGAGTCCCTGCCAGAGGGGGAAGAAACTTCCAATGACCTGGATACTAACGATGACGTTGAGGCAGAGGCTCTCCCTGCCCAAGCTGAATCCACCCAGATGAGTGAGGTCGCAACCGCGTAACAGCAACGATCTTGGTAACACCGGCCAAGGATTATACGCTCGTATAAAGGGGGTCACCCAGACCTTTGGGTGGCCTCCACAAGCCCACCAACGTCATTCACGGTTACTCGGGATCCCAACTGTCCCATCGCGGGTTCGATGCTGGAGGGACGCCTCCTGCTTTCTCTCAACCCTACGAAGATTCCGGAATCAAGGCCCTCAACTTTCTGTTCCGCGCGTAAGCCATCTCGCTTGCGCTGATTACAGGTGTAATTCCACCAAAAGGAAAATTGAATGAAAACCGTAAAGGATCAAAGTCCTATTAAAGGCTCTTACAAAGACAGGTCTGCTCAAAAAAAGGAGGAAGAAAAGAAGGTCTTGGCGAGTCCTTCAGATGTGTATTTCCC
>CAYOYU010000490.1:0-2104 GCA_964408265.1 uncultured Syntrophorhabdaceae bacterium
TTCAGCGAGCCAGGGAAAAAAATCTTCCTTCAGCTTTTGGAAGATGCGGATATTCTCGTGGAAAACAACGCTCCCCAACTGATGGAAAAATGGGGGCTGGGGTATAAGGAAATCAGGAAGGCCAACCCCAGATTGATCATGACCTCGATCACGCCTTTTGGACAGAACGGACCTTACAGGGACTACAAGGCATGTGAGCTCATTACATACCATAGCAGTGGCGCAGGACACACCACGCCGAGATCCGGTGAGCCGGACCATGCACCCTTGAAGCTCGGAGCACGGGTAACAGAGTTCTATGCAGGAATGAATGGAGCACTCGCTGCCATGGCGGCTGTCCTGGTTAGAGAGATGACTCATAAAGGGCAACACATTGACATTTCAGCCCAGGAGTGTTTTCTGAATAACTCCTGGGTAGGCATGCCATACTGGCTGTTCGGAAATGAGCTTATGGGAAGGGGTGGCCGCCAGCCATGGGCGCCCATAGCAATTCTCCCATGCAAGGATGGCTACGTCAGCTTTCAGTTTCAGTCCGAGCAGCAGTGGCAAGATCTGGTAGAGCTGATGGGTAATCCTGATTGGGCGGAAAACGAGCTGTTCAAGGACCAATTTGCCCGGGGAGAGAATTGGGATGGTCTTGAGCTCCTTATGAATGAGTGGCTCAGTGGACAGTCCAAACAAGCTTTTTTCCATGCGGCGCAAGCGAAAAGATGTCCCGTTGGGCCGGTTAACAAGATGGATGAGGTGCTCAACTGTGAACACCTCGCAGATAGAGGCTTCTTTGTAAAGGTTGATATTCCGGGGGCAGGCGGCGTAAAAATTCCCTCAGCGCCCTATAAGTTTTCCAAAACCCCCTGGCGATTATATCAACCTGCCCCCAAGTTAGGTCAGCACAACGAGGAAGTCTATTGTAACCGTCTTGGCTATAAAAGGGAAGATCTGGTGAAAATGAGGGGTTTGGGCGTAATATAAATATATTATATCGAGGAGAATTGTTTGGATGAGCGGAGAAACAGAACACAGGGAGAAGGAATTTATCCTGGATCGTTACAGGGTCGTTGATTTAACCCGGGCCCAGGCCGGACCGGTATGCACAATTTTGCTGGCGCATATGGGGATGGAGGTGATCAAGGTCGAGTCCGCTAAACGGCATGATTTCATGCGGTTTATCCCACCGTACCTGCCGGGTGAGCAAAATCTGGATTCCAGCGGGCATTATGCCGTCTTCAATCATGGCAAGAAAAGTATTTCGCTGGACATATCTAGACCAAAGGGGCTCGAGTTGATCAAGAGGCTTATCCGAATCAGTGATGTCGTGGTTGACAACTTCGCTTCAGGGGTAATGGAAAAGCTTGGATTGGGGTACCCGGCAATAATGGCTGTAAAGCCGGACATCATAATGGCTTCTCTGACAGGATTTGGATCTACAGGACCATACAGGAACTATGTCGCTTTCGCCAAGCCGGTCCAGGCTTATGCCGGTCTGATAGACCTGACGGGCTATGTTGATGGTCCTCCGGGGGAGCCGGCCGTGGCCATGGGCGATAATTTTCTGGGCACCTATGGCGCTTTTGCTATTCTATCCGCATTGTATCACCGATTAAGGACCGGAGAGGGGCAGTTCATCGATGTTTCCATGGCAGAATCAGTGATATGCGCACTGCCTGAAGCTATAATGGAATATGCCTTGAACGGGGCACTGCATAAGCGCAGGGGAAATCGTGACCCACTCATGACACCCCATGATGTGTATCCTTGTAAAGGGGAAAACGAATGGATTGCCATTTCTGTCTCGGACGATAAGGAATGGGATGCATTGTGCAACGTGATTGCGAAACTGGATCCGGGCCTCTGCCGATGGGAAAATCAGGATGAAGTCGACAGGTTAATTGAAGAATGGACCCTAAATCAAACAAAGCATCAAGCAATGAAGATATTGCAGGAGGCCGGGATTGCCGCTTCTCCGGTTATGAATGCCAGGGACTTGTTGGAAGATTCCCATCTCAAGGAGCGGGATTATTTTCTACAGAGCGATCGCCCAACAGCGCCTGGGAAATGGTTCGGAGGAACAAGCTGGAAAATGAGTGACACCCCGGTGGGAACA
>CAYOYU010000491.1:0-2100 GCA_964408265.1 uncultured Syntrophorhabdaceae bacterium
GGAGTGACTTGCCCAGTAGGAGCTATTTTTATACAGGTCCAGTGCGATCGTTGCCGCTACGAAACAGACGATAGCAACCGCCAGCAAAGGATAGACCTGTCTGATGCCAAGGATGAAAGATATTACCGCACCTGCCAGAGCGACTACAGCAGGAACCAGAAAGTTCTTCCGGATGTTTTCCTTTGAGGCCTTACGCCAGGCTATCATTGGGGCGATTCCCATCAGGATAAGGATTATCAGGACAATGGGGAGAAAAACCTTGTTGTAATATGGGGCTCCAACAGTCACCTTTGATCCGTACAGGGTGTCCACAAGGAGAGGGTAGAGTGTCCCAAGGAAGACGGTGGCAGTGGCAATGAGGAAAAACAGGTTGTTGAACAAAAATGCCGACTCCCGTGATACGATTGAATCCATTTCAATCTTCCCCTTCAGCCGGTTCGACCGTATGATAAGGATGCCGAAAGAAAATATCAGCACCACAGACATGAAGATAAGAATATATACCCCGCGACCCGGATCGTTTGCAAATGCATGGACAGAGGAGAGAATTCCGCTTCGAACGAGAAAGGTTCCGAGAAGTGATAAGGAGAAGGTGACAATAATCAGAAAGAGGTTCCAGACCTTGAACATCTTTCGCTTCTCCTGGACCATGACCGAGTGAAGAAAGGCTGTCCCTACCAGCCATGGCATAAATGAGGCGTTCTCCACAGGATCCCATGCCCAGTAGCCTCCCCACCCCAATTCATAGTAAGCCCAGTAGCCACCCATCAGGATCCCGAATGTCAGCATGATCCAGGAGAAGAGGGTCCAGCGGTGGGTTGCCCGTATCCATTCTTCCCCCAACCGGCCGGAAAGCAGGGCTGCCAAAGCAAAGGAGAAAGGTATGGAGAAGCCCACATATCCAAGATAGAGAAATGGGGGGTGAAAGACCATCCCGGGGTCCTGGAGCAAAGGATTTAAATCCATACCCTCGGCAGGGACCGGAAAGATGCGTTCAAAAGGACTCGACAAAAAGACGATCAGCGAAAGGAAACCGGCTGTCACCGAGGACTCGATCATCAGGAGATATGGCATGGTTGCCGGGTGTGTCTTCCAGTGGATCCATGCGGCAAGGGTAGCGAAAGCGGTCAGTATCCAGGCCCAGAAGAGTAGCGATCCCTCATGGCCCCCCCAGAGCGCTGCGACTGTATAGAAGACCGGCAGACGGCTGTTGGAGTTCATGGCAACATATTTTACGGAGAAATCGTGTGACAGAAAGGAGTATATCAGTGTGCCGCATCCGAGTGAAATCAGGATGAAGTTGACTGTGACGGCCTGACGCCCTGCACGGATCCAGACCTGATTTCGGGTCTTAAGCCCGATTGCAGGGGCCAGGATGCCGACGATAGAGACCATAAGTGCAGTGATTACAGCGAAGTAACCCAGTTCAATTATCATAATCCATACTTCCAGGGTGTCATAAATTATCTATCGTTGCAGCGTTTTAATCAAGTCCTTCTTCGGCAGTTCCACTCCGGCACGCTTCATCTCGATCGGCATGTAGTCTTCTGAATGCTTGGCCATGATCATGTTTGAATGAAATATGCTGCCCGAATCCCAATACCCTTCCACGACAGCCCCGGTCCCCTCTTTGAACAGATCCGGCGGGACCCCTTCAAAGGCAACCGGGATAGTTTCGGCCCCGTCCGTCAGTTCAAAGTTCATGCGCAGGGTGTTAGGGACGACCTTCAGACTTCCATCAACGACCATCCCCCCTACACGCACCTTTTTGCCGAAATAATCCGGTGAAAGCGAGCGGACTTCCGACGGGGTATAAAAGTAAATCAGATTTTCTCCGAAGTTGCCCAGTGCAAGATATCCGAGCGCTCCTGCAATTATCAGAATGCTTATGCCAATACCGATCTTTCTACCCTTTGTCAAATTACATAACCTCCGGTTCGTAGAGTTTTGCCTCTTTTACTTCCATATACAGGAGACGAAGTTTTCGTTCCATCAGGAAGAGGAAGAACATCGTTGGAATTATCCCTAACAAATAGGTTGCTGCCACAAAGCCGTAATTTGGAGTGAGGGAGAGGGCTTCCCCTTCAAAATCCCCTGTTG
>CAYOYU010000492.1:0-2091 GCA_964408265.1 uncultured Syntrophorhabdaceae bacterium
CCTTGTACCTGAGGCTCATTCATGGCGGTAAGAACAAGAATGACCGCATCGATTCCGAAAAGATAGCTCAGTTGCTGCGGAGTAATATGATTCCGCCGTCCTACGTCTACCCTGCGGAAAAACGTCCGGTCAGGGACCTGCTCAGAAGGAGGATGAGCTATGTCTGGAAACGTGCCGAGCTGCTGGGGCATATCCAGAGGGGACTCATCACCCACAACCTGCCCGAAGTCAAACGCGGGCAGTCCAAGACAAGGGACCCGTGGTTCAAGGAGGTTCTGGGCGTCTATAAGAATCCTTATCACAAGATGGTACTGCAATCTGATTTTGACCTGATCAAGGAATACGACAGGCAGATATACAAACTGGAAGTGGAACTTCTGAAATATACCAACAACGAAAACATGGCGGATTTCAAGGTGCTCCTCAGCGTGCCCGGGATTGGGGAGGTCCTTGGGTTGACCATTCTATATGAGATTGATGACATCAGCCGTTTTTCGACTGTCCAGGACTTCTGCAGTTACTGCCGGCTGGTCAAAGGCTCCGTTGCCTCAGCCGGCAAGATCAAGGGACTCAAGGGCGGCAAGATGGGTAACCCGTACCTGAAATGGGCATTCCGTGAAGCCGCCATCCTGTGTAAACGTGATCAGCAATACCTCAAGGCATATGCCCAGAAGTTGACAAAGAAACACGGCAAGCATGTTGCCAATGCCATAATGGCCCACAAGCTGGCCAAGGCAGTGTACTTCATGCTCAGGAACCGTTCTGTTTTTGATCCGAAACAATTTGTGGAGAAGCACATGAAAGTAGCGTAACCGTTTTTACCCGGGCGGTGGCAAGCCAGGGTGCCCAACTGGAGAACTGATGAACTCATGCGTTGGAGAGTTACACACTGGGGGATCCATGACCGGACACCCCGCCATCTCTCCTGAGCTGCCGGTTTCTTCGCAGATACCGGATATTCAGCCAGTTGACTTTGAATGGATGCCGCCGTTCCGGGGTTCGATTTCATAACCGGTCAGAGCTGTTCTGCCCCTGGAACAAGTCCGCATATAACTGGACCCCGAACAGTCGGGGAGCCAACATCGTTTTGAATGGATCTTTTCAGGGGGTATCGTATGAGTTTCTGGAGCGTCATGAAGCAAAAGCTGTCATGTCTATGGATCCCGGTGCCGTCGCCGGACAAATCCTATTGACTCCGCATGGGTGTTTGACTGGAAGGCTCAATTTCAGGTCTCAGATCTGTAAACCAAGCTGCCTAAGGCACCCAGCGTGATTTCGACACGCTGGTGGGAACACGCAAACGACCGGAATGTGTACCCGTAGTTCATCTAGCGTTCGTGAAAAAACTTCGGGACGGGATCATTTTGTTCTTTACTCACCAGGGCTTAATGGGTGTTAGCCGTCATTATATAGTAATGCAACGGTATAATGTGCAAGTTTTGAGTGAGGAGCACGATCGAACAGGGATCTCGGATATAAAGCCATGGATGTATTCACGGGTTTCAAGAAAGAATCTCTTTTCGTGACTGGCATTACCGGCGACAATCATTTAGCGAGTCGCTCTAAGCGTACCGCAACACGGTTCGGTAGCGCAGAGCGAATCAAGACGCCCGGTTTTGCTACAGCCTCGAGGCTGTGCAAGCGCAGCGCTTGCCCGCCGTCTTCGGCTGCAAAACCGCTGGCGATTCTACAAATAATTCCATCGCCGTCAATTACTCTTTGCCTTTCATATGTTTTGGAGGCTAACGCACATTTTCAGGTGTTCGAGAAACCGCTGGTTTCGAGAATCACCTGCAAAAACTTGTTAGGCACCTTTTTGTTCTTCCTTCTTTATTAAGGGAAGGATATGTGATTCGAGCCAAGAAAGACTATCTATAAGAGTCTGCATTTCTTTGTCGGAAATTGACAGATCCTTTGCGGTCCGTGGATGAGTTACTCGGTCTCGTATTTTTATGGCTTCACAGAATGTCGCCCAATATCTGTCTTTAACAACAGTGTGCGTGGGATCAAGGACCGCGCACATCATTTTTATGCCGAACAATATTCCAGGTCGAAAACGAAGATTGGCTGATTTTTCTACGACATCACCGT
>CAYOYU010000493.1:0-2089 GCA_964408265.1 uncultured Syntrophorhabdaceae bacterium
ATTAGTAGCGCAGGAAAAGAGCTGCTCCTTGGCATAGACACCATGGGGCCAGGTCAAGGCATATTAAACGGTGGAAGGAACTCCGACGATCCTGCCGATATTGGCCCCGCAATGACAAACAAAGACTCCTACCTTCGGCTCCTCTTTGGAGACATCCCTTTCCAGCGGATATACCCTTTCCGTGGTCAGCTTCCCCCGCCGGTAGTCAAGGAGTTGGCCGCATTGGGCGCCGGCGCCGCTGGCGGCAAAAACAGACTCGGGAATATCCATAGGCCCCTGAAAGGCGCCGCTTACAAAAACCCCAGGCCTCGATGTCTCTATGGGATTGGAAGGGTTTGCCTTACTGAATCCGTGAGCGTTGAGGGCAATGCCGAATTTATCTGCCAGACTCTTAAAGTCGCGGGGAGGGTTCAATCCCACAGAGAGCACCACCATATCGAATTCTTCCTCTTTTACTCCCTCATCGGGCGTAGAATACCGTATGGTTACATTTTTGGTTTCCGGGTTCTCTTTTGCTATTGACACGTAGCTTCTGATAAATCGAACGCCGGAAAGATTCTCCGCCCTTTCGTAGTATCGCTCAAAATCCTTCCCATAGGAGCGGATGTCGTTATGGAATACCGCACATTCAGTCTCCGCGTCATGATCTTTGGTCAGAATTACCTGTTTCTGGGTATAGGTGCAGCATACGGCGGAACAATAGCTGTTGTCGCCCGGCGTGACCCGCCGGGAACCGACGCAGTGAATCCAGGCTATTTTATGGGGATGCTTCTTGTCGGAAGCGCGCCGTATCTCGCCTTCGTAAGGCCCGGTAGCGCATAGCAGCCGTTCATAATCCATACTGGTTACCACGTTCTGAAACTCTCCATAACGATATTCTTCCTTCACCTTGGGATCAAAAGGCTCAAGTCCCGGAGACAGAATTATCGCCCCTACATTTATCTCAATCTTCTCCGTCGTTTGATTGAAATCAATGGCGTTATTCTTACATACTGCTTTGCAAATAAGACATTTCTTCTCTTTAAGGTAAATACAACTGTCATCAATATATGTAATAAGGGGAATCGCCTGCGAAAAGTAGATGTGGACGGCCTTATTCTGCGATATTTCCTGATTGAATTGATCCGGGTATTTGACCGGACAGTACTCTACGCAGGTAGTGCAACCCGTGCATTTGTCTTCTAAAACGTATCTCGGCTTCTTACGCAGCGTTACGCTGAAGTTTCCCGCTTCCCCTTCCACACTGTCAACTTCCGTGTAGGTCAGGACCTCTATGTTGGGATGCCGGTCGACCTCGACCAGTTTGGGCGAGAGTATTCACATAGAGCAGTCGTTTGTAGGAAAGGTCTTGTCCAGTTGGGCCATGTGGCCGCCAATGGCAGGCAATTTTTCGACAAGGTAAACCTTAAAACCGGCCGTGGCAAGATCGAGCGAGGCCTGAATGCCGCTGATCCCCCCGCCGACAACCATGACATCGCCAAAATTACCGTCTGCAAGACTTTTGCTAAGCTGTTCAATCTGTTCTTTTTCCACTTTTCTATGTCCTCATCAAATTTTATCTGCCCCTGCCGTCCCGGCTGGGCAGAGTGAGCCGCGCTTAATTCGCCGGGCGGCCAAATCGCTCCGGGTGGGAATACACGGACAGGCGGCTGCCGCGCGCGTAGCCGACCAGGGCGATGCCCAGATCACAGGCAAGCGAAATGGCGCTCCCCGTCGGCGAATGCCGCGAAACGACAACCGGAACCTGCATCTTTGCCGCCTTAAGCAACATCTCGGACGAAACGCGACCGGTGCTCAGGAGCAGCCGATCTCTTGTAGCTAGTCTCCTCAATAGACATTCGCCCTGGATCTTGTCCAAGGTGTTATGCCGTCCGATATCCTCAGCCACTACGAGCAGGTTCCTGGTATCGGACAGAGCTGAGGTGTGCACGCCTCCACTGAGACGATACATATCCATCTGCTCTTGAAGCTGCTTCATCAGCGACAGGACCTCCTTTGGTGCAACAACAAGATCCGAATCAACCTTCTGCCCCTTGGTTTTGAAAGTCGCACCGCCGCCGCAACCGGAGGTGAGCGTCCGCTGCGTCGG
>CAYOYU010000494.1:0-2073 GCA_964408265.1 uncultured Syntrophorhabdaceae bacterium
AAAGGGGATATCCTTCAGTTTCTCGTCTGCCTTGCACTCCCGGCAAAGCTGAAACCCATCCATAACCGGCATTAGAACGTCGGAGACAATCATGTCAAAGCCTTCGGTGCGAAGTTTTTCCAAGGCTTCTGCACCATTGGGAGCCGTTTCGACCTCGTAACCGCTTCCCTTCAGCAGAGTCTCCAATAGGTAACGCTCCTCTTCCTTATCGTCGACGACAATAATCCTCATTTTCTCCACCCCCCAATTGATGAGCCTTGTGTGTTCATAAGTATTTCTCTATCTCCGCCATGAAGGTGTCAGGGTTGATGGGTTTTTCGATGTAGCCCGTGCAGCCAGCCGCTAGGGCTTTTTCCCTATCACCTACCATAGCGTAGGAAGTTAGAGCAATAATGGGAATCTCACCATCTGCTTCAGATGCTCTAATCCTTTTCGTGGCCTCCAGACCGTCCATGTCCGGGAGTTGAACATCCATAAGGATTAAATCAGGCTTCTCTTTGCTAGCCAATTCCACGCCCACAGCACCCTCCCTTGCCTCGATGACCTCATATCCGCTCTTCTCAAGCATGAACCTGATTAAATAGAGATTGGTCTCGTTGTCCTCAACCACTAGTATCCTCTTCACTTTTTTGTTCCTCCTTATATTGTAGTGGTATGGTAAAGGTGAACTCACTTCCCCTGCCATACTCGCTCCTCGCCGAGATATTGCCCCCCAGCAGGGTGACCAGTTTCTTGGTGAGGTACAGCCCCAGTCCAGTTCCCTGGCGGCTCTTGGTAAGGGGCACGTCAATCTGCTGGAAAGGCTCAAAGAGCTTGCTCATGTCCTCCCTTTTTATCCCTATCCCCGTATCGATGACACGGGTCTCCAAGTTTTCACCTTCTGGAATTCTGGCTACGATTTGTACGCTTCCCTGGTCGGTGAATTTGATGGCATTGCTCACCAGATTCATCAAGACCTGCTTTATACGCCTTTTATCGCTGAAGAGCATGCTGCCTTCGGGCACTTGCGTTGTAAGTTCCAGGCCCTTTTCACTCACCGCAGGTGAGAAGGCTTCAACTACCTCTCTCACCACATCATCGAGGCTGAATTCCTTAAGCGAGAGTTCCACCTTTCCGGCCTCTATCTTGGATATGTCCAAAAGGTCGTTGATCAGGCTCAGAAGATGGCTCCCGCTGTTCTTCACCATGGTGAGCTGCTTTCTCTGCTCCTCAGTTATCTCACCTGTCATGCCTTGCAGGATTATGCCCGTGAAGCCGATAATGGAGTTCAGTGGCGTCCTCAGCTCGTGGCTCATGCTGGCGAGGAATACGGATTTAAGGCGGTCCAGTTCCTGAAGGCGGATGTTGGCTTGTTCCAGCTGCCCTGCATATTTTCGCAACTCCTCTGCTGCCCGCTCGCGCTCCCACTCGCTCCGTCTGAGCCGCTGCGTCCCCAAGACGATCCCGCCCAATCCCATCAGCCACAGCAGGATGTGACCTCCTGCTAATGTCCGCACCTGCATATCGGCAACAGCCTGCAGGGGAGACATGGGGATCGCGACACTGATCCCACCCCGAATGTCACCCTCCTCGTATCCCTGTACGGCGTGGCATTTCAGACACCCACTCTCGGTAATAAGAGGGCGCATTAAACGCATGTACTCTTCACCTTCCATCTCCTGAAGCGAACTATATTCGGTCTCTCCGCGCTCAAAAGCCTCGAGCGCTTCGGTCTCCCACGTATCAGGGGCATTCTCTGGACGGATCGGATCGAGACTTGTGATGTGTCCGCGAACACCGGTTTCCATCTCCGCTAGCTCATGCACTTGCCGTGTCATGTAGGCCGGATTCATCAGCGTCAGCAGCTTGCCCAACGGCGTCGTAATGTCACGCTCGGGTACGTCGGTTAGATACGGGTTGGGCTTCGTCACTTCGGTTACCGGCACATAGACCCCGCCGTGACCAGCGTTCCAGCGGCGGTAAATTATATCTTTCTCGTAAGCAGCCCGTGCCTGAATACGTGCCGCCTCCAAGGTATTATTTCTCACTTGGACCACATTCCACACCAGCGATGCGACGATGACCACCGTCCAC
>CAYOYU010000495.1:0-372 GCA_964408265.1 uncultured Syntrophorhabdaceae bacterium
GTGGTCCGATGACAACACATATACACGACGCAGTAGCGCGACAGATGGGCATCGGGTAGCCGATGATTGCAGAAAGCCTTTGTACGGCGCGGTCTTAAGCCCGCCCTCAATCGTAATGTCCGAAAATGGGCGTGCACAAGACCCGCGCCGTACAGATCATTGTGTTACGAGTTCCGAAAACGTGCAAACGTCAAGAAACCAAAGCTTCCGCTATCTTTTTTGCTTCATCAAGCAAATCGGATCTTTGAGAAACCGAGTCCACCGCACGCGGGCCGTTCATGCGCAGGAGGTGTTTGTCCACGAATCCGAAACGAGTGAGCCACATTTCATATCTGGGATACACGTCCGTGTACAAGTCCAAACTGGGCTGCC
>CAYOYU010000495.1:382-1745 GCA_964408265.1 uncultured Syntrophorhabdaceae bacterium
GATCGAAGAACGACTTAAACGGGCCGGAGACCTCTCCGAAGTAGTTCGGCGACGATAGTACGACAGCGTCTGCTTCCTTGATTGCCTCCAGTACCTGCGACAAGTCATCTTTCAAGACGCAGTGATCGAGTTTGGTCTTGCACGTCTCGCAACCCTGGCACCCTTTGTACGTCAGCTTGTTCAGAAGGAATTCCGTCGTTTCCGCGCCCTTCTCCGCAGCAGTTGAGAGAATGTACCGGGCCAGAGCGGTGCTGTTACTTTTGGATCTGGGGCTGCCGCAAATCGCTACAATTTTCATGTCCGTCTCCTTTCTAAAAAGCAATTAGTAGTTTTGCGCAAATACTCTATCCGACCATGAGTCTCTGATACGCCATACTAACCCATTCCTCGGCCGATGTTCCTCTCTGATGCACGCCTATGGACTTCCTGACCCCGCGGCCCAAATGCAGGAAGATCACGTTACCGTCACTATCGAAGGACCGATCCACGTGAAATTCCTTGAGCGGTGAAGATGCCGGCATGCGATCAGCCAGTTCTGGCTCCCATAGCGTGTTGGGGCACGCAAACACGTCGAAGCCTTCTTCCCTGAGCCGAAGGGTTACTCTGTCACCCACATCGAGCCCTGGAAGATCCGGTAAGTAATCTAGGTGAAGTTGTTGGAAAAGCTGAAAATCCACCATGTAGCCCAACACGTGCAAAACGCCTTCCGGCGTGTGCGTTTTGTCCATACGCACACCAGCGGCCTTGACCGCGCCGTTCACTCTGGACATCAAGTAAGAAAGCCACCCTTCCCTGCATGGCATGGTGTCCATGTGCATGGACATGAGATATTTGGACTCCGGGTTTATCAGTCTTGCCGCGATTTCCAGCGCAATAGCGTTCGCGTAACTGGCCCACGTGAGTTGAACGTCAGGATTGCCACTGGCGTTCGATCCGTCCCGTCCCTCGGCGGGGAGAGGGACCGTGCGATTGAGCGCAATGTTCACGTCGGTTCTCTCCAGGAGCCATTGGAGATTCTCACGAGGCGAATTGTTGTCAATCACCCACAGTTCGTGAGGTTCAGGAGTGAAATGACGAACTGCGTCGATGCAGACACGAGCAAGATCCATCGCTGTCTTGTTGTTTTGACGAGAAACGACTGCCAGGCGAGGAGCCTCCGGGCCAAGGGTTACGTTCCGAATTACTTCGAGATCGTATGATCTCCCGTCAATTACCAGTTCCACGTTCAATATTCAGACTCCGTTTCATGCTCGTCTCACACGAATTTGAGTTCAAAGGAGTAGCATAGAGTCTGGCGCAGGACCTGCCGAACTTTCAAAATCCCCCCTACCCCCCTTCACTAAGGGGGGAATCGCACGTTGCC
>CAYOYU010000495.1:1755-2057 GCA_964408265.1 uncultured Syntrophorhabdaceae bacterium
AAGGGGGGGCTGGGGGGTTTTTATGTTTCGGCGAAACATGCTGCGCCCGTTGGGTTTCTTACTCCTCTGACCACTCATTGGTCTCATTCAGCTGCATTCCGTGCGCCCCTTTTACTGGTAACTCCCCGGTCGCTTCACCTTGCTGAATGCAGTCCCCGTTGGGGATGACGGTCCACTCGCAGGCCCCGGCCACCAATCCCTTTGTTCCTGAGGCGCCCGCCACCGGGAAAGTCAGAAGTCCGGCAATCCGCTCCAGCGCCAGGAAGGATGCCCCGTCACCCTCGTCGACCCGGCCTTTCTAA
>CAYOYU010000496.1:0-2047 GCA_964408265.1 uncultured Syntrophorhabdaceae bacterium
GGTAAGGTTTATAGCCGAATATGAAAAGAAGCCTCTGTACCTGAACGGCAGCTACTATATATCCATATTCGAGAACGCTAATGACACATTGGCGTGGGACAACCCTTTCAGGGTGGTTGACGGCACAAGTTCTAACGCGTACACTCAGACAACCGGCAGCGGACCCATCTTCGGGCTAATAGATCTCGTCCCCGACAACATTTACCACAACGCTTCACTATCAGGCTCGTTAACGGAACTCCCTTTAAAAAGCAGATTGTCGCTATCGGCTTCATTGGGGTGGATGGAGCAGGACGATGATCTTGTGCCATTTACGACAAATACGGCCATTACAGATGCTTCTCTGGCCTCTTTATGTGCAAGCCAGAATGCCTCTGACAGCGACTGCCTTCCCGAAAGTAAGGCTGACCTTGAGGTGAAGACACAGTTATACAATCTACTGCTCACTTCTAGACCCACGAACTTCATGACTGCCAAGGCTAAGTTCCGCTATTATGAACGCGAGAACGAGTCGGAACAGGTTGATTTCCCAGGCTATGTGAGAACGGACGCGGTATGGGAGGATGTGCATATTGCTACTGAGCCCGTCAGTTATGAGAGAACTACAGCAGGCATAAATTTTGATTTCGATGTTCTTAAGAGCACCACATTGGGGGTCGGCTACACCTATGATAAAATGGAAAGGACTCATAGGGAAGCCAATGAGACCGAAGACGACATTTACACTGTACAGATCAACAACAATTCCTTGGATTGGCTTGACCTCAGGGCTTCTTATGAAAAGACATTGAGGGATGGCGACTATGATTTCACTGTTCCGTTTGAGCTGGGTATTGAAGAAGGAGGTGGCGTAATAGACGGCAACACAGTTGCCCAGCTTCCCTTCCTGAGAAAATACGACGAGGCTGACAGGAACGGCGACCGCGTACAACTCCTCGCCTCGGCATCTCCTGTTGACCAGCTTACTGTAAGCGGTTCAGTGATATATGACATGAATGATTTCGAGGACTCCTCCTTCGGCCTTCTCGATGATAAACGCCAGATATACTCTGTTGACGCCGACTATGAGTTCTCTAAGAGACTTAGAGTCAATGCCTACTTCAGCCATGAGAAATACGAAAACAGCCAGAAGGCGAGGCAATGGAGTCCTTGCAACCCGGCTACGGATATTACAACCACTCCAGGATGTACTGGTTCAGGAGAGGGCACGGACCCATTTTATGGCACAACCACCGAGGACTCTCCCAGCAACTGGGATGCCGAACATGATGACAGGACGAACACTTTCGGAGGAGGCATAAAGATAGGCATCATTCCCAAGAAGCTCGACCTTAAGGTGGACTATCTTTACTCAATGACCAACGGAAAGATCAAGCTCTCAAGCCCGGTCGGATCAAGCAACCTTGACTCCAACACATCAGTGCCGCAGGATTTCGAAGAGGTTGATGACATCAAACGTAACACCCTGAATGCTAAGGCTACATACAAATTTTCAAAAAATCTCTCCCTTGCACTCGGATATATGTGGGAGAAATTTGAGGTTGAGGACTTTGACAGTACGGGGTTTACGTATATCCCTCTTACGTCCACAGGTGCCTTTAATGGCGCTATCTTTATGGGAACGGTCCCACAAGACTACGATGCAAATGTAGTATACACAAAGCTCACTTATATTTTTTAGGAGCATGAACGGGGGATTGGAAAATCCCCCGTTCCCTCCTTTCATTCCTATCCTTAAATCTTAGCAGGCTTGAAATCATATTAAAAATACTTTTCGTAAAAGAAGGTGCATCTATGATATGGCCTGTTATCTGTTATAATGTTGCATCTGTTTCAACAATCGCTACAGGGAATAATCCATGCTGCTTCTTATAATATCTTTTGCATTTTATCTCTTTGCCCTATGGAAAAGGCCTTTTCTCTATATAGGCCTTGCCATTCAAACAGCTTACATAATCTCAAGAGGCCTTGATCTTGGAAGACTGCCTCTTGTTGGTCCGCATGACACGATCACTTTTTTGGCCGCGTCTATCGCGGCATTCTCTAT
>CAYOYU010000497.1:0-2046 GCA_964408265.1 uncultured Syntrophorhabdaceae bacterium
GCCAGCTCGAATCCTGGGTTGGTCAGGATCCATTTCCCAGGGGTGGAAGTAGACCACGGCCGGGTGTCCGTACCGCTGGTTGATACGCTGGATGGCCTGCTTCGTGAACCACAGGGGAAACAGCCTCAAGTACCCCCCACCGCCCACCGGCAGCGTCAGTTCCTTGGAAAGCAAGCGAATCTTCACGGTACTGAGGGGAAACTCCTTGATGACCCCGGCAGGCCGCCTTATCTCGTGGGGACACGTAGCTCCACCCCGCAGGCCATAGGTATCGTGACGGATCGGGAAGATGCTGGAATCGTAGATAAAGCCTTCCTCGATAAGGATGTCGAGAGCCCAGTCCGATTTTTCAGTGATGGAGAAACTAGGGGCCCGATAGCCATGGATCCGCTCACCGCAGATGTCCTCCAGGATCATCTTGGCTTTTCTGAGGTCGGATCTGAAACCATCAGGGCCGAGCAGGTACAGGCGCTCGTGTCCAAAGCCATGGCACGCGACCTCGTGGCCTCGATCACGAATATTCTTTACTAGGTTGGCGCACCGTTGCGCCACCCACGCGAGGACAAAGAACGTCCCCTTGACGCTATTATCATCAAGCATATCAAGGATCAACCGAGTGTTGTACTCGACGCGGAGGGGTTGTTGGTCCCACGAGTCCCGTCTGATGTTGCGCTCGAAGGCAGTTACGTGGAAATAGTCTTCGACGTCAATCGTCAGGGCGTTGCAGATGATGGTTTTCAAACAAGCTACCGCCCTTGTCTCCTGGAATCACCAGCTTCCACAACCATAAAACAGTGAAACTCAATAAATTGATATTATCATGTTTAGAATAAAAGATCATCCTGCGCCGCGCAAGAAACCCCTTCTGACTTGACTCCGATGAAAATAGCATTATTATTAAGTAGCCGCTGACAAGCTGGGCCACTGGTCTGAGCAGGTTTTACCTTGTACTGTGAGGTAGGTTATGACTAGAATATTGATGTTATTATTTATATTGCCTTCAATGCTTTACGCAGCGGAACCGTTATTCGATGCCAATGATCTTGCCAGGATGGGCACAGTAGTCGGGAGTTACCAACCGGCTCAAGATTTCTTATCCTCCGTAACAGCATGGAAATCTGTTCGCGTGCAGGCTACAGCGTCAGGAATAGCCACCCATTTTCTGGTCAAGATCCTGTCGACAACCAACATTACTACCGTTCCCATCGGAGTTGCGGTTTATGCAGGGACGTCCGGCTACGACGATCCAATCGGCCCTTTGCTTGCCCGCGCCTATTATGCCTCGTATCGTTTTGGGTCAGGAGCGGGGTGGTATGCAATACCATTCACCAATCCTGAAACGTTTGAAGTAACCCTTGGGAACTATTATCACCTTGCATTCCTCATCAACCCCGAGGCGACTGCGCTTAACTTCGCACGAGCAAATAATGCTGCCCCTTATCCGCCGAAGTGGAACTCTAATTGCAGTGGTGCTGCCTGTAGCGAGACTGCTCCCCCAGGTACGGGCAGCGAGTACTGGAATTTCCAATATGACAACAATTCTGCTCCCTGGGTAATGGGATTGCTTTCTGCCGGAGGGTCCGGGAATGGCCCCCAGCCCCCTATTGAACTTCGAATCGTGAGGTGACCTGGCGGTATATGTTCCTGTCTTTGCATCTCCGAGATGAGACCGCAAATCGCACGCACGAGAACGTATTGGGCACACCATTGCTACTGTCCGGTCGTCTCACCTTTGTGGATGTGTGCCTAGACCGGCTTCGATCCTGCCGCTGAATGTGACTACTTGATGACCGCTGGGACGCCGACGGCGATGGCACCAGCGGGAACGTCGGTGATGACGACGGCATTTGCGCCTATCTTAACGTCGCTCCCGATGGTGACGCTTCCCAACACCTTGGCGCCGGCTCCGACATAGACGTTGTCGCCGATCGTAGGCACCCCCCCCTGAACCCGCCAATGTGGCCAATGGTGACCTGCTGCGATATCTGGCAGTTCTTCCCGATCTTACCCCCAACAATTACTCCGCCGGAGTGTTCGATCTTGAAA
>CAYOYU010000498.1:0-2029 GCA_964408265.1 uncultured Syntrophorhabdaceae bacterium
CTGTCTGCAGTGACGGCCACGTTCTCAAGAGTGTCGACTTTTGCGGGTCCGCCTTTTTCCACTGCCGCTTCCTTGAAACTCCCGCTGCGCAGGGTCAGCACAAAAGGACCCTCGCCGGTGCACCGGAACTGGCCGAAAATCTTGTCCGAATAATAGCTCTTGAAGAATATCCCTGCATCCGCATCGAAAGCACTCACGTCGGTGATGAGGGGTAAGCCGAATGCGCCGGCGATATAGGCAGCCGACTCCGTCCCGGAAGAGGAGTGAGTGAAAAGAATGTAGTCCGGCTTGCCTTTCATCTCCATCACCTGGCCCAACAGGCCTTTCATATTGAGGGGATTGAGGAAGACTTCCTCTTCTACCTTCACCTTCACTGCGGTATCGGCGAACTTGTCCGCCGAATCATAGGCACCTTCGGGAATAAGCAGACAACTTTCCTTGCCGAGAAGAGCGGAAAGACCAAAGGAATCAAGGTTCCTCTCCTCGAAGACGCCGCGCCTTACTTCTGCTACAACCAAGATATAACTCATTGGTAGACCCCCTTTTCCTTCAGTATACCGAGAAGGCTCTTGCATACCTCGTCAAGTTCGCCGGTAAGCATCGTCGCTCCTCCCTTCTTGGGCGGGTAAACCCATCGTACCATCTCTACTTTCGCCGCTACGTTCTCTTCGTAATTGGTGCCTTTGAATACTTTCCGTTCCACCTTGGAGGCCTTTCTTATGCCCATGATGGAGACGTACCGTGGTTCATTGATACCGCTCTGTATGGAGAGAACGCAGGGCAGTTTCATCTTGATCCTTTCCTGGATCCCGCCTTCGAGCTCCCTCCTGAAGACTGCGTGGTCCGATTCAACCTGGTCGATGCCGATGACCATAGAGGAATAAGGGAGGTTCAGAAGCGCTGCAAGGATGCCTCCCACGGCGGCAAACTGATCGTCCTCGGACTGGACCCCCGTGAAGATCGTATCGAAGGGGATGTTCTCTTTCTTCAGAAAATTGCTCACCAGTGTGGCCCGGGCAAAGGGGTCATGAATGACCTCCGGCCTGTCCACGAGAAAGCCGTCTTTGGCCCCCATGGCGATGGCCCTTCTCAGGACTTCGTCCGATTCCGAGTCTCCTACGGAAACGGCGGTAACCGAACCACCCACCTTTTCCACGATCCGCACCGCCTCTTCAATAGCATAATTGTCCCAATCATTCACCTTGAAGGGCAGTTTCGAGAGGTCGAGCTGCTGGTCGCCCAGTATGCGCAACTCCTCTTCCTGTGTAGCTGGAACTCGTTTGGTAAAGACTAATATGTTCATTACAGAACCTCCATCAGGATTTCTGAAATTTCTCGAACAATCTGACCTTTTTCCGTAGCAGGGTCTTCAAGGGTCATGACACAGAACGGACAAGCCGTGGCAATCACCTCGGCACCTTTGGCAATGGATTCGGCCACCCGTATCTCGCTGTTCCTTTGATGAGTGCCTTCCACCTCGAAAAACATCCTGCCGCCTCCACCCTCGCAGCAGAGCGACACGTCTTTGGCCTTCGTAAATTCCAACAGCTCCAGACCATTTACTGCACTGAGAATACTTCTCGGATGGTCAAACACCCCGTTCTGCTTTCCCAGAAAACAGGGATCATGGTAGATGACCTTCTTTTCATATTTGCCCTGGAACGCCAGTTTTCCGGAAGCGATCAATTCGGCCACCACTTCGGTATAGTGGCGGACCTTTATGCCATGATCGCCATACTCTTTCTTCAGGACATTCATACAGTGCGGTGAGAGCGTTATAATCTCCTTGACCCCGTACTCCTCGAAGGTGGCCTTGTTCTCCTCCAGAAGTTCTTCAAAAAGGCCCGATTCGCCCATTCTCCGTATCTCGTTGCCGCAGCAGGCCTCTTCTTCTCCGAGGATACCGAATTCCACACCGCCCTTCGCCAGTACCTTTGCCACGTTGGCCGGGATCACCATGCACCTCGGGTCATAGGCCTGGATGCAGCAGGAGAAGAGAAGCCTTTTCTCCTCGGTTTCAGAGACGTGA
>CAYOYU010000499.1:0-2027 GCA_964408265.1 uncultured Syntrophorhabdaceae bacterium
GCAATTAGGGGGTGACATAATCATATTGCATTAACAGGGTAAGATCTTTTTATTGACAAAAATAAATTATTGGGTTATACTTGATGGTTTCGTAAAAAGTCAAATTAGCATAACTGAGTAAAATAATTTAATATTTGTTTATTTTTCTCTTGACTATATTTTACAAAAATGGTATGAACCATGTTAAATATCAATTACTTAGAGGGGAACAACATGATTTATACCCGAGATCACAAATCGCAATACCTTTTAGACCCCTGGGCCTATTTGGGCCCCAAAAGAAAGAAACTTCTCGACGAATCCTGGGCTGGCCTCTTTCGGGAGCACATTCTTCTTGCCTTGCCCGTTCACGAACTGGCCCAGCACTTCACCGAAGGTTTCGGACGACCGACGAAAGAGCTCCATACCGCTTTGGGGGTATTGATCCTCCAACAGATCAACGACCTGACGGATGAGGAAACAATAAATCATCTCGCCTTTGATCTGATGTGGCACTATGCCCTGGATATCCCCGACGAGTCGGATGAAGCCAAGTATATGAGTCTCAAGACACTGTGGAATTTCCGTAACATTGTCATGAGTCACAACATCGATTCGGTCTTGTTCAATCAGACGACAGACATCCTGGCCAAAGTATTCCGGGTAGATACGTCAAAGCAGCGGCTCGATTCGGTGCATATCCGTTCCAATATGAGGCGTCTGGGGCGGATCGGTCTTTTCGTCCGGAGTATCCATACCTTCTTAGTGAATCTGAAGCGGCAGCATCCAGAGCTGTTCGATACATTAGAGAAGGATATTATTGAACGATATCTGCCGGAGGAGGCGTTGTCATGTTTTTCCCTGGTGAAACCCTCCGAGTCCCATAAGACCCTAAGTATGGTCAGCGGGGATCTCGTTCATTTGCTCCGGCGTTTTCATGATTGCCCCGAGGTGACTTCTCTGCACAGTTGCCATACGTTGTTGAGGGTTTTCAAAGAGCATTGCACGGTCACGGAGGGAACGGACGATCATCCCCTCGAGTTCTCTCTGAAACCTGCCAAAGAGGTTCCTTCCGATTCTCTGCAGAATCCATCTGATCCCGATGCGACCTATGATGGTCACAAGGGACAAGGTTATCAGGTCCAGGTCATGGAGACCTATAATAATTGTGAAGATGAGGAGCTCAGAGAGAAGACCCTCAACCTGATTACCCATGTGGAGGTGGAGACTGCCTGTATCAGTGACGCCCATGCCTTGATTCCGGCTATAGAGTCGACAAGGGAACGAGGATTGGCGCCAGAAGAAGTTCTGGCCGATTCCCTTTACGGCAGTGACGAGAACTCTGAAGCGGCAAAGGAAATGGGTGTAGAGGTCATCTCCCCTGCAATGGGTACTTCCCAAGAAGGTAAGCTCTGTCTTTCCGACTTTCCACAATCAAAGGGTAAGATTTTGTCCTGTCCCCAGGGGCATGCGCCGGTAAGGGTCAGGAGCAGAAATCACAGGCACAATGTAGCCTTTGACTCAGCATGTTGCAACCAATGTCCTCAGTTTGTAGATTGTCCGGTAAAACCGGGCAGCAAATATCATTACCTCCGTTATGACGATAAGGCCATACGTTCTGCCAACCGCCGGGCAAAAGAGCAGACGGAAGAGTTCAAGGATCGTTATCGTTGGCGGTCAGGGATCGAGGCAACCTTTTCTGCATGGGATAGAAAAATGAATGTCAAACAGCTCCGGGTTCGGGGCATGGTCGCCGTGCGCTTCTCGGTGATGTTAAAAGCTATTGGAATAAACATCTTAAGGGCAACATCTGTCTTGAATGCCCTGCGGATGACCGGCAAGGGGGTATTTGCCACGGTAAAAGCCACTATCGGCCGGATCATTTTAGTTTTCAAAGAGCTTTTCGAAGCTATTTTGGTTCAGTTGACAGAAATCTTTGTGCCGTTGTCACGTATCCCCGATTTTGAACTCAAAGTCGCCGTGTGACTTTTTCGACTTTGTACGAGACCATCATTAATGGAAGCAAAATTTTACCGGGGGGAGCATCA
>CAYOYU010000500.1:0-2022 GCA_964408265.1 uncultured Syntrophorhabdaceae bacterium
ACAGCTCCTGTTTCAGACTCTCCGGGAGCTTGTATGCTTCGAGGTCATCCTTGCCGGTCCAGCCTTTCTTGTAGGTGTTGACAGCACTGGCATCAATCAAGACCTGGACTTGCTTACCTTCAGCCAATGCGGCCCAGATCGCATTGTAAGCCACGCAGATCTGTGCGTCATCGTTTGAGAGAGCTGTCTTCATATGTACCAGAACATTCCTGGTCTCACCGGCCCAGGCCAAACCGGGAAAGAAAGTGATAAGATTAAGTGCGACAATTATCCATAAGAACAGAGCCGTTCTTTTCATGATTCTTCCTCCTTGTCCAGGGACCCCAGGATGGGACAGACGGCCCCACCTCCTCGCTCGCAAGTGCGGATCAGCCCGGAGAGTGCATCTCGAATCGCGGAAAGGTCCTCAATTTTTTTGTTGATGACCGCCACCTTGCGGGTGGCGGCATTTTTTACGTCCCGGCAGCTTGTACCGCTATCCTGCCTGAACGCAATGAGTTCCTTGATCTCATTTAGAGAAAACCCGAGGGCCTGTGCCCGCTTAATAAACCGGGCTGCCCGTACAGCCTCCGGACTGAAGGCCCTGTAACCGGATTCAAGGCGCTCTGTGTCCGGGATAAGTCCAAGCCGCTGATAGTACCGGATCGTATCTGTTGAAATTCCCGCCATCTTTGCCGCCTTACCTATGGTCAGTCTCTCCATGGTTGCCCTCCTTTTCGGGTTCAATAGTACAATACACCTTGGAGTTTACTCCAATGTCAAGTGGGAAAAATTGTCTTATTTGCCTGCCCTGTTGCCTTGACAGGCGCTTCTGAATGTTTTATGTAGATTACAGGTTGCGGATAAAAGGTGATTTTACCAAAGAAAAAGTGCTTTCAGAGGCGGCACGTCTATTCCATCATAAGGGGTTCCGAGTCACCAGCATGGATTTGCTTGCAGTCACCGGGCTGGGAAAAGGAGCCTGTACTTTTACACGAGTCCATCA
This sequence comes from uncultured Syntrophorhabdaceae bacterium, assembly GCA_964408265.1. Lineage (GTDB taxonomy): Bacteria > Desulfobacterota > Syntrophorhabdia > Syntrophorhabdales > Syntrophorhabdaceae > CAYOYU01. The sequence continues at coordinate 986 of CAYOYU010000500.1, forward strand.
ACCATAGGAAGGAAAGTTCGGCATGAAGAATAAGACGTTCCGGGGTTGCATCGCCTTTTTACTTGTGCTCTGCCCGCATATTCTTTCAGCAGCACTCGGTGAAGATGCTCACTACCACAAAAAGACCTTGATACGTACCGCTGATCCTATCCTTATTGAGGGAAGTGATCTGGCCGGCCTGAACGGGAAAAAGATCGAGGCACTCCGGCTGTTTGCGTTCAAAGGAAGTGTGCCCACCGCCATTCCATTCCAGATCGACCAGAGGGACTCCAAGAATGACTGGATCTGGACAACGGCGTTGCAGGGTGGGAGAACAGATGACGACCAGGATCCCGGCGGTGAGAAAATCCTGGACGGCAACGATCTTCTGGTCTTCCTGTCACGAGACCTGGGTGACCGGAGCGATGATGTGCGCCAGTCACTTCATGCTCAAAGCATTATGGAGATTCAGGTCCAGGATCCGGTCGCACATGCCGAGGGGTGGGCCTACCTGGCCTATAACGAGACCGGCCCGCCCCCCCTCTCAGACGTCCGATACATGCACTTCTCCCCGGACAGCCGGAAGGTCGCGTCCCCGGTGTATGAACTCAGCTACTCCAAAGAGCATGTTGCGGTTTTGCAGGACTTGAGCTTGGACAAGCACTTGATTTTGGACCGGCTCAAAGTTCGCGGCAAGGCTGATATCAAGTTAGGTCCAGTCAAGTTCTCTATCCGTTTCAATGAGGAGGATGTGGGGGGATATTTGGAGGGCTACATTGACGGGCCCGTGCGTACGGTGATACGAACCGTCAACTATGTGCACCTTCCTCTGGGATTCAGGACTCCGCGGGTGGACTGCGACCATTTCTTCTATCCCGAACACGCTGAAGTACCCTTGCTTCTATCGATTCAGTTTCTCGTCCACAAGGCATCATTACTGCTGGCCGCGGACTATCGGGGGTCGCCTTTTCATCATGCCCTGTTTGACGGCGATAAGAAGGCGACAGTTTTGAGATCAGACGTGACGCCTGCTGGTCCTGAGCCAGTTTTTCGGAAGG
>CAYOYU010000501.1:0-287 GCA_964408265.1 uncultured Syntrophorhabdaceae bacterium
AGCAACACGACAAACGTCTGGCTTCCCGCAGGGTTCATCAGGAACAAGAATTTAGGCAAGGTCGAACCCGTCGATCAGAAGCAGGTTACCGAAGACGTTGCCCATGCCTGGTACAAATACACCGACGGCGATGACAAGGCAAAACATCCGTGGGACGGCGAGACTAATCCGAACTATACCGGTCCGAAGCCGCCCTATGAATTCCTCGACACCAACAAGAAGTACAGCTGGGTGAAAGGGATTCGCTACAATGGCCTTTCCACAGAGGTCGGTCCCCTTTCGAGGAT
>CAYOYU010000501.1:297-2021 GCA_964408265.1 uncultured Syntrophorhabdaceae bacterium
GGGGGCAAAGGGGTGCGGCCGCCACGAGGCGCCGCGGGGCGCCCTGGGCCACTGGGTGGTGATCAAAGACGGCAAGGTCGCGAATTACCAGTGCGTTGTCCCCGGCGGCTGGAATTCTTCGCCCAGAGACGCGAAAGGACAGAGGGGCCCGTACGAGGCGGCTCTCATGGATACGCCTATTCACGATCCGAATAAGCCCCTGGAAGTGCTGAGGACCATCCATTCCTTCGACCCCTGCATGGCGTGTGCGATCCATGTGGTTGATTCGAACAGGGATCAGATCATAAAAGTCAGGGTGGTATAGGAGGAACTATGGAAAAGAGGGTTTATGTTTGGGAGTTTCCTGTAAGGCTGACCCACTGGGTGAATTTCCTGAGCATACTGGCGCTCTCGATCACCGGCTTTTACATCGGGGCGCCCTTTCTGTATGCCATCAGGGAAAACCAGTTCATTATGGCGCAGATGCGGTTCATCCACTTCGTTTCCGCCTATGTCTTCACCGTGAGTTTCCTGATACGGATTTACTGGCTGTTCATGGGCAATCAATACTCAAGGCTAAACCAGTTCATCTTCGTAAGCGGAGAACGATGGAAAAATCTCATCGACACCGCCCTGTTCTATGCATTTCTCAAGAAGGACCTCCCCCACTCCCCGGGGCACACCGGCATTGCCGGTCTTACCTACTTCATCATGTTCCTCATATTCCTTCTCGAGATTTTCACAGGGTTCGCGCTCTACTCCGAAAGCCACCTGCCCGGGTTCATATGGACGTTCATGGGCGGATGGCTTTTCTCCATAATGGGAACCGGGACCGTGCGGCTCATTCACCATCTGCTCATGTGGGTGATCGGCGTCTTCACCATCGTCCATGTCTATGTCAGCTGGCATAATGACGTGATCGAAAAAAACGGGCTTATGCGCCCTATTTTCAGCGGTTACAAGACGATAGCGGCATAGGGGATATTGACTACCACCGTCTTAGGTCTGGGCAATATCCTGTTGAGGGACGAGGGAGTCGGGGTCCATGCGGTAAACGCCATCAAGGGACGGTATGCCTTTCCTCCCGATGTGGAGGTTATTGATGGCGGGACCTTGGGCCTCGACCTCCTTCCCCTTATCGAAGACAGGGACAGGATTCTCTTCGTGGATGCCGTGGACTTCGGGAAGGAACCCGGCCACATCGGCATAATTGATGATGATGACATCCCCTCTACCCTCCTGGCAAAGATGTCGGTTCACCATATCGGGCTCTCCGACGTGCTCTTTGCCGCAAAACTGCTGGACATAAAGCCGTCAAAAATCCGTCTTATCGGCATACAGCCTCAGTCCCTTGACGTAGGCCTTGATATGACCGAGTGCATCAGTGGTAAAATGAAAATGATTATCAGCATGATCCTCGAAACATTAAAGGAGTGGAACATAGAATGTGCCTTGCGGTCCCCTCAGAAATTGTCAGCATAAATGACCTCATGGCCACCATTGATGTGAACGGCGCGCGACGGGATATCAGCCTCATCCTCCTCCCCGAAGAAGCTCAGGTGGGGGATTTTGTGATCGTGCATGCGGGCTTTGCCATCCAGAAGATCGACAGGGAGGCCGGCCAGGAGGCCCTCAGACTGATAAAAGAGCTGGTGGAATGCGAAGAGTTCAAGGCAGAATACATGGAGTGAAACGGTTTATCCTCGCCATATCAGGCGCCAGCGGCTCTGTGTTCGGCATCAGGG
>CAYOYU010000502.1:0-2017 GCA_964408265.1 uncultured Syntrophorhabdaceae bacterium
TCGACCATGTCGTTGAAGGTCTTGGCGAGCCTTGCAAGTTCGTCACTCCTTCTTCCTATGTTGATCCTCTCATCGAGATTACTCGATGAGATCTTGATGGCAGCCCTTCTGATCTGGTCCACCGGCTTGAGGGCCTTCTTCGCCATAAAATAGCCCACACCTACAGTAAGGCTCAGGGCCGTAGGAATACTGATTATCATGATAATCAGCAGTTTCTTCATGGTTTCGTCAAAATCCTCCAGCGATGTGCCCACCTGGACAATGCTCGTGGTCTTGTTCTTCTCGGTGATGGGAATCGTGACCATACGAAGACGGGGCTTCGACCCCTCTATCGTCTCATATACCACCTCGCCTTTAAGCGCACGTTCAAGGGTAAGGAAACTGGTTGGCAAGGCATCCGTCTCTATATCGCTCATCTTGGCCCCGATTCTCCCCGAACTGTCCATGATCTGTATAAACTTGCCCTTGGGTTTGCGACCGAGAACATTTTCAAGGTACCGTTCGAAGTTGCCGAATATGCTCTGGTTATGAGTTTCGGTGAGGGATGATGAAAGGACTTCACCGATCGATTTAATCTTCGTGTCGATGCTTTTCTGCAGGCTGTTGCTAAAGTAAATATAGACGCCGCTCGCAAAGACCACAAGGATAGCGGCAAGAATTCCGCCATACCAGATGGTCAATCTCCATCGGATGGGTAGATTAAACCTGAGCCTTTTCATCTTCCACTTTGAGGATATAGCCGGTGCCCCTTACCGTATGTATATACTTGTCAGGAGACAGGGATTCCATCTTCTTTCTCAGGAAGTTCACGTAGACGTCAACGATGTTGGTTGAATCGGACTGGCTTTGCCAGACGTACTCGGCTATTTCCCGCCTGGTCAGGGGTTTCTCGCTGTTCCGAAGCATAAATTCCATAATAAGGAATTCCTTTTCCGTCAATTCCACTTCCCGTTCCCGGAGTGTGAGCTTTCTCGTGTACGGATTAAGGGTAACGTCCTTGTACACGAGGAAATGATCATCAGATTTCCTGCTGCGACGGAGAAGCGCCCGGAGCCGCGCGAGAAGCTCCTCGAAGGAAAAAGGTTTCGTCAGATAATCGTCGCTTCCCGAGTCAAGTCCACGAACCACATCCTCCTTGGAACTCTTTGCGGTAATTATGAGTACCGGTGTATCGAGACCCCGACTCCGCATACTCTTGAGAACTTCGAGTCCTTCAATCTCAGGAATCATAAGATCCAGGAGGACGGCATCATGGGTCCCTTCATTGACCTTTTCCAGGCCGGCACGGCCGTCATAGGCAACGTCAACCTCATAGCCCTCTTCCTGGAGACCTCGACTGATGAAATTTGCAACCTTGGCCTCATCCTCTATCAGAAGTAGACGCATAGCATAATTATACGCCAAAAGAGCCCTTTGTGGTAGCTATTACTAAACGCACTCAGGACGCCACCAAAACCCGCTCCGTAAGGCATCCGGAAAAGGTTTGACAAACCCCCCCTGATGCTATTAAGTATTAAGACTGTCGAAGACTTACACACCAATTACGGAATGGCCGCACTTTCATCGGAATTGCGAGGCCACTAATCTGGACACAAGGAGGTAATGCGTACAGATGACTTTAGTTGAGGCGTATATTATTACTTTCATTGCAAGCTTTTGTACCCTTGTCATCGAAATGATTGCGGGCCGTATCTTGGCGCCTTTTGTAGGCGTATCCATATACACCTGGACGAGCATTATAGGAGTGATCCTGGCAGGTATCAGCATCGGAGCCTATATTGGAGGCAAACTTGTTGACCGTTTTCCCACGAGAAGGACTCTCGGCTGGTTGTTGCTCATCTCGGGGCTTGTAGCACTGACCATTATCCCCCTTACTAATCTCATAGCTGCCTACAGGTTTCCACTCTCCCTCATGATGAGGATTTTCATCGTTACGTCGATAATCTTCTTGTTTCCTGGATGTGTTCTGGGCACTATATCTTCCGTCGTGGTCCGATTGACGCTGAAGACTATCGAC
>CAYOYU010000503.1:0-2016 GCA_964408265.1 uncultured Syntrophorhabdaceae bacterium
AGAAGTTATCCTTTATCTCCCAAGACTTCTTGGGCTTAAACTTAACCACTGGATTAGAATTGCCTTCCTGCATTACTACGCCCGGCAACAGGTCAGGGCCGACACCGTAGACGTAAGTGTAGCCAAAAGCATAAACAGGGACATCCCCCACATAGGCTTCTATAGTGGCATACTCTTCTATGTTGGGCTTAGCCTTATTCGGTCCTTCGCCCTCTATGTTCTTGTGTCTCATTTATTTGACTCCTCCTTCTTTCTTAAGAGTTACATAGATAGTGTCGCCAATTAAAGCAGAGCCCAGCGTGGCAACGCCCACTGGCATGGTTTCCTCCAGTTGCCAATATTCATCGAGGTCGGCATCGTAAACGATGACAAACGGGCTAAGTTGGTCAATCGGCCCACCTGGGATTTTCAGGGGTGGGAAGTCAGGGTCGTTGCGGGAGGCTCCTCCCAGGATAATGATATAGCGGTCCTGATAAGTTACCGCGCTGGCGTATCTCAAGGGAAGAGGCATACTCTTAATCTCTTTCCAGCCACGCGTCGCCAGAGAAAGTGAAAATGCCCTGTCACTGGTCTGCGTTGTTGCGTCATCTCCGGTCAGTCCGCCGAACAGATATAATTTGCCCCGTGCCGAGGCCGCTGTTGACGCTCTCATCACGGGGGCTTCTGGAAGCTCGAACCAACCCTTTTCCGGTTGCGTGGTCGAGTACGCTTCGACGCCGTCACCGACTCCGGAGGCGCCGCCGGTAACTACGATGGTGTCTCCCACCGCCGCGCAGTCAGGCAATAGATGGTCTTTGCTCATGGAGGCAATCTCCTCCCATACCCAATCGCCCGTGCACCTTGGACCACTAGATACTTCGAGAATACCTTTATCTCTTCGGGTGAGGCGGAAGACACGACGCCGGGCAACCTTAGAGCGGCCTCCGAGGACGTAGAAGGCGTTGCCCACAGAAAGGCCTCCGGTGTATTCGGTGGCCACCGGCAGCTCGGGTAGCCAACAGTAGATGTGGTGGTCCGCCGCAGCATCAAGGAGAACGGCCTCCCGGGGTGCCCGCCAGGGAGATTGCAGACCCCCAGCGTAAACAACTTTGCCTTCGACAACTCCAGCGGCTCCGCCTTTCCAGTTCGTTGGAAGGCCTGTGCCTACTCGCCACTCTATTGAGATTTTACATTGCACTTTCATTTTCATCCCCTCCTCGCGAGGCTTCGCCACAAGAAATACACAACATATAAGATTGAAAGTTAGAGTCTCTCACTACGATACAAGTTCTTCGAGCGCTTGATGCAGGTCGGAGGGCAAAGAACCTGCCTCTGCTGCCGCAACGCTTTCCTCCAACTCCGCGGGCGTCGCGGCACCCACAAGGAGCGTGCTGATAGCTGGGTCGGCCACCATGTATCGAACCGCCAGGGACACCAATGATAAACCGGACTCTTTCTGCAGGTTATGCAACCGCTCTAAACTACTATTTATAATGGGTTTGATAACCTCAGCCGCAATGTAAGCAACGCCCTTCTGGGAAGCCAAAGGCAGCACTGACCGACGCGCACGTCGGGTCAGAAGATGATAATTGCGGGCGACTAAGCATGAATCTACCTCCAGGTTGCGCAGGAGGTAAGCCGTCTCCTCCGTGTGTTCATCACAGGTGATGCCAATGAAACGGCAGAGCCCTTGTTCCTTTGCCTCTTGCAGTACCTGAATCACAGGGGCGTTAGCGAAGTCATAGCTCTCATTGAGGTTCAGCAGTTGTTGCAGCGGCGCGCCATCTTTCCACCAGTATGCGAACTCAGCAACATGCACTTGGAGTACATCTACATATTTTCGACGCAGAACGCGCAGGTTTTCCCTGAGTTGTGCATGGAGAGCAGGAACTGTTCGATGGTCTTCCAACCTAGGAGGACGGCCTACTTTTGTCGCCAGCAGGTATGGCTCCGTGCGCCCTTCTAGCGCTTCGCCCAAGATTATCTGTGAATTTCCATAGGCAGGTATTGAAGGGATTGTTGTTTCCCCAATTAATA
>CAYOYU010000504.1:0-350 GCA_964408265.1 uncultured Syntrophorhabdaceae bacterium
CAGTCAATGCAAAATAAGGTCCTAATCATCGCCGGCGCCAGACCAAACTTTATGAAGGTTGCTCCCCTTATCCGAGCCATCAAAGCCCACAATAACAAGTCGACGGAGGACAGCAGCAGAATAGATTATCTCTTGGTACATACGGGCCAGCATTACGACATCGACATGTCCGAAGTTTTCTTCCGAGAGCTTAACTTGCCAAAACCCGACGTCAACCTTGAAGTAGGATCAGGTTCACACGCAGTTCAAACAGCAAAGATCATGACATCTTTCGAGGAAGTCTGCTTGCGAGAAAAACCTGACGGGGTTCTTGTTGTTGGCGATGTGAACTCTACGATGGCTTGCACCCT
>CAYOYU010000504.1:360-1246 GCA_964408265.1 uncultured Syntrophorhabdaceae bacterium
CTTTTCACCCCATCTGAGGATGCTGATGAGAACTTGCTTAAAGAGGGCATCCCGAAGGAGAAGATAAAACGTGTCGGAAATATCATGATTGATACTCTGATTCAGAATCTCGATAAGGCCCGGGGATGCAGGACATATGAAAAATATGGATTGAAGAAAAGGCACTATGCTTTCGTTACCTTGCACAGGCCATCCAACGTTGATCACAAAGATACTCTTTCTCAAATAACTTCTACGCTCGTAAACTTGGCCAAGGATCTCCCCGTAATCTTCCCAGTTCATCCACGTACAAAAGTTCAATTAACATCGAATGGGTTGTGGAAAAGAATAAGCGGGCTCAATGGCCTGAGCCTCATTGATCCACTCGGGTATCACGACTCAATATGCCTCGTAGACAATTCTCGGTTTGTGCTTACGGATTCCGGAGGCCTTCAGGAGGAGACAACATTTCTAAATATTCCTTGTCTAACTTTAAGGCCTAACACCGAGCGACCTGTCACAATAAGCCAGGGGACTAACAGGTTATCCTCGTTGGCGACATTAGAGCATGATATTGGCACTCTGCTTAACGGCTATCGAACTCATGGAAAAATTCCGGAATTTTGGGATGGGAAAACTGGGGAAAGGATCGTTGATATTTTATTGGATCAGTAGTGAGACAGGATAAAGCAATAGTTCTCATAGGCTTCGGGGAAGCCCTTTCTGCTCCGGAAGTGGCCTGGAATCTTTTGGACCATGGATTTCAGGTCATGGCCTTTTGTCGTCGAGGCAGTTCCCCGCCGTTGCGGCGCATAAAGGAAATCAGACTCATCGAGGTAACGCCAGCGGAGATAGATGCCTGGGAAGCCGTTGAACAGATGCGAAAGGCCTGGCAAACATACGGAAC
>CAYOYU010000504.1:1256-2006 GCA_964408265.1 uncultured Syntrophorhabdaceae bacterium
TGATGCATCGGTTTGGTTGTGTGATAGGGTCTCGACTAACCATGATATTCTTGTGGCTGGGGCAACTGGGCACAATGCAAGATTAGCGCTGAACAAACAAAATCAGTTGGAGGCCGCCAGGGAGGCCGGTTTTAATATCCCGGAAACAGTTTATATAACCGCAAAACAGGATTTATTAAAAATTAACCAGTTGCCGATCGTGATAAAGCCGGCCGATGCAGTTTCTGAAAGAAATGGTAAACTACGCAAGGGACCGATAATATTTTGTATTGAGAGAGAAGACTTAGCCAGGGCGGCAAACGAATGTGATTATGACGGAACGATGATGATTCAAACTGTTTTGACGGGAACTGGTGAAGGAATATTCGGGTTGCATGGACCGGATGGAGTGAAGAAGTGGAGTGCTCACCGTCGCATCCGAATGGTTGACCCTCTGGGGGCAGGTTCCAGTGCCTGTCAATCCCTTGAAATTTCCGATCAGCCGACGCATGCCGCGGAAGAGATGCTTAAGAAGACAAATTGGCCGGGCATGTTTATGATAGAGCTCTTGCGGGACCCTGGCGGCCGATTATGGTTCATGGAGTTGAACGGGCGGTCCTGGGGGAGCATGGCCCTTGCTGTTCGGTTGGGGTTGCACTACCCGGCCTGGACAGTCATCGAAACAGTCGATCCTTGCTTGACCCCCCCGGATTCACCGCCCTGGAATTGAATAGTCTGTAGGCATCTGGGGAGAGAAAGCATTCACCTCCT
>CAYOYU010000505.1:0-2005 GCA_964408265.1 uncultured Syntrophorhabdaceae bacterium
TTGTTGTGGTTTTTCCTGCTCCGTTGGGGCCCAGGAGGCCCACGATCCGTCCGGGTTCCACAGCGAAGGAGATACTGTCCACTGCGGTGAGGGAGCCGTAGACCTTCGTCAGGTCCACTATCTTCAGGGTTGTTCCGCCTTTTTCCATGAGATAACTTGCTTCAACCGTGCATGACCGACCTGCTTTCATACTGGAAAGCATACAACGTTCCCTGCGCCATATCACGAAAAAAGGACCGATTCGTCCTTATTCGCGGGAAGCCTGCGCACGCATTCCCCTTTGCAAAACCGGGAAATCTGTCATATAGTCTCATCAAAAGCTCAACCGAGCCATTTCTTCAGAAGAGGTGATATGAATGAGTGAAATACTACCGGAAGGAGAAGACCTACGCAAAGCGGTGAAGTGGATTTCCAGTAACCTCCAGGATAACCCCGACCAGTCTGTCAAGACTTTAGTCAAGGAGGCAATCTTCAAATTCGATCTGTCCCCGAAAGATGCTGATTTCCTGCTCAATTCCTACGTTCCGGAAACAGGAAAGAAATAACTCTTTTGCCTCCTGAAAAAGGATCTCCCGGGGTTGACGGGTAGGGTCTTCGGTCCCAGAATTAAGGCAGGGATGAACTCCGGAGGGAGAAAAACAAGGAGGTAGCAAGATGGGAATGCTTCAGGAGAAAGAGATTCGTGCCTATCAGTTTAAGACCCATGAGACCGTCTGCCCGAGGTGCGCCAAGGAAGAGGAGATCAAGGGGCTTGCCGAAGACAAGATACTCTATAAGGAAGATGAAGTTCATGACGGTAAAGGGCTGGTCTGCATTCGCTGCAAGAAGCCCCTGTAGAGAAAGCACCACCACGTCGACCCGCTGAAACAAGGCCTCGGGACCGGTCAGGGCTCAGAGGCCTTGTTCTGTTTTTGAGAGGAATTTTGTTTTTCCCCATTGAATAAACTAAAGAAATTGAGTCCTTTGCGCGATATACAGAAGACAGACGCCGATTGTGTTTGGAATCTTCTGCGGGATTCGCCCTGAATCCGCAGGAATGGCGCAGCAATAAAGAGACTGGGGAGCCCATGGCAGACTTGCTGTCGCAGAATGACCTGAATGACCTCTTCGCCGGAATATCTCCGGGTGGGTCTGAAGAGGCAGAACTGGTTTTTGCCGACTCCGAGGGGAGTGAATCGGCTTTTGCCGGGCCTCTCCCCCAGTGGTCTTCGGGGGGAGGCGAGATACTCGACCAGGACGATATTGACGATCTTCTTGCCCAGTTCGGAAGGGGCTGAATCATCCTTTTTCTCCCGCTTTATTCTTGACATAGACGCTGTTAACAGTTATTCTCTCCAGGGATTACTCAGTCACCCAAACCAGCCGGATACGGTCCTTTATGCCTGCCATTCTGTTTCGGCAGCTCCCATTCTTTTCCCCATATCCGGACCGGACAGGATGATTCAGAATGCTCCAAACCACACTGAGGAGGGTTGACATGAAGCGTTTCGTCGTCTTTTTGCTGGCAGTCGGTCTGGTCTTTGGCGTCTCATATGCCTGGGCACAGAAGAAGGTCAGGATATCTATTGCAACCGGTGGAACGGGCGGAGTCTACTACCCTTATGGCGGAGCTATCGCCGCCGTTCTGTCGAAATACATACCCGGTGTAGAGGCCACAGCAGAGGTCACAGCCGCAGCTGTGGACAATCTGAAGCTCGTCGGCGCCGGTGAGGCGGACCTTGGGTATGCCTACCCTGATCTGGCCTATGACGCCATAGAGGGCAAAGGCCAGTTCAAGGGCAAGCTTCCCGTGAGGATGGTGGCGCACCTTTACGTGAGTTATTTCCATCTCGTAGCTCTTGCTAACAGTCCCATCAAATCCGTCGCGGACCTGAAAGGGAAGAGGGTATCCACCGGCGCTCCCGGCAGCGGCACCGAAGTGGTGGCCTTCCGGGTTCTGGAAGCATTCGGGATATATGCTGACAAGGACATCAAGCGGTACCGGCTGAGCGTTGTAGAATCGCTG
>CAYOYU010000506.1:0-2001 GCA_964408265.1 uncultured Syntrophorhabdaceae bacterium
AGGTAGAGGTAGATGAAAAAACAGGGCAGGTAAAGCTGCTTGATTTGATTATAGCGGATGATTCCGGTTTTCCCATTAATCCTCTTAATGTGGAAGGGCAACTTGAAGGTAATGCCTCGATGGGAGAAGGAGATGTTCTTTTTGACCCAAGTTCTACAGTCAGCTTTTTTGGCCAGATATGAACCGATGGGCGCTCAGATATAAATTTTGGTTTTGGGATCGAAATGTGGTGCCACGTTTTCTCCTAAAATTGGCCTCTAAACATCTTGACAATAGCTTTGTAACAAGATATTGTATGTGGTGTCATGTTCATCCGCGAAAAGAAATCGGGGCCGCGCAGGTACCTCCAGATTGTGGAGAACCATAGAGAAGGAACTCACACAGTGCAGCGAGTTCTTTGTACCCTGGGGCGCACGGACCAGTTGATGGAGAATGGAACCACCGATGCCCTTATCCGCTCTCTGTCTCGATATGCCAATCAAGCAAGGCTGGTAGATGATTACCACAAGGGGCGTCTGGAAGCAGGAGGGATACGGCGGTTAGGGCCTGACCTTGTCTTCGGGCGGTTGTGGCAGGAGGCAGGGATAAAGCGTATCTTGGATGAACTTCTCCAGGAGAGGCAGTTTGAATTTCCGGTGGAGCGAGCCATCTATCTCACCGTGCTGCATCGCCTCTTCGAGTCCGGATCGGATAGAGCGGCTGAAAGATGGAGGAGAGATGTCTGCCTGCCTGGCGGGGAAGCTCTCCAGCTTCATCACCTCTACAGAGCCATGCGCTGGCTTGGGGAAATAAAGGATAGCATAGAGGAGGCCCTATTCAGACAACGTCAGGATATGTTTACCGAGCTTTCGCTGGCTTTCTTTGATACCACCAGCATCTATTTTGAGGGAAAGGGGGGACAGAGCCTCGGTCAATATGGCAACTCTAAAGACCATCGTCCCGACCTGCGGCAGATGGTTATGGGCGCAGTTCTCACGGGAGAGGGAAGGCCAATTTGTTGCGAGCTCTGGCCCGGGAATTACGCCGATGGCAATTCCCTGTTGCCTGTGGTGGACAGACTGAGAGGAAGATTCGACCTGAAGCGGGTCTGCTGGGTGGCTGACCGGGGAATGATAAGCAGAGAGACCATCGAGGGGTTAGAGAAACGGGAACTGGAATACATCCTGGGAGCCAGGATGCGGCGGCAGAAGGAAGTCCGGGAAGAAGTTTTGGAACGAGGCGGGCGGTATCAGGAAGTCTCCCATAACCTTCGGGTTAAAGAGGTCCGGGTAGGAGAACGGCGTTATATCGTGTGCCATAATCCCCAGGAGGCAGTTAAGGACGCCGCTGACAGGGACGCTAGCGTGAGATCTCTGGAGGACCAGCTCAGGAGGGGAAGCAGTCAACTGGTGGGCAATACAGGGTACAGGAAGTTTCTACGCCTGGAGAAAGGGGCTTTCTGCGTTGATATGCAAAAGGTGGAGGAAGAAGCTCGATATGACGGAAAGTTTGTGCTGAGGACAAATACAAACCTGCCTGCCAGTGAAGTAGCCGTGCAATACAAACGGCTGTTATTGGTGGAGCAGTTTTTCCGGGCCACCAAATCCATGCTGGAGAGCCGTCCTATCTTTCACCAGTGGGATGCTACGATTCGAGGCCATGTCTTCTGTTCTTTTCTGGCTCTGCTTCTAAACCATGAACTCCAGCAGCGTCTTGAGGCGCGGGAGAGCAAGCTGGAATGGGATGTTATCCGCCGCGACCTGGAATCACTTGCCGAGGTGGAGGTGCGAGATGGAGAGCAATGGTATCTCCTGCGTACCGCGCTTCAGGGGGTTACAGGAAAGGTGCTGCAGGCGGTCGGGCTGGCGGTACCCCCAGCGCTGAGAACCATAGAAAATGTGGTGCCACGCTCATGAAAATGCCCCGATTTCCCGTTCAAATCGCGGCATCACTGTAGAAGTTGGGTCTAGGTGTCGGTGGGGGTCCAAGATGACTTTCTCTTCCCCTGATATTTTTCACTTT
>CAYOYU010000507.1:0-2001 GCA_964408265.1 uncultured Syntrophorhabdaceae bacterium
TGGCAGCCTCATGGAAGCGGACATCCCGGAGCCTGTTCCACTGATCAACGAGCTCATCTATCAAGAAGAGCTCATTGTTCTTTCAGGACCGCAAAAGATCGGGAAAACGATCCTTGGGACCAATATCGGGCTCTCCCTGTCATCAGGGCGCACTTGGCACGGGTACGAGATCCCGGCGCCCGTGAAGACGCTGTATGTGCAGCAGGAGGTATCCCTTCCCCGCTTCAAACAGAGACTTGAACAGATGATGACGGTTCTTTCCCCCGAGGAATTGGAACAAGTGAACACCCACTTCTTCCAGGCCACCACCAAGGGGCTTCTTTTCGATTCGGAAGCGCACGTGAAAATCTTCCGGACATGGATCGAGGAGATCCAGCCCAAATGCATTGTCATGGACCCCCTCTACACCTTCCACCTGGGGAATGAGAATTCTTCGCAGGAAATGAACCGTTTTGTCAGGGTCATCCAGCGGCTGATGGCAGACTATCAGGTGACGGTCCTGATCGTGCACCACTTTGCGAAACCGAGTGAAGCGAACAAGTCCGGGTCCGATCTGCTCCGGGGATCCTCGGTCCTTGCAGGAGCTGCTGACACGAACCTCATGTTCCACAAGGTGAATTCAAAGCAATACCGATTGGCACATCACGTCAAGTGCTACGGGGAACTCGAATTTGAGACAAGAAACATCGAAGCACCTGAGAACATGGTGCTCTACCGGGAGAATAAGACGCTTTGGTTCGATAGGGTCAATGTGGAATTGGCGGCAAAGATTAAACCCGAGGAGATCGAGGAGTATCTCGAAGCACGTGGAGGCTGTGCCACGAAGAAGGATCTCGTCACGGCCTTCAAGGACAGCCACGATGTGTCGGAGCCCAGCATAAGGCGTGCAATCGAGAAATCAAAGACCATCAAGGAGCGCCGAGCAACGTCCGTGGGGCGACCCAAAGAATATTATTTATCGATCGGCAAGGCCGATGAAAGAGAGTCAGGGGATCGAAGAAATGGCTTCAATATTCCTGACGACTTTTAGCGGTTCTCTTCTGTCACCCTCCTTATCTGTCATGACAGATAAGGAGGGTGACAGAAAAGGATGTGACTGAAATCATTGAGGAAACAACCTTTATGCTTCTCTTCTGTAAAAATCGACGTGACAGGAAAGAAACATCAATGAAATCAATGAGATGCTTTTTTCTGTCTCCTGTCATACTACGTATGTGCTCTTCGTGACAGAAGAGCACACATACGTAGGGTGTGCTCACTTCCTAAAAACTGAAAGGGACCCAACCCATGGCAGAGCACAGTTGGATCGCAAAGATAGAGACGAGTGATTACGGGATTGTTTACGTGGCTTCCGATGAGGGCGTGGCCAAGAAAGCCAGGAACGGCAGCCGCGTGATCTATCTCCCCGATGAACTCGAGGCCCTAAGAGAAATGCCCGAGGACCTGAGGCACTTGGTCATTCAGGCAAAGCATATCTTCAAGCAAGCAAAGATCGAGAGCTATGGAAAAGAGAATCGTAGACCAGATCCAGACCTATCTCCGCGCGCAAGGCGCCTGGGTCATCAAGATACACGGCGGGTGGTTTCAAAGGGCAGGCATCCCCGACCTGATCGGAGTGATCAGGGGGCGCTTCTTCGCGATTGAGGCAAAGCGCCCGGGCAAAGAGCCGACCAGGCTCCAGGCCTACGTGATGAGCCAGATCAGAAAGGCCGGCGGCATCGCCTTCAAGGCGGAGAGCGTCGAGCAAGTGAAAGAGGTCCTTAACCGGGAAATAAGAGGCCTGAGGAGGACGTAAGAATGAGCAAGAACCTCACCGTGAGGCAAGTCGCCGAGATCTTCAACCGTTCGGTGAAGACCATCTACCGATGGATCAGGGAGGGCTATATCACGGATGTCCGGAAAGTGAGAGACGGCTATCTCATCCCCCAATCCGAGGTCGAAAGACTCCTCGATGAGAGCAAAGTCGATCCCTGGCTTGAAAAATGACTGCCCATCAGTGCT
>CAYOYU010000508.1:0-2000 GCA_964408265.1 uncultured Syntrophorhabdaceae bacterium
CACAGGATTGCATGGCGGCTTCGCGCCATGCGAATCCTTTACATGTTGGGTGCGCCTTTGCTGTTCTTCTTTGCATCCCTGTGTACGAATGCCATCGTCAGGACGATGCCCGTGATAATTCCCGAAATGAAGTAGCTGGCAGCATGATAGATCGAACCAAGTTCAATGTCGTCTATCTGCTTATAGATTTGAAGACATCCCCATCCAATCCCCAAGACGGAAAGGAGGATGTAAGTTCCTGTCCATTTCTTATCCGGATTGTATTTGATGAGACCCCACATACCCATGGCCACAGGCCCGAGTGACCCACCCGCGATCAATGCACTCTTGACGATGTCGATCATCTATTTCTTGCACCCAACGTAGCGATCACCGGTGGGCCGAAGGCCCATCCGTGTTCCGGGTAGGCCCAGCGGTCGCCCGCCAGGCCCCCCACAGATCCGTACGTGTCCAATTAAGACATACGGTTCCTCGGTAATCAGAGCAACCCTTTTCTCTGATGCATGACTTTGCTGCCCGATGTTGCCTCGCAATCCGCTGGAATTGCGTTGACACGGTTTGTGAGCTCAATGTCTCTCCCGTCATTCTTTCCAGCAGAACGTCATGCCCGGCTTCGCCTTCCCTGCCGTGGGTCCTTTGGGCCTCAGTTCCCCACGTTCTCGGCCACAGCTTTCCTGCTGCGCCATCGGTACTACGCTCCGCTAAGTCTGCCGACTTCACATCTCGGGTCGCTTCGCTTGTCGCTCACTTCCCGATACTTCGCCGGTTTCCCTCCCTTTGTGTCCCGTCTCCGGTTCATCAGCAGAAGGGGAAACGCTTCGCTGATGCCAGGGCTCTTGTTCCGCCGGTACCCCTTCTCTTCCGGCTATCTGCGGCAAAGATTAATCGGCTCTCCCAAGTTCCCGAGCTACCCCTTTGAGTGCATGCCACGCCCTCAGACCCCGGTAGAATCCTGCCCGCTCACCATAGCGCGTTCAGGACTGCTGCCTTCCGCCCGTTGCACAGCGTCGGCTTTCACTCCCCTGACTGCTGGGAAGTTATCCATCCTGTCCACAACTATACATATTTCGGGGCTCACTTCGCGGCCTACACCCTTGCTACACCCGGTTCCGAACACCCCATTACTGGAATCGCTCGCGGGTTCGCTACTGACCTGCTGGTTAGGCTTTAGTCAGGTCGGACTTGGACGCTCCTCCGTCCGCACCGACTGGGTAACATCAACGAATTTCCTGAGCTTGCTTAGCTCCCTCCCTTCGCTTCGGGCTTACCTTGGCACGAGCATCGCCTGGTTAGCGCCTAATATATACATGCGTCAAGAATTGCAAGGACCTCTTGAAGGACTGCCTCTGGCGCTTTGCCAATTTGTTTTGCTTTTCGTGATCGGAAGTCAATGGATTTCACTTGTTCTACCATGATGACGCCGGTAATATTTTGATCGGTGGGAATGGGAATATGAAAGGGGAAGTCACGGCGAGTATTGGTGATAGGGCAAACAATGCAAAGGCCCGTACTCTTGTTGAAGAGATCATGACTAACAACCAAAGCAGGACGACGCCCCATCTGCTCGTGACCGGATTGAGGATCAAAGGTTAGCGCAATTAAGTCGCCGCGCTGGGGGATATAAGCAGACACCTACCAAATCTCTCTTCCTTGGGGTGTCCCCCAGTCAAACTCTTCTGCTTTATAATCTTTTGGAATTTGACCGACCAGTTCCCTTAAGTCATGGCTGCCACGGACACGTCGCAGAGGAGTGACGATCAGAGTGCCTTCTCGGACAGACAAATTCACAGAATCTCCAACCTGAATTTCAACGTTTGAGAGAATCTCCCTGCTCAGTCTGACGCCTTGGCTATTTCCCCATTTCTGAACTTTGGTTATCATGCGATACCTCCATGGATACCCAATGTATATCCGCAGAAGACTGATGTCAAGTTATTTGTTTGCGCTAATGTATGTTTCGCGCGGTTATTTGTAGATGTATGTAATTCCTCACTTATTCG
>CAYOYU010000509.1:0-1995 GCA_964408265.1 uncultured Syntrophorhabdaceae bacterium
CTTTGTGTTCGGTAAAGCTATCAATCAGGCTTTGAAACGAAGAAGGTTTGTATTTGTTAAAACTCTCCTCATACAGATAGATGGTAACTATTTACCCATTTGAAGTGTAAATATAAGGGGAAACGGGGAAAAAAAGGGAAATGGAGAAAGGAGATTGATATTTTTGTCAATTTCCGTATTGGCTGATAACTTTCCCTTTTCTTTTCAATAATTCTCCAATTCTCCCCTTTCTCCACTTCTCCTTATCTTAATGATAGCTTCAGACGAGTAAAGTGTTACGATAGATGATTGTCTCCAATGCTTCGCGCTGGGCAAAGTAATACTGGAATTCAGTCATCGTGCCATCGGTTCGGGGTAACAGATGGATGTATTGAACCACTAGTTAAGCAGACTATTGTTTGTGCCTGTCGCCCCCACATAACCGCTGTTTCGCCATTCCTTCACTTTCCTTCGCTAAAGGTGGCATTAACTTATCCATACTGGTCTCGCGCAGGGATTCATCTGCCGGAAACCAACGCACCGACGAGTCAAGGATAGTATAGAGCAATTCAGGGAAGTTGGAATGTAATACCATTATTTGCCCTTCACTTTAAGGCGCTTGCGTTGTTTGGTCTCAATCTTTTTGATGCTTTCCATCACCGGCAATTTTTCGGGCATCGTGCTGCCCAGTTCATGAATGGTTTGCCGCACCTTCGCGCCCACTTCATGATGCGTCCGGTTTGCTGAGACTTTCCCTTTTACCTTGTCACGGCGTAACTTCTCCTCAGTTTGGGTCGCGCGAAAAAGATTTGCTGCCAGTTCCGTGCTACCCATGTGATCCAGAATTTTCTGGCTCTTTTTTAAGCCTTTCCGAAGATGAATTTCTTCCTGTTTCAACCCACCATAAAGCCCCATATATCCGTGATTTTGAAAAATGGCATAGTCTATGGATTCAATAACACCCGCATCCTTGGCCGCGTCAGCTAACTGGACATTGTGGCGGCGCATTTCCTCACGCAGCAGAATCCGCCGTTCATCCTCAATGTGTTCGTCCCCCAATTCCTGCCGCCGCGTTTGGATGGCGAAGTAGGTTTGACCCTGCGCTACAATCTCCTTCTTGGGGTCGGCGTTCTGGATGATAAGATAACAGGCGTATCGCGACAGAAGAACGGTTTTAACTGGCCGCTGTCCTCCCTTGCCGATCTCGATCATTTCGTTGACATCAACGAAATGATCCTCAAGGCGATATCCACTGTTAAAACAAGCCAGTTTTGCCTTCTCAATTACCCCCTCAAAATTGCGGTAATCGCCATAGTCCAGTACTTTGGCAAAGTCGCGGCTCGACCAAAATTCCATCCCGGCATCATTCATCCGCTTGATTCGTTCAAAAGGTGATTTATGCCCTTCTACTGTCTTTATAATTTCCTTTGTCATTATTTCTTTCCTCCTACAGTAACCTCCGCAATGGTCATCGTGTCAAAAGCCAAAGATGTCAACTGCCTTGACGTTTCAGTTTGCGTCGGCCAGATGGGCATTCGTGAAAAACGCTGACAAGTTCTATGGAACGGTCTTTCTTGGTGCGATCTGTCAGTCGTGACATAAAATTCTCTCCTTTCACTTCTTAACACTATACCCTAATCATCCCAACGGAGACAACCTTTACTTCAGTGGCTATCTCATCATAAGATAGCACGCCCATCATTGGTAGAACCGGCTGGATGAGTTTTACTAAATACGGCCTTGTCCTTCCTGTGGCCAGAATAACAGGAAGATACCCATCCCTTCCAGCTTTACCAATTATATCTTGAAGCTCCTTCAGGATTTTTCCAACAAGGGCTGGCTCAAGAACGACTCTATCCCCTTGAATACTTATGGCTATCTGCTCCTCTAACTTCGGGTCAACGGTTATGACTTTAAGCGTGCCGTCCCCAGATTGATGCTGCTGGGTTATCTGGCGAAACAATGCCTGTCTCACCTTCTCGGTAAGAATGACTGTCTCTTTTGTCTTTCCTGCCC
>CAYOYU010000510.1:0-1445 GCA_964408265.1 uncultured Syntrophorhabdaceae bacterium
TCAAGTGGCTCCATTAACCCGATCTCGGGTGGCTCCATTAGGGCGATCAACAACACATCTTGCCCAACCCGTCAAGGCCACTCCTTGACGCCGACTTGACGCCTCTTCACCCCCTCCTGGGCACTCTTCACCCTCCTGAGTGCCGGGTCCCCAGATCAGTGATATTTGCTTGATTTTTCTGCTCTTTCATTCTAAAGGGATATCATGGGGGTGTCGTAGAGCTTTAGGGAGGGGGAGACAAATCACCTTGTGCGTAACTGCGATTTTTTGTATCTTGTTGTTTTTGCAGGAATTTCTTGTTTTGCGACAGATCTGTTAAACCATCAAGAAAAACATCCTATAATATTCGAATGTAAACAGACATGGCGGACATTTTTACCCCGGACAAGCGATCATGGCTCATGTCGAAAGTCCAAGGACGGAACACCAAACCCGAGTGGATCCTTCGCTGCGCTCTTCACAGGATGGGATTTCGCTACACGCTGAACAATCGACATCTTCCTGGGAAACCGGATCTCGCCCTCAAGAAGTACGGGACCGTGATTTTTGTCCACGGTTGTTTCTGGCATCGTCATGCGAATTGTTCAAAGGCCACAATCCCTAAGAGCAATACTACTTTTTGGCGCGACAAGCTCGAGCAAAATGCTGTAAGAGATCTAAAAAATTGCAGGAGTCTGGAAAGACAAGGATGGAGGGTCATCATTGTTTGGGAATGTGAGCTTCACGACAAGACCCTCTCGACCATTGAAGGCGTGGTTAGTGAGTTCCTTTCAAATTCCGAAGTGAAAGAGAATCATTCCATAAACGTAACTACTCGCCCTGTTGGGCATAGATCTGCCCGGAGAGAGCCATCTGAATGGCGACGAGGGGATTGTACCCCTTGTTGGCCATGGTCTGAAGGTAGCTGGAGATGCGGCAATAGGCCTCGGCAAAAGTTTTGGTTCGAAAGCAGCCAGAGACCTTCTGTTTGACCTTGCTCATTCTCAAGTCGCGCTCGGCGCGGTTATTGGTGAAGGAGACATGAGGCAGCTTGGCAAAGAGCAAGACGGCGGTTTCATGGCGTTTGAGACGATCCCACAGGTTGTGGGCGTCTGTCTTGGCGATGCGGCCTCGCTTGCCATTTTGCCTGGGGGGAATGGGCGGGAGTTCTTTTTCGCCCCGGGTCAGGATATTTCGATAGCGTTTTTGCAGATTTTTGTATTCTCTCCGGGTAAGCTTCTTGCTTTTGCGCTTTGCGACGATGATACATGTCTCCTGGAGCAGGCGCTTCATGTTGGCTGCCCAGGTGTAGCCGTTGGCATCGACAATGAAGGTCAACTCCCGCAGCAGGTGCGAGCCACAGAGAGCGTGGCTGCAATGATCGTAGGCGAGATAGGAGGCCCAGCAGTCATGAATGACGACCCCGCCATAGCGGGGGATGACACCGATGTCCTCAATCGCCTCGC
>CAYOYU010000510.1:1455-1993 GCA_964408265.1 uncultured Syntrophorhabdaceae bacterium
CAGATAGATCTGCCATCAGTGACTTCCTTTGTCTTGAAGGATCAGACAAGAAGGGAAATAGGCAATGAAATTGCCCCCAAGATTTTCGGATTATAGAAAGTCAAGATGCATTCTTTCTGTTGTCTTCTTGCTCGTTTTTCTTCTCCATCCCTTTTACCAACTCCCCAATCAACTCGCCGACCAAATCTGATGCTTTTTTCAGCGTCTCATCCCGGAGATGTGCGTAGCGCTGGGTCATCATCGGGGACTTGTGGGTAAGGAGTTTTTGTAAAGTATACATATCAACCTTTCCCGAGGAGGCGAGCATTGAGGCGTAAACGTGCCGGAGTCCATGGAGAGGTCGGAAATGCTTCGGGAGTCCAGCTTTAGCTTTGATTTGATTGACGTGCTTATTGATATCCGTCCGCTGTCGTCCTCCTCGACCCGGAAAAACGAATGGACTGTCTGTTCTTGGATGTGCCTCCAAAACAGCTCTGGCCATTTCGTTTAGGGGGATCTTCTCATCCGTACCACCTTTCGGATCGACGATGGAGATGAA
>CAYOYU010000511.1:0-1015 GCA_964408265.1 uncultured Syntrophorhabdaceae bacterium
CCCGAGCATCACTGCGGCCGCGGAACGGGTTGCGAAGGCCATCCGGAATCGGGAGCAGATTTGTGTTTATGGCGACTATGACGTGGACGGCGTGACGGCCACTGCCTTGATGATTCGCGTGCTCAAGCGTTTTCAGGCCCGCATCATCTACTTTCTGCCGAACCGGTTCAAACATGGCTACGGTCTTCACTCCGAGGCCATTCGGCAGATAAAAGAGTCCGGCGCCACTCTCCTGATTACCGTGGATAATGGGATTACAGCTTGTGAGCAGGTGGCCCTTGCCCGGTCGTTGGGCATGGACGTGATCATCACCGATCACCACGAAGCTCCGGCGGTTCTCCCGGACACGCCCTTCATTGTGAACCCCAAGGTCAAGACCGCTGGGATGGATCAGGAGACATCCGCCGTGAATGAGGGGTTTTCCGTGCTTTCCGGCGTGGGTATTGCCTTTGCCCTCCTGGTTGTGCTCCGGTCCCATCTGCGCAACAAACACGAGGTTTTTCCGAACCTGCGCGAGTATCTGGACCTTGTGGCCATAGGAACCATCGGCGATGTAGTGCCCTTGTCCGGAGAAAATCGAATTCTGGTACGCCATGGGCTTGAGGAGATTGCACGAAGTCGTAACATGGGCATTCGCGGACTCATGCAGGTCTCGGGCCTGTCCGGGGCAACGGTCACAGCGGGTCATGTCGGCTTCATGCTGGCCCCAAGGATTAATGCGGGGGGACGTCTGGGGGATGCGGAGATTGCCCTTCGCCTGCTCCTTTCATCGGATGAGCAGGAAGTGCAATCCCTGGCTTCCACCCTGAATCAAACGAACCTGAAGCGACAGGAGATCGAGCAGGAGATCCTGAACCAGGCCTTGGAACAAATGGACAGGCAGGGGAGGGACGATAAGGTGATTGTCCTCGCTTCGGAGGCATGGCATCCGGGAGTGATCGGCATCGTGGCTTCTCGAATCGTAGACCGTCTATCTCGCCCGGTGATTCTGCTTACCGGACAGGATGGGAGGGCC
>CAYOYU010000511.1:1025-1990 GCA_964408265.1 uncultured Syntrophorhabdaceae bacterium
TATACAAGGCGCTCGAGGCATGCCAGGAGGAGTTGCACAGGTTCGGGGGACACCGGATGGCCGCCGGCCTGACGCTCTCGTGGGACCGGATAGAGCCCTTCAGGGAAAAGATCAATGCCTACGCCGAGGGAGTCTTAAAGCCGGATGATCTGGTCCCCGCCATTGGTCTGGAAGGACTCCTGCACCCGAACCAGATTACGGACGATCTTGTTCAGAGTCTGGAGAAGCTGAAACCCTTCGGTTTGGGAAATCCGGAACCCAAGTTTCTTTCCGAGAAGGTCGGGATTCTCAATCCCAAGGTGGTCGGAGAGAACCACCTGCGATTTCAGATCCATGGCGGGCCGAGGCCGATCACCGCGATCGGATTCAACCTCGGGCATCTGAAAGAAGGCGTTTCCGAGGACGCTCCCGTGGATCTTGTCTACCATGTCAGATATAACGAATTCAACGGAGAGCGCTCTATCCAAGCCGTGCTTGTGGATCTGAGGCCATCAGCTCCTTCCTCATAGTTTTACCCAATCTACATGCATTTTTTTTTTCAAGTTTCCGGACGAAAAACCGATAAGCCCTGTTACATGGATCATAATAAGTCATAAATCCGACGTCAATTAATTGCGATACCTCGTTGCTTCCATAGGCCATGGAGAGGCGCGCTATGCAGCAGATGATGGGTCACCGGAATCACTTGATTATCCATAGCTTATGCATATTGGCTTTTTCACTGGGGGGGGTGGAGCCAGCCCAGGCTTTTGTTCTCAAAGTCGACCAGGGGCAAATGGAGGCTGCCTTTGAGGCCGCGCCTTTGAAACAGGTCATGGAGGCGGTGAGCAAAGAAACCGGGGTGGTGGTCTTCGTGGAAGAGTCCCTCGTTGCCGAGCCTCTCGCTGCCAACTTCAAAGGCCTCCATATTGAGGATGGAGTAAAGAAGATTGTTAAGGACTATATTTATTCTATTGTTTTGTCAC
>CAYOYU010000512.1:0-1987 GCA_964408265.1 uncultured Syntrophorhabdaceae bacterium
AGGCGGCAAGAGGGTCAACAACGCCTGGGATCCGGAGAACGTTTCGTTCATGACCGTACCGGAGAGCTACACGAGATACTTTTTGGGAATTTCTGTGCCTTCCAGGAGTTCGTTGTCGGCCAAGGAGTGCGCAGGGAAAAAACCGGAGCCGATTAGTATCAGCATTCCCATGACAAGATAGCCCACTATGCTTTTCATAGTCCTTGGGTTTCCCGCTTATTAAATTGAGCTTGGTGCCAGTTCCAAGCGGTCGCAATAGTCTCCCTGATGTCGCTGAAGGACGGCTTCCAGCCCAGCAACGCCTCGGCCTGATCCGCCTTGGCCACCAGTGCCGGGGGGTCGCCGGGACGCCTGCCGACGGTTTGGCAGGCCACCGGCCTCCCTGTGACCTGCCGGACGGCTTGAACAACTTCCAGCACCGAATGCCCCTGGCCTGTTCCCAGGTTGATGCAGAGGTTTTGATCGGATTGGGCCAGATATACCAGGGCCAGCACGTGGGCCGAGGCCAAATCCGTGACATGAATATAATCCCGTACCGCTGTCCCATCGGCGGTGTCATAATCGGTTCCGTAAAGATCCGTGTGACTGCGCTGCCCCAGGACAGTCTCCAGCAGGAGAGGGATCAAATGGGTCTCCGGGGTATGATCCTCACCGATTTGTCCCTCCGGGTCGGCGCCGGCGGCGTTAAAATACCGCAAGATTGCATACCGGGTGCCGTAAGCGCTCCCGTAGTCCTTGATGATCTGCTCTACCATGAGCTTGCTGCGACCATAGGGGTTGATCGGGAGCTGAGGATGGCTTTCGGGAATTGGCACTTGCTGAGGCAGACCATAGGTTGCACAACTGCTGGAAAAGATGATGTTCCGGCAGCCATGCCGGCGCATCGCCTCCAGGAGGGCCAGCGATCCGGAAACATTGTTCTGATAATACTTGGCCGGGTGTTCAACGGACTCTCCCACATAGGCAAAGGCAGCAAAATGAATAACAGCTTGGGGCCGATAGAGAGAGAAAATCTGATCCAAAGCACGAGCATCGGTTACATCGCCTTTTATTCCCGGCCCCCACTGAACGGCCCATTGGTGACCGTAGATTAGATTATCAAGGGAGATGGGCAAATAACCCAATGCCGCCAGTGCCTTGCAGGTATGGCTGCCAACATAGCCGGCGCCTCCGGTAATCAGGATGTTGTCCATCGTCCGCCCTATCCTCCCTTACTTCTGGTTCTTTGGGTCCTGCGTCATGATGCCCAGGAAGAACTTTCCTTTTGATTCTAAGCATATGAATTAAAGAAGCTTGTTTGTCAAGGAAAAATGGAAAAATGGTCGCAGCAATAAAATTGCCAAAAGACTACAAAAAAAGCTTGACAACATTCATTTTTTGTATATGGTGAAACTATCTCGGAATAAAATGGAATTATCCGGAATATTTCTAATATGCTTGGAAAAATATCGAAGAGTCGGTTCGCCCGCCATCACAAGAAATGCTCAAAAATTTTTAGTTGTTACGCCGTTGGATTGTCAAGTGACTTTATTAGTAATATCTCATCATTAGGAAGGTTATTATGAATGGGAACAGATTGAAGGATCGGCGCATTGCCGAGGGGCTTACCATAACGGAACTGGCGCGCTTGTCCAATATCAGTACCAAGGTCATTAGCCAGACCGAGAGGCTGCTCAAAGATCCAACCGAGGTGACGAAGAGAAAGATAGTCAATGGGCTGAATGCGGCCAAGAAACCGGGCGAGAAACCCTTTGATTTTGAATATATTTTCCCGCGAACGGAGGGGGATTGATTGTATTGTCAAAGGAATTCAAGGAACGGGCTATCGGAACAAGTCCGTAGTTTCCGTGCGAGGGTGAAGTGATGAAGCGGTTTGTTACACACAGTTTTCCGAGGCCTGGCAATCTGGTCATCCTGATGCTCGCAGTCCTGCTCTGCTTCACTTCCTGCATGCACTCTAACTATCCTCCTAATTTCGATGCCACCA
>CAYOYU010000513.1:0-1982 GCA_964408265.1 uncultured Syntrophorhabdaceae bacterium
CCAGAGTCGCTATCAGAGGCACTCATATAGAAAGGCATACAGACTGAACGGTTACCAAACGAATTGCAGAATAGCGATCTGAAAATAGCTTCAAAAGCGAATGTTCTGGTGCCAAGGCGCACATAACGCCGCCAAGGACGGGCCGCCGAGGCTTGCCGAGGGCATGGGAAGCGGTTGAAAACCGCTTCCCACGGTCCGGTCAATTGGCATGTTAGACTCTCTATTCATCAATAACCTCGTTGTCGTGAGCCGAAACCTGGCTTTTTATCCATTCACCCTCACGATTCTTTGATGCTGCGAAAGAAGCCTCAATTGCCAATGTCTCTTTGTATTCTCTTGCCTCTGCTGTCATTGTCCACTTTGCTTCAATTCCCATCGTCTCAATCTTTTCCCGGATCTGTTGAATGGGGAGTCGAAAGAATTCCTTTCTAGGATTTACTTTGTTAACTTGATTGGTAAGAAAGTGTTTGTGAAGCAAAGATTCAAGTTCGGGTGCATTTTCATGGGGAATCATTGCATGAACGTCAAATTCAAACTCACTTTGATTCCAGGGTGTGATACCGGTACTACGCGGGCGTTTTCCTTGCTGCGACCTTGCAAAAGCTTATTCAGGGCTGTACAGAACAAAGCCCCATGGGTACGATTGAGTTGCTGACCACAATCAAACCCAGGAGGCTTCGTATGGATACAGGATACCTCAAGTTTGTTTTGAATGGAATGGGCGCCATGTGCGACTTTGTTGACAATCCCGAGCGGCAGTATCTGCTTGCAGCAACCATGAGCCGCCTCATGAACTGCGATAGCCTGCTGGATCTTTCGGTCACGTTTGAAATCAACAAGGACTCTCTCTATGCTTCCACTGATGCTGTTCCTGCAGCTCGCTGGCTGCGAAAGGTTAGAAGGGATGGACGTGACAGGCTCCTCATGCTTCTTCGACGATGGCAGCAAGGGGATCCTTCCTATAAAACGCGTCATGCGGTGACCCTCTGCGCTGATGACTTCACAAGGACAGCTCGCGGTGATCTTGGAGGCTGGGCGGGACTTTTCTATAGCGGGGCTGAAGGTGGAGTTGTCCCCGGAATCAACATGGAAGCCCTTGTTGCTGTCCACGGGGACGGGAAAGAAGTCATCATTCTGGATTTGCGGATCGTTCCTCCACCCCATGATGGTCCCGGCCGTCCGCCCATGTCGCGGAACAAGTGGCTCCGGAACGCCCTTGAAGCCCTGAATACGTTTCTGACTCGTCGAAACGTCACCTTGAAGGGATGCCCGCTCTCGGTTGATGCGGCTTACGCCTCCCATGAGAACATTGAAAAGGCCAAATCCCTCGGGATGGAAGTTGTAAGCAAACTGGCTGTCAATCGGCGAGTCCAGGGAAAGGTCTGGGGGCCAGTAATGCTCCATGCCCCTGCCGAAATCTTTGCTGGACTTGCCATTCTCCTGAACCCCGATAAATGCAAGCCTCTGCGAGAAGAGCCCGGTGTCGAATACCTTCGGAAGACAGTTTATGTGCCACGGTGGGGAAGGGAGGTCCTCATGGTTGCTTTCATCCATGACGAAACTGATCTCATGCTCTATTTCAGCACAAATCCGAACATGAAAGCGATCACCCTCAGGAATATTGTGCGCTTTCGTTGGCAATTGGAGCGCATCTTCTGGATACTCAAGCAGGACATCGGAATCGGAGACATACACCACCACAGGGAAAACAGGGTTGAAAGCCGAATCTATCTTCACTTTGCCCTTGCCCAAGTCTTGAGGGATGCAGCTCAGTTCTTCCTCTGCTCCCCCAAAGATGTCCTTCGCCATATTCGAAGATCCCCCGAACTTGTACTTCACGAGCTTGGCTTCCCTTCTGCTTTTGTAACTACGCGGCCGCAGGGATCGGTACCGGTTCTGCCTGAAGCGGCCTAAGAATCAAAGTGAGCATGGGGTCCTTGAAGATTCGTTCCCATTTCGAGAATTCCAGATTGCTTGTCAGT
>CAYOYU010000514.1:0-1982 GCA_964408265.1 uncultured Syntrophorhabdaceae bacterium
CCGGAACAGACCTCCTCTGACTCGCTCGGCCATGAAGCCTCTTGAGCCAAAGCCGGATGAGGCCCCACAGAGCACACGCACGACCAGACCATGAGAACCGAATGCGAGAACCCGGTCACAGGTTCATGTCTTTCACCGGATGCGGTTCCACGTGGTTCGCACCGGATGGAAACGCAAATGGTAATTCTCTCTGATAGAGTCGATGGCTCGGTCTGGGCATAATTAACCGCAAGGGTTGATGCAACCATAGCAAAAACATTCTCCTATTTCAAGCAATAAAATCGACGGGTAGACAATAATCTATCTTTTACCATGGTTTCCCCAAAATATGCGATGATATGGCCCAATTACGTCCCATCTCGTCCCCTCCATCGCCTGGATATTCTGCCTTGTAAGCAGAGCCCTCCCCTTGTGCATGAACTCAGGCAGATGCACAGGATTGACAAGGCCTGCTAAATTCTCTATGGTGATTCGAGAACGGGAAGGGACCTGCAAGAAGGGAGAACGGACGAGTAGGCAAGGAGACGAGAAATGAAACTGACAATCCTGGGTTCTGGAACAGGCGTCCCGTCTGCAGTACGCGGAGGCCCGGGCTATCTCGTTCAGTCCTATGACATGAACTTGGTTATGGACCTGGGAATGGGGACCCTTGCCAAGCTGGCTGGCCTCGATGTACCTCTAAAACAGTTCGGACCGATTTTGATCACTCACTTGCATCCGGATCACATTGCCGAGTTGGTCTCTCTCTTTTTTGCGCTGCGAAACCTGGGGATCGGAAGACAAAAGACGCTTCAAATCTTCGGATGTCACGGCCTGATTCAACTGGTTGAGAAACTTCAGGACGTTTTCGGAGATTGGATCCGACCCGAACAGTATCCTTTGAGATTCAAGAGATGGGAAAGGAAACCATTGAAGTCCAGGGCCTCCAAATTACTTCCTATCCTGTTCAGCATACCGATGATAGCATAGGGTTCCGCATCGAAAACCGCTTGGGCAAGGTTCTGGCGTACTCGGGCGATTCAGACATCTGCCCGGGCCTAACCGATCTTGCCATGGATGCGGATCTTGCCGTGATGGAATGCTCCTTTCCGGACCGGAAGAAATGCGTCGGCCACCTGACCCCATCAGAGGCTGGGAAAACCGCCCGGGAGGCCGGGACAAAAAGAATTGTGCTCACACATTTTTACCCGGAATGTGAAGGAGTGGACCTGCTCGGACAATGCCGAAGATTCTACCAGGGCGAAACCTACCTGGCCCAAGATCTGATGGAGTATGATATATGAATTGACACCTCTGAGAAGAATATAATAAGATTTCCACATGATGCATCCCTCCGTGACCATGTATACAGGCAAGAACTGCCCCTACTGCCTGCGGGCCAAACAACTTCTGAACCGTAAAGGGGTTACGTTCCAAGAAATCGACATCACCCTCAACCAGGATCTCGAAAAGGACCGTGCCGCAGATCCTGATTCACGGAACCCCCGTAGGTGGTTGTGACGACCTTTATGACCTTGAACGCCGGGGAGAGCTGGACCGCCTCCTGGGCATTGGCTAAGCGGCCCATCTGGATACAGAACGAGAAGAAATGGGTGAACAACAATACTGCCTCTGTTGTGACGAGCAGGTTCCCACAGACCTGATCTACCGCGACGGCAACACGGAGATCCGGTGTCTGTACTGCGGCTTTGTCCTGGGCCAGGCAGGCAGGGGGGAAAAAGCCAAGGCAAACTGCATCCTGACGGCCGACGATTCCAGCTTGATCCGAAATCTCATGACCCAGATATTGAAAGAGAAAGGCCTTGCCTCCGAGGTCCTTTCGTTTGAGAACGGAATGGCCTTGCTCAAAGAATTCAACAAGCGGATGACCGCCAACCAAGAAGTAACTCTGGCCATCCTCGACCTTCATATGCCCGTCATGGACGGACTCAAGGCCGCTTTGACTAT
This sequence comes from uncultured Syntrophorhabdaceae bacterium, assembly GCA_964408265.1. Classification (GTDB taxonomy): domain Bacteria; phylum Desulfobacterota; class Syntrophorhabdia; order Syntrophorhabdales; family Syntrophorhabdaceae; genus CAYOYU01. Next base: position 1,948 of record CAYOYU010000514.1, read on the forward strand.
ACGGGCTTTGGAGAATAAGGCCGATGTCGCAAAGA
>CAYOYU010000515.1:0-1976 GCA_964408265.1 uncultured Syntrophorhabdaceae bacterium
TGAGTACGCGCTGGCCCCGCAAGTGATGCTTGCTGAGTACGACTTTCCTGCTCCTGCCTTTTGTCTCCCCCGTCTAAGGTCGAGGAACCCTTTTTTTGCTTGACAAGATGAGTGGGCGGGTGGTACTTACTCATAGTATTATGAGTAGGACATCAAAGACCCTTTCTCATAGGCTGCTGCGGTTGGCAGCCACGGCTGTCCAGGGAGGACTCTCCGAGACGACCCGGACCTGCGGCAACCCCTCGTGTGCCTGCCACCGGGATCCTGCGGGGCGTCACGGACCCCACCTGTACCTGACCTTCCGAACCCGCGATGGTCGGTCTTCCTCCCTGTACGTGCCCCGTGAGAAGGAACCGAAGGTGCGCAAAGCCGTGGAAGCCTGGGCACAGTTGTGGGAGACGATCGTAGAGATCAGTCACCGGAATCGGGAAGAGATGGGACGCGCGATGCGCCGGAGAAAAGGGCGTAAAGGGGTTCCCCCGGGAGCGGGAGGGAGAAGACCCTGATGGCAACGCGTCGGTATTGTTCTGGCTGCTTTGAAAAACAGCGCAAGATCGACCAATTGCTTGAAGAGAACCTGCAACTCAAGGAGAAGTTGCGCTATCAGGAACGCAAGGCCACGGAGGGATTCTTTGGTTCCTCAACCCCTTCGGCGAAGATCCCCCTGAAGCCCAATCAGAGCGCACAACGGAAGCCCAGGGGCGCCAAGAGAGGTCACAAGGGAGCGGGCCGAAAAGGATTCGAAGCATCGGAAGCCGACCAGGTCGTGGAGATGGCCCCCGAGGACGGGGGGCGGTGTCCGGATTGCGGCAGGCCGCTGGAGGAAAAAGGAAGTGAAAACCGATTCGTCCTGGAAAGTGCTCCTGTAAAGCCGTATCGCATCCTCTACCGGCTCCGTAAGAGATATTGTTCTCACTGCAAAAAGGTCTTCCTGCCCACAGTCCCCGGCGTCCTTCCCCGCAGCCTGTACGGCAACCAACTGATCGCCACTGCGGCCGTCATGCACTATCTGCATGGGATCCCCATGGGTCGGCTCTGTGAGCAGATCCAGTTGGGGCCCGGCAGCCTGGTGGAGATCTTCCACCGTCTGGCGCGCCTGTTCGAAAAGGTGCCCTCGGAGCTGATCCAGCACTACCGGCTCGCAGCGGTCAAACACGCCGATGAGACCGGCTGGAGAACGGACGGCAAGAACGGCTACGTATGGCTCTTCGCCACCGACTTTTTGAGTATCTTTCAGTTTCGCAAGAACCGGTCCGCCGAAGTGCCCAAGAGCGTCTTTGGATCCCAGCCCCTGCCCGGGGTGCTGGTCGTGGACCGCTACGCCGGCTACAACAAGGCTCCCTGCGCGATCCAGTACTGTTATGCACACCTGTTACGAGAGGTGCAGGATCTGGAAAAGGAGTTCCCGGACTCCTCGGAGGTCAAGGGCTTTGTCAGCACCCTGGCGCCCCTGTTGTCCCTGGCCATGGGCTTACGAAACCAGGCTATCTCGCAGAAACGATTTCGTTCCCAGGCTGCAAAGCTCAAGGCCCAGATCGTCGATACCGTCAATCAGTCTGCCAAGCACTTGGGGATCCGACGCATCCAGGATATCTTCCGAGAAAAGGCAGACCGGATGTATCACTGGGCCGAGAACCAAGACGTGCCTGCGGAAAACAATTTGGCCGAACGCGACCTTCGGCCCACCGTGATTGCCCGCAAGACCAGCTTCGGCTCCCAGTCCGATGCGGGCGCCCATACCCGTGGGGTGCTGATGTCGGTGCTCTATTCCCTGAAAAAACGTGGGGTTGATGTCGCCTCGAAGCTCAAGGCCGTCTTGGACGAACTGGCCAAGGATATCCACCAGGACCCTTTTCCTCTGCTGTTCCCCATGCACAGCCCATCGCCCTGATCCCCCCTCACCCCTCTGAACACGGACCGCCTAAACGATTTCCTTTCCAGGGCTCGTGTCAGGCTCCTTTCGCCGAGCTATGCCC
>CAYOYU010000516.1:0-1964 GCA_964408265.1 uncultured Syntrophorhabdaceae bacterium
GAATGATGTGGTTAAGTGCAGTGTCCGCACCAATAGACATGTCAGTGCCGTACAAATCATTGTCGATGGATCCCGGGAGGCCAATAACATGCAGTCTTTCACTGTGCTGCGGTTGGAGGTCTTTGTTCTCTTCCAAAATCTGCGCTACATGCTCCTTCCATTCCTGCACAAGTGCATGCGCTCCCATGAGAGAACCATCTCCGCCGATTACCACCAGCGCCTGAATGTCTGCGTGAAGGAGGTTATATACCGCCTGCTTTCTGCCTTCTTTGGTTCTGAACCGATCGGAACGAGCTGTACCCAGGAAGGTTCCTCCTTTAGAAATGATTCCACCAACATCGTCCCATGCCAAGAAACGGATTGCTTCCCCCCCTTGAACCAACCCCTCATATCCGTTCTGGATGCCAAAGACCTTCAATCCATAGTTCAGGGCACGCCGAACTACAGCACGAATCGCCGCATTCATGCCGGGAGCATCCCCTCCGCTGGTCATGACCGCCAATGATTCAATCATGGTGTCACTCCTCAATAACCATTCTATCGTACTGAAATATCATCGGTCGTAAGGCTCTGGAGCATTATACGTTTCGCCCCCTGTTTTCTCCATTACTTTTTACTATTAGTTCAATTTCCCTAAATACCCTCCAAAATATTTAGATGACACAGTTTACTTTTGCGGACACGTCATTATATTAGGTTTGTTAAATAACCTGATGAATAGAGGAGAAATAGTCATGGCCAGGTGTAAGCTCTATCACAAGCCAAAACGATTAGTTAAAGATATTTCCATCATAGTGCTCATCGGTGCGTTGCTGTTTTCTATGCCAAGCATCGCTGGTGCATCTGAACCCGTGCGAGGGTCAGGAGACCTGGTAACTGCAATTATTCACGTGGCAAAACAGACTATTCCTGCTGTGGTGCACATTGAGGTCACTGAACGCCAGGAGGTGGCCAACCCCTTACTTCCGTTCGAGAATGATCCTTTCTTTAGACATTTTTTCGGCACCCCCAACATGCCCAAGAAATTCAAACGAGAATTGAAGGGTCTTGGCACAGGCATGATTATTGACTCGGAAGGCCACATTCTCACCAACAACCACGTGGCCGGGGGGGCAACCAAGATCAAAGTACTTTTGTCGGACGGCCGTGAATACCCGGCCAAGCTCGTTGGTGCCGACCCCAAAACCGACCTGGCCGTGATTAAGATTTCTGCAGAAAAATCCCTTCCTTATGTGAAGTTCGGCGACTCGGACAAAGTTGAAGTGGGTGAATGGGTGGTAGCAATCGGGCATCCGCGCGGCCTTGATCAAACCGTTACTCAGGGAATCATAAGCGCCAAACACCGGAGGGGGATTACCGATCCCAGCAGCTACCAGGATTTTCTCCAAACAGACGCGGCGATCAATCCCGGCAACAGTGGCGGGCCTTTACTAAACCTTGAGGGAGAGGTAGTTGGGGTAAATGCCGCTATAGCATCCCAATCTGGAGGATTTGAAGGCATCGGCTTCGCCATTCCCCGCAACATGGCCGACTTTGTGACCAAGGCCCTGCTTGCCCATGGCAAGGTGGAGCGTGCGTGGCTGGGCGTGAGTGTGCAGGATCTCACCCCTTCCCTGGCCAAGTCATTTGGAATGTCTACCTCCAAAGGCGCCCTGGTTGCCGATGTAACCAAAAATGGGCCTGCGGCAAAGGCAGGGATAAAAAGAGGAGATGTGATTATCGCCTACCAGGGAAGGGAGGTCCCGGATGCTGATACACTTCGAAACGAAGCCGCCGTCAGCTCCATAAACAAGGACGTAAAGGTAACGGTCTGGCGTGACGGGAAGCCCGTGGAATTTACCGTGAGAATGGAGAGTATGCAAGCGGGGACCGAGGCTCTGGTTGCACCACTCAAAGCGCGTCTGGGCGTGACCGTAAGGACCGTGAACTCCAAAGAAGCAGAGCAATATGGTTTGAATTCAAAT
>CAYOYU010000517.1:0-1331 GCA_964408265.1 uncultured Syntrophorhabdaceae bacterium
GCCCTCACGCCAGACATCTGTAATCCAATAAACAGGCTGATGGGTCACGAAAAAATCAATGTCGCCTATGGTGAGCCCTGCCCTATCCAGGGTCTTTTTCACAACATGGTTCATGTCTCCCTGGGCGTGGGACGCGATTTCCTTATTGGCATCCTGGTTATAAAACGTAACAAATGTCTTCTCGTAGTAATGATCATGGCCGACAGACTTGAAAATTTCCGGCGGCCTTCTTTGAAGTATGATTCCGTCGTGTCTGCTTCCGTAGCTGGTCGAGGCGGACGCCATATAGCCATATCCCTCGTCAACCTGCGCCACCACTGCGGCCACCGCAGCGTCTCCGGTATTGACAGCGAAATAAGTGGATTTGTCATTCACATGGGAGTCGATGTAGCTGGCGATGATCAGGACCTTGTCCTTTATGCGTGCTCTGATCAGGCCCTCTGCAACTTCCAGCATGGTAATGAAACTGGAGCAGCAGGTGTCTATATGATAGGCCCCGGAATGAGATAGCTTCAGTTTGTGCTGCACGAGCGAGGCATTGGCGGGCAGGGTCAAATCCGGTACCTGCGAGGCCGTCAGAAGAAGGTCGATCTCTTCCTTCCCGACCTTCCCGTTAAAAAACGCCAGGGCCCCGGCAAGTGTTTCCGCATCGGAAGGCAGCATGGGATAAGGGATAACCGATTCACGAACAGAGGCAGGGTCGAGGGGCACTCTTCGCCTCTCTTTTGCGCCCTGGAAAGGGTCATCTCGCTTTTTAGACGGCAGATTGGCCAGCCAGGTTTCGAACCACGGCTGTCTTTCCCATCCGTCGTAGTTGGTCTCGATTTCCCCCGGCAATATACCCTGACTGTCCAGGTGCTCGATATACTCTCCGGGCAGAAGTGTTTCCTTCCTTAAATAGGTGACCAGTCTGTCTTTTTGTTCCGGATCGACTTCTTTTGCAGGCAAGTATGCGCCCATGCTTACGATGCCTACCGACGTGTTCATCACGAAACCTCCTCACAGGCAGTTTTGAAGCATTCAGGGATAACAGTTGTGTCTTTTGATCAAGATTAATAATAGCACAATCCGCACAAATGCACTCGGCATGATATGGTGAAGGGTGAATGCAGAAATTGATATCCCCTTCTTTCCATGGTACGCTATTTGACTAAAGGCGATTTTTTGTAATGACCAGGAGAAAAGGCCGGAAAGAATTGGAACAGAGGGTTAAAGAGGGCGAAAAACGGAGCGCCCGCGGTAATCGTCGGGGGAAACCTGGGAAGGAGCGCCAGAAGAAGCCGCGAACACTGAAAGACCTCGACGCTCAGATTACCGAGTACAAGCGGAGA
>CAYOYU010000517.1:1341-1962 GCA_964408265.1 uncultured Syntrophorhabdaceae bacterium
AAACCTTCTCAGTAGCGAGGAGCGATATAGAAACCTTTATAATAACGCCCAGGTGGGCCTCTGCCGCCTAAGCGTGCCTGACGGCAGGATACTGGAATGTAACGAGCGATTAGCCCAAATGTGTGGTTACGCGAATCGAGAACAATGTGTTGAGGAATATTCTCTTGTCCAGCACTATGTCGAACCTGGGGTTCACGAATTAAAGACGCAGGAACTTCTGGCCACAGGCAAACTGGAAAATAGCGAAGTTCGGTTTTTCCGCAAAGACGGCTCCATTATCTGGGTGCGCTATAGTGGACGTATTTACCCTGAGAAGGGCTACATGGAAGGCGTTGCCGTAGACATTACCGAGGAAAAGGAGGCGGCGGCGGAGCTTAAAGCCAGTGAAGAACGGTACCGCATTTTGACGGAGAATGTCCTCGATGGCGTGGCCCTCATTCAAAGTAGAGAGCTGCTGTTCGTGAATCAGGCATTTGCTTCGCTCTTTGGTTATGAGCATCCAGAAAAGCTGGTAGGAAGAAATCCGGTCGAGCTGGTTTCTCCTGACTTCCGGACGGGCTCTATGGAAGCCTGCCAAAGTCAAACGAACGGTGAAGCGGCGAAGAACATCTTCCAGGCATT
>CAYOYU010000518.1:0-1956 GCA_964408265.1 uncultured Syntrophorhabdaceae bacterium
CCCTCTGGGTTTTTCTAGAGTGGGGCGCTCTCGGCCTTCACGCCGAAGAGATTTCCCGGATGATTTGCGGCATGAAGGATGTCCTGGGAGTCCATGACGTCCACGTTTGGTCCATTGGGCACGGTATACCGGCCTTCTCTGCCCACGTCCTGGTGAATGACAGAAAGGTGAGCGAGACTGATCGGGTGAGAAGTGAAATCGAGGAGGCCCTGGAAGGGTTAGGAATCAAACACACCGTTCTCCAGATGGAGTGTGCCGAATGTGCCGCAGACAGCCTCTTCTGTCAGATTCACCCCGGCAGCGAAGAATCCCACCATCACCACTGAAAAGGTTTTGAGCTGCGGGAGCGGCGGGGTAGATTGGTTTTCCGCCCCTAGTAGTCCGGTTCCCCCGGTCTTGTTATCTTCCTGTATTCCTTCAGGTCCAGGGCATTGTCTATGCCCGGCTGAATGGTGCCCTCCGCAGAGTATCCGAACTGCTCCCAGTAACCCGTTGCGCCTTCCCTCAGGAAGGTCATCTTCGTGATCGTTTTGACACTCTTGTAACCGTATTTGGATGGCATGACGAGCCTGAGAGGAGCTCCGTGGATGTCGGGAAGAGGAGCTTCATTCATTTCATAGGCAAAAAGAGCCCGGCCGTGGAGGAGGTCAGTGATGGGTATATATTCGTAGTAATCGTCGGCGGACTCGAAATGGACGTAGAGGGCCTCTTTGGCGGGCTTCACGATTTCGAAAAGGTCTTTCGCGCGAAATCCTCCCCACTTTGCCTTGCCTGACCAGCATTCCACGCATTTCAGGCGTGATGTCTGGACAGCTTTGGGGAGCGCCTTGAGATCGGGCAGGCCGAAGGCGGACGGCTTCCCGCAGAGTCCTCCCACGCGGAGTTTCCAGGCGAACCTGTCCACGGGTTCTATCGGTTTGATGAACCGCACGTTGAATCCCTCACTATCCTCATTCTCCAGGAGACGCCTGATCTCTGCCCCATCTGCTGCATGAGGAATGAGAAAGCCAACGGTCAGGACACAGAGGAAACGGACAAAATCCCGTCGCGTAGTGGTCCGGTTGAAATCGTTCATACTATAGTATAGACTTATCACCGTGCCGGCACAAGGTACGGTGAATTATGGGTGCGCCGGATACGGAGCCACCTGTGGTTGCCCGCTGAGGGCGGGTAGGAGTAATTCGGGAAGGTGATAGGATGAGAAGAAGAGATTTTCTGAAGATCGCCGCTTCTGCTCTCGCGGCAGGCGGGCTGAATGGCGGAAGCCTTCTCGCAGCGGAAGCCCCCGTTGTAGCGGTGGCTGAAGGGAAGGATTACGCTGCAATCACCCGGAGTGTCATCTCCGCTCTTGGGGGTATGCAGAGGTTTGTAAAATCGGGTGACACCGTTGTCGTCAAACCGAATATGGGGTGGGACAGAAAACCGGAATATGCGGCAACCACACATCCCCTGGTGGTAAAAGCGATTGCAGAGGAGTGCCTGAAGGCTGGGGCCAAGAAAGTGAAGGTTTTTGACCGGACATGCAACGATCCGCGGAGGTGCTACGATAATTGCGGGATTCCCGCTATTCTCAAAGGAATGAAGGATGTTGAGGTCAAGCAGATCGAATCGGAACGTTTCCGCAAAGTAGCGCTGAACGGAGCGTTTCTTAAGGAATGGGAACTCTACGATGAGGTCCTGTCGGCAAATGTGTTCATCAATGTTCCTGTGGCAAAGCACCACGGCCTGACCACGTTGTCTTTGGGGCTTAAGAATACCATGGGCATCATGGGCGGCAACAGGGGGTACCTCCACCGGGAGATGGATCAAGCCCTGGCTGACGTAAACTCAGTGGTAAAAAGCAAGCTCGTCCTCATAGATGCAACGCGGATCCTTCTGGATCACGGTCCTCAGGGGGGACGCCTGAAAGATGTGAAGGTACTCAACAAGGTCCTCGCTTCAACGGATATCGTAGCC
>CAYOYU010000519.1:0-1953 GCA_964408265.1 uncultured Syntrophorhabdaceae bacterium
GGGCTGACAAGCGCTCTGGTTTTCGGAGCCGTCGATTTTGCTTTTGACGTTCCTGCCCACATTGTCACATTTATGGTGTTGTCCGCTTCCATTCTCGTCTCCTACTCCAGTCAGGCAGCCGAGGGTGGCAGAGCGCGTGCGGTCAAGATTCTCTTTAGCGGGTTTTTGCTCATGGTTCTGATAGGTTCACTTGGTTTCACGTTACGATCAAACCTGTCGGCAAAGTCAGTGGAGAATGGCCGTGCCTATGAGAATCTTGGACGATTTGCCGAGGCCATGGAGTGTTACGAGGATTCTATCAATGATATGCCTATCAGCAACGAGGGTTATATAAGGCGACTGGTTCTTTTGACGAAGACCGCTGAAACGATGGGCGGGTCGGCTTTAGGCAAGGGGCCATTCATGGAGCGTCTGAAGGGTGCTGTGGAGAGTACAGTAAGAAGGGGGGATGCGGATTCGGGGCTTTTCTTTGCTCTGGGCATGGCATACGAGGCCCTGGGCGATTCGGCATCAGCGGAGAGATATATGCTGAGAGGAGTCTCCTTGTATCCTGTGTCAGCGTACTACTTGTACGAAATGGCAGCTTTGTACGGAAAAAAGGGTAATCTCCATGGTGCCGAGATGTTGTGCAGGTCCGTCGATAGGTACCGCAAGGCCTTTATGGCCTCCAGGAATCCCCAGGGGTATTTTATATATGCTATTACAGATCTCCGGGCAGATATACTCTATCGGCAGGGCAGGGTCCAGATGGCCCGGGATTTGGCGATAGAAAATCTCAGATCAGCGGAAAGAGAGGACTTTGTCATCAAAAGTGGCAGGGCGGGGCTGAACATCTCGAAAGATCGGCTTATTGCCTACCTTAAGGGCAAAGTGAGTGTATTCGAGAGGACAGAGGCTGGAATCCCGCCACGGAGTCTATTCTGGGAAGGCTCGGGATGATAGAAGGACGAGAAATGGTTTCTGTAGGAGACAATCAGGAATTGTTTCTGTTGCGGAACCTGAGGTATCTGTATACCTTCCTTATGTTGTCGGACTGCCGGTATCCCAGGCTGGAAAAGAGCACAAGGAGGATGTATTTCACCTTCATCGGTTTCAGTCCGGCTGCCGTCAAAAGGTAACTTCTTCCCTTAGAAAATGTTTCCTGTGCAACAAGGAGATGCCTGCCGAAGATTGCGAAGAGGTCTGCCATGCTCTGCCGGTCACGTTCCAGAATTGTCCGATGCTTTGCCAAGATGGACTCAAAAGCCCTGACCAGAGCCGGTTGATTCGCTGTGATGCTGTCGGGTTGGTATCGGGAAACTACGAGGGGTTCATCGATGTACTGGAATCCACAGTGTTCCGACAGTCTGATCCATAGTTCCCACTCCTGCAGCCTGGGTAAGCTTTCATCGAAGGAACCAACGTTCTCGAGACACTCCTTCTTCAGGAGTACAGTCGGAGTGGCCACAAAGAGATAGAATAACCGCGAGACAGCCTTGGAGGCAATACTGCGGCCCGTTTTTTCCGCGGGCATGTATGTCATCTTTCCGTTTTCGTCTCTGTAATAAGCCGTGTAGACCGCTCCAATATCATCGGGTGCACTCTGAATCACAGTGACCTGTTTCATCAGCTTATCCGGGGTCCATACATCGTCGCTGTCCTGAAAGGCTATAAATTGCCCCACAGCATGGTTGATCCCCACGTTTCTGGCATGGGTAGCACCCTGATTGGGAAGGTAGCGGTGAAACTTGATTCTTCCATCCTCAAAAGTTTGGCGTATCATCTTTTCAGTGTTGTCCGTGGATCCGTCATCGACAATTATGAGCTCAAAATTCTGAAAGGTTTGCAGAAGAATGCTCTCTACCGCCTTTTGCAGCACCCTTTCTCTGTTGTAAGTAGGCAGAATGATGCTTACCAACGGGCTATGTGCTGTCATCGTCTGTCTTCCTGGCCAGAATAAGGAAATCGCCGCTC
>CAYOYU010000520.1:0-1443 GCA_964408265.1 uncultured Syntrophorhabdaceae bacterium
GGGCGTCGCCATGAGAAGGCCTCCCTCCAGGGAGAGAGCAACACGCGCATAGTCTTCCCGGCCGGCTTGAGAGCTGATATTTCGAGTCAATCCTGCCCGGACCTTTCGGCCCACAAACCTTTCCCATGGGGGGGCCGCTTCGCCGGAAAGCAGGCGCAAAACCGGCCTCACGAAGAGATCGAATGCAACCGCCACTGCGGCAGGATGACCGGGCAGGCCGATTACAGCTTTGTCACCGACTCTGGCACACAGGGTCGGCTTCCCCGGCTTCACGGCCACACCGAGCAGGATCACTCCGGGTCCGCCCAGATCGCCGACCACCTTGGCCGTAAGGTCCCGTGTGCCCGCGGAGCTTCCACCCGAGAGAAGAACCAGGTCTGTCTGTTCGATCCCCTGCAACACGGCCTTCTTCAAGAGATCCTCTTCATCTCGCACAATGCCGAAGCGAACCGCTACACATCCCGCCTTCTCCAAAAGAGCAGATAAATGATAAGAGTTAATGTCCCGGACCTGTCCTGGGGCGGGGGGATGATCCCAAGGGACAATCTCATTTCCCGTAGGAATCACGGCCACCCGTGGGCGTTCGTAGACATGGATCGCTGCAATTCCGACTCCGCACAAGGCGCCGATATCCTGCGGTCGTATCATGTGACCGGGACCGAAGATCGTGCGGCCCTTGTGAAGGTCTTCGCCTGCCTGGATCAGGCTTTCACCCGGGGCTACAGGTCGCCTCACCTCGATCATCTTCTCATCCACCACGGAAGTCTGTTCAAACATGACCACGGCATCGGCTCCATTGGGAAGCATCCCCCCGGTTGCGATCTTCACGGTCTCCTGGTCGCGGATCTCCATTTCCGCCGGAAGCCCCATAGGAACTTCTCCGACCAGGTTCAGATAGGCCGGAAGAGACTCGGTGGCCCCGAAGGTATCTTTTGCACGCACGGCGTAACCGTCCATGGTCGACTTGGCAAATTCCGGCAGGTCTACAGGGGACAGAATCTCGCGACTTACAATTCTACCAAGGGAAGAGACCACATTAATCTCCACTTGATTCAGCTTCGGAGCCGTCAGCCTCTCAAGGAAGGCCTCTTGGGCCGCCTTTCGTGGCGAGAGACCGGTCCTCCCGAGCATATCCTTGATTCTCTGCGTATGGAGATCATTCCGGTGGGGCTCCATGGCTCCGGCCTCCCCCTGATGAAGTCCTCATGGATCCCTCTGCACAGCGCTTCCCCATCCTTATACACAGGGTTTGAATCCTGGGTGGACCGCCCTGACAACTGAGGAATTTATAACATATCGATGCCTTCAAGACAACGGATACCATAAAAAAAGCCGCTGTCCTCCCACGAAGGCAGCGGCTCATATTCAAACGGATGATCGCCAAACGACTAATGCTGTTTATTCAATGGAAAATGCTCATGGATCCCCTTGTCTCTGTTGTAA
>CAYOYU010000520.1:1453-1952 GCA_964408265.1 uncultured Syntrophorhabdaceae bacterium
ACACCTGCCACAACTATCCTTGGGTTCCACCAAACCTTTGGCCATGATTTCATCCTTTTTATAATCTCGGTTGGTCATCATGACCTTCATATATTCCGACCCGGCTCCATGGCAGGCCTCACATCCCACGCCCGGCATGTCGGATTTTCCATTCACCGTGTGGCAGGCAAGACAGGACGCGTCTGTGCTGTAATCCTTTTTCGGGTCGATGCCGGCGGCGGTCTTGGCCTCGTCAGCCGCCCCGGGCTTGAGTAAGTCGAGAGCCTTGGCCATTTTGCTCTGCTCCCAGCCCTTGAACTGTTTCATATGACACATCTTACACTTGTTGGTGCCCACATAGTCTGCCGCTAAGACAACGTTGAACGACACTAGAAGAAAGAACCATGCCCATACCAGCACTCTCCACTTTTTCATTGAAGCACCCCCTTTCTGAATAGATGGATCCCGATTTATATAGCAAAGACGAGAAGGAGTCAATTATATTCACCGGCCCAAATCC
>CAYOYU010000521.1:0-1950 GCA_964408265.1 uncultured Syntrophorhabdaceae bacterium
AGGAACCATAAATTATTCCTGCCTTTCCGAAACAGCATTAACAAGAATAGCCCCGCACTTGTCGCATTTTGGCTGATCCCCTTTTTGTTGTAGCTTCTTCCTCGGGTGAAGTGGGTCCTTTGGGCAAACCATCCAGACAGTTGCGGGGATGGGTTCGGAGTCCCCTGGTGTTGGCTCATAGTAGCCTCTCACCGCGTGTGTCTCAATGCCTAGATCGTCGGCTATTAGCTCCACCACTTTCGCATAACTTTCAAGAAGTTTCAGTAGGTTGTGGACATCCTTTGTTGCCGTGCTCGCGTCCGATTGCCTGTATTTGTCAATTTGGGAAGCCAACTCTCGCGCCCCATCTTCGCCGAACAAGGCGGTCCACTGAGCGCGGTGACTTTCCAAAACTTCCGTAATCGTCTTAAGGTCTTTCAACATGAATCGGTGTCCTCCGTATTCAGAAAGTCGGTTGACTTTGGTGCCTCGACCATGCCTAGGAATCAACTTGGTCTGGCACATCAGCCCAATGTTACAATGAGCTTAGAACAAACGAACTCAAGATGTTCCCACCTCCTTGAGACGTTCCTGATTTCCGGGCATAGTAATCGAGACGGCAATCGACTGCAATCCGAATTGTCAGGGAGATGTAAGCATTGAATTATGAGCGATTGGCGCAGGGAGCGGGAGTTCTCAGTGTTTTCGTGCCTTCTTCGGATGATCTTTGGAATTTCCCCACTGATTGTAAACGGTCAAGTAAAAAGGGACCAGTGACGGCCAACTAAAAGGGGACCACCTAGTTGAAAGAGAGAGGGTCACTGTTTCTTCTTTCTGGACATGCTCTGTTTGAACCGGTAGCTCTCGCCGTTCATGGTCAGGATGTGAGCATGGTGGGTCAGGCGGTCCAACAGGGCTCCGGTGAGTTGTTCGCTGTGGAAGACCTGGGGCCACTTGGAGAAGTCCAGGTTTGTGGTCATGATGATGGATTGCCGTTCATAGCTGTCGGCAACCACCTGGAAGAATAACTCTGCTCCTCTTTCCGAGAAGGGGACGTATCCGATCTCATAGATGATCAACAGGTCGAGCTTGGCCAGCACCCGTTGAACCTGGGAGAGCCGGAGCGCTGCCTGCGCTTCGGTCAGTTGATTGATGAGTCCCGCCGCGGTGAGGAAGCGTACGTTCTTCCCCTGCTGGCAAGCGATGAGCCCTAAGGCGGTGGCAAGGTGAGTCTTACCGGTTCCGCTATTGCCCATGAGCAGAAGGTTTTCTTTCTTCTCGATGTACTCACCCTGGGCCAGATGGAGTACCGTGGCCTTATACAGAGACGGTATCGCTGAAAAGTCGAAGCGGTCAAGGGTCTTGAGTAATGGGAACCGGGCCTGGCTTACCCTTCGCTTGTACGCATTTTCCTCTCGCTGGTGGGTTTCAAGCTCAGAGAGAGCGAGAAGGTATCCCTCGTAGGTCTGGCTCCCGTGTTCAGCCTGCCTGGCCATCTCCTGGTAGTGTGTGAGCATGGCCGGGAGCTTCAGACGCTTCAGATATGCCTCCAGTAGCATCTGGTGTTCCATTTGAGCCTCCTTATGCCCTGAGCAAGAGATCGAACTGGTCAACCCGGTTGGGCAGAACCGGAGGCGAATTGACCCGCAATGAAACGATATCCGTCGCAGTTTGATGCACCTGGGAGAGGAGATTGATCACCCCGTCGGCGCTGGAGATCCCGCAGGAGAGGGCCTTCTCCACCGCAGCGGTTACCTCGTCCACCGGATGATCCTTGAGGAGCATGAGGATACGAATGTATTCCTTGATGCCCTGGGAGCCCTCATGTCGCTCTTTCAGGCGACGGCGGTACAGGTCGTAGACCGGTGGCAGCGGCCATGTGAGGATCGGTGTTGCTCGCTCAAAAGCACCCGGCTTTTTACCTGAAAATACCCCGTCTCGGGTACACCGGGGGTTTCAAGGTTGATCCCT
>CAYOYU010000522.1:0-1949 GCA_964408265.1 uncultured Syntrophorhabdaceae bacterium
CACCGAAAGCTCCACGTTCAATGGCCTTCGCCGCCTGCCTGTTTAGAGCAAGGACATTTTCCCCCTGCCCCCTGGCCCGTCGTGCAGCAGTTGAAGAACTTAAGGCACATACTGGCCCGGACCAACCCGGCGAGATCCGTCTCCCGTTTCAGCCGTTCGAGTTCCTCATCGGGGATCCGGGCCATCCAAGAAAAAAAAAAAAAAAAACCTGTCAAGAGGGAAGAAAACGTTTTGAGAAAATATTTCAACTTGATTCTTCGTTCGCCGAAAGATACAGTCTTTGTATCACTGGTGTCAAGGCTTTTCCAGGGAAGAACCATGAAACGAAAAATCCTGCTGTATAATTGCGGGCGTGACTTCACAGACAAGGGGAATGTCATGCCCAAACGGAAGGTACAAACGGATCCCGAGGAGACTTTCGGGCAGAGGATGGCACGATTCCGCAGGGACGCGGGATTTTCACAGAGGGAACTGGCGGCGGAACTCCGAATCGCACAGAGGATGATCGCCTACTACGAAAAGCAGACCGACCACCCCCCGACGAACCTGCTCCCCCGTCTGAGTCAAACCCTGGGGGTCTCGGCGGACGAATTGCTTGGAATTGAAAAGCCGAAGCCGGTCCGGAATACCAAAGACACCCGCCTCTGGCGCAGATTCTCTCAGATCGAGAAGATGGAACAACACGAACGACGCCAGGTCCTCCAGGTCCTCGATGCCTTCATCGAACGCGGGCAGCTAAAGAAAAGGGCAGAAGCAAGATAAAGGCTGATCAACCAGGCCTCTTTTCTCCTTTCCCTGATCCTCTCTGCTTCTTGTACAAGACCCCTTCACTGGAACCTATTTGTATGCGGCTCCGTGGTCCGTCGGAAGACTGCGTCCGGGACGTTGGTTCATATCCTTTTGTTGCCGGATGGGACATTAATCGCTCAGCCCAGTCCGACAGAGTCCTAGAAATCTGTTGAATGGGGGCTGGGTACCGTGCCTGTCCCTGGTTCCCCTCTGGAATCCGGAATCAGGTATTGTGTCACCGGGTTTCTACTGGCCCGGGGGTGCCTCAGGTGGGCCAGTACAATGCTTCTTCCGAATCGATTGTACGGCCCATGTTCCGCCTAATCTGGCGAAGATCACATGCACGACACATTCTCCTGAGGTTCCTTGTACGGTCATGTCGGTCGCTACCGTGATCGTACTATCATTCCATGTAAGACTCCTCCTTCCAAGGTAGGGGACGTGCGCTGTCACGAACGCCCCCATGCTCCTCTCAAGATCATCATTACCCTGGATTTCCTTTGCAACGCTGGGTACTAGATCCTGAGACTTCAACCATCGGAAAACGAGAGTGTGAACTCCGACGATTACGATGATGATCAGGGTCGCGACAATAACATGCTTGCGGAGGTTCCTGGCCCGATACTTCATCGGATAACTCCAACTTCCACGCCGACGCCGTAACCTACCCGAAACCTCGCCGAGGGCGTGGCTGAGATGTCAAAGCCAGGTTCTAGATACCCATGGTCATTGGAGCCGTGCATTAGGACAACTCCAGCGTCAAGTCCCATCTCAACTCCCGTACCCGCAACCTCAAACCCCGCCTCACTATAGCCGCCTAAGATCATGCTTCCAGAGTTGTCGCATGGCTTGTATCCAGGGCTAGTGCCTTCAGGGTCGTATTCCGCACCACCACCAACACCGTACCCGAACCGGAAAGTAACGAAATCTGTGCCATTTGGGTTCTCGCCAAACGATATGCCCCCACCAAGATTGCCGAGAATGGGGAAATACAGGTCGACAGTTGCCTTCCACAGCCCCCACGGATCCACCCAGTTCACCGGATCATTTAGTACAAATGAGTAAAGGTTCATCCCTCCTTCTTCACCCAAGGGATCTCGGCTCATCCATCTCCCACCCTTTGAATCATACCATCTAAATCCGAAGTCATACAGCCCCGT
>CAYOYU010000523.1:0-1943 GCA_964408265.1 uncultured Syntrophorhabdaceae bacterium
GGGGGGGAATGTGATCTTTCCCCCTGACTCCTAAGAAGGATAGAAGGCTATCATCCTATGGCCACTCTCCCTCTTTCTTCAGTCCTGATACGTATGCACTCAACGAGGTCGAGGACAAAGATCTTGCCATCACCGACCTCGTTCGTTTGTGCACCCTTGAGGATTGCCTTTATGGTAGGCTCTACGAAGTCTTCATTTACGGCGATCTCCAGCCTGATCTTTCTGAGCAGGTTGCCCATCTCTTTGGCCCCCCGATAAACCTCTGTTACGCCCATCTGGCGGCCGTGACCTAAGACTTCATTTACTGTAATCAAGTTCACATCGGCCTTGTACAATTCCTGTTTCACTGTTTCGAGCCTGTCCGGTTTTATAATGGCGATTATCAGTTTCATATGGTCTTCCTCCTACTCCAGAATGGTGTACGCGTTTTCGTGGTGCTGTGTCAGGTCAAGGCCGATCTTTTCATCTTTTGGGGAAACCCGCACTTTGAAGATCGCATCGACGATCTTGTAAAGGATCAGGCTGACGACGAAACTGTATGCGAGAGTAACCCCCACCGCGGCAGCCTGGATGAGGAACTGCTTCGGATTTCCGAAAAAGAGCCCGTCAGCTCCCGCCGGGTTGACGGCTTTCGATGCAAAGAGCCCTGTGGCGAGTGCGCCCCATATACCGCCCACACAGTGGACTCCGAAAACATCGAGGGCATCGTCATAGCCGAACCTTGGTTTGATTAAAGCCACTGCCATGTAACAGAATACGCTCACGAGGAGCCCTATGATTATGGCTGACAGGGCACTCACGTACCCTGCAGCCGGTGTGATGGCCACGAGACCTGCTACTGCCCCTGTTACCGTACCGAGAACCGTCGGTTTTTCGCCGAATATCCAATCAATGAGAGCCCAGCTTAACCCTGCCGCCGCCGCCGCCGTATTTGTGACGACGAAGGCATTCACGGCAAGTTCATTGGCCCCGAGAGAGGAACCGGCGTTGAAACCGAACCAGCCGAACCAGAGCAGCGCTGTTCCAAGGATGGTGAAGGGGAGGTTATGTGGAAGAATTGCCTTGTTGCCCCCATTCCTTTTTCCAATAAATATGGCTGTCATCAAAGCGGCAATGCCTGCATTGATATGGACCACCGTGCCGCCGGCGAAATCGAGGGCCCCCAGATCCTTCAGCCATCCGCCCACTCCCCAGACCCAGTGGCATACGGGGTCGTACACAAAAGTAGCCCAGAGTATCATGAATACGAGAAAGGCTGAGAATTTCATCCTCTCCGCGAAGGCGCCGATGATGAGTGCCGGTGTGATGACGGCGAACATCATCTGAAAGACCATGAAGAGCTGATGGGGGATAGTTGCCGCGTAATCCGCATAGGGCTGGAACCCGACGCCGGTGAGGCCGATCCACTGAAGACCGCCCCAGAACCCCTTTCCCGGACCAAAGGATAGGCTGTACCCATAGAGCACCCACTGGACGCTCAGGACGCACAGTATGGTGAAGCACTGCATCAGGACACCGAGCACGTTCTTCCTGCCCACCATACCCCCGTAAAAAAAGGCAAGACCCGGCGTCATAAGCATTACGAGGGCTGTGGAGATGAGCACCCAGGCTATGTCTCCTGTATCGTTCTTAGGGGGAGCCTGGGAAGGTTGAGTGGCCGGAACCACGGATTGTGCCTGTCCTGCTTCGGATGGGGCAGGAGACACCGCAGATTTTTGATCCTGTGCAAGGACAAGGCCTGCAGAGCATATGAAGAAAACCAGAAATACAAGGGCTATGAACCTTTTCATAAAACACCTCCATTAGTTTTAAGAAGAATTGCCTTTCACCCGCCCTTCGGATGAAAGACACCACCGTCTTCCAGACAACCTTGTCTTGTTTTGGGGAAAAAAATGGCGTCCGCCTCTTAACTCAAGTGGGAACGCCGCTGTTTGTTACACGTC
>CAYOYU010000524.1:0-1940 GCA_964408265.1 uncultured Syntrophorhabdaceae bacterium
ACTGTTATATCCAAAATAAAGAAATCAAATGCACCATGGGTAATTGCCGCTATCGCTGTGGTGCTCGTTGCCATCGGTATTTATCTTTTCTATCCAAAAACACTTCCAACGGCAATAATGGGCAAATCAATTGCGGTTCTTCCGTTCAAGAATCTCAGTGACAGTAAAGAGGATGAATACTTCAGCGATGGTATCACCGAAGACATCATCGCACACCTTTCCAAGATCACCGACCTGAAAGTCATCTCCCGAACGAGCATCATGCAGTACAAAGGCGTCAGCAAGAACGTTCGTGACATTGGTCGGGAGCTTGATGTCGCCACGGTTCTGGAAGGAAGCGTTCGTCGTGCAGGGAACCAGATCCGCATCGTTGCACAACTGATCGATGCGACGAACGAAGGACACATCTGGGCAGACACGTACGACAAGGAGATGACGCAAGTGTTCGCCATCCAGAGTGAGGTGGCTGAGCGAATCGCAAATGCGCTCCAGGCAAAGCTCTCTCCAGCAGAACGTGGACGGATCGAGAAACATCAAACGGAGAACACAGAGGCATACCAGCTCTATTTGAAAGGACGATTTCACTGGAACAAGCGAACACTGCCCGATCTTCAAATTGCCATCAATTATTTCAACCAGGCAATCGACAAGGAATCAACCTATGCGCGTGCATATGCGGGATTGGCTTCAACGTACGTGTTATTACCTATGTTCGAAGTGGCTCAACCGCACGAATATTATCCGAAGGCACTGCACGCAGCATCGAGAGCACTGGCACTCGATTCTACGCTTGCCGAGGCGCATGCAGTGCTGGGATTGATGGCACACGATCACTCCTACGACTGGTCGGGTGCAGAACGGCATTTCCGGAGGGCGATCGAGCTTGATCCCGGTTATCCGACGGGACACCAATGGTACTCCAGTATGTTAACGTTTCTTGGCAGATTCGATGAAGCACTCGTCGAAACGAAAAAAGCTCTGGAATTGGACCCCCTCTCTCTCGTAATCAATTCGAACGTGGGGGATACGTACTACGCGATGAGGCAGTACGAAAAGGCAAAAGAACAATACCGCAGCATGATTGCCCTGGATCGAACCTTCCTTTGGTCGTACACCGGTCTGGCGTTCGTTTATGAGAAGGAGGAAAAACTGGACGAGGCATTAGCAGCGTATCTGAAGGCGAAAAGTTTTATGCCCGGAGCCGATGCATACATCCTGGCACCCATCGGGTGCATTTATGCAAAACTGGGGAGAAAAGCCGAGTCGATCCGCATTCTCAACCAGCTTCAGGAAATGGTAGCGCAAGGAAGGCCTGCATCGTATGGCGTTGGTCTTGTCTACTACCGACTCGGGGATACAGACAAGGCGTTTGAATGGTTTGAGAAGGCGTACAAGAAGCGGGACGTGTGGCTGGTGCTCCTCGCATTCGATCCATTGTGGGACGATCTTCGCTCCGATCCAAGGTGTACCGCATTGTTAAAGAAAATGGGATTGAGAAAATGATAGGTAAAAACATATCACACTATAAAATCCTGGAAAAGCTTGGTGAGGGCGGCATGGGCGTTGTTTACAAAGCCCACGACACCAAACTTGACAGAGACGTTGCGCTGAAGTTTCTCCCGCACTACCTAACCAGCGATATCAACGAGAAGGAACGCTTCTACCATGAAGCGCGTGCAGCTGCTGCCTTAACACATCAAAACATTGCTGTCGTGTATGAAATCGGTGAGTATGAAAATCCTGCAACATCAGGCAAGCAGATATTCATAGCGATGGAGTATGTAGAAGGGAAAACATTACGCAATCTTGTGGGGGCGCTTCATGTCGGAGATCCCGCCAAAGGCGGGGAATCTTCCCTACCGATGAAAAAAACATTGGACATTGCCATCCAGGTGTGTGATGGACTTGCAGCAGCACATGAAAAAGGAATCGTGCATCGC
>CAYOYU010000525.1:0-1935 GCA_964408265.1 uncultured Syntrophorhabdaceae bacterium
TCACCTCATCGTAGGTGAGGTTGGTTAAGACAAGCCGCATGCCGCAGTTGACGTCAAAGCCGATACCTCCCGGAGAAATTACACCCCTTTCCGCATCCATCGCAGCCACTCCTCCGATAGGAAAGCCGTAACCCCAATGGCCGTCGGGCATGCAGTAGGCGTAGTTGAGTATGCCGGGAAGGGTGGCTACGTTGGTTACCTGATCGAAGACCCCGTCATCCATGGCCATGAGCAGATTTTCGGTGGCGTAGATACGCGCTGGAACGCGCATGCCCGGTTTATGAGAAGTAGGCACCTGCCATACGGTATCAGAAATTTTTTCAATGTCCTTTGGTACTGCCATGATCGAATCACCCTTGATGTGACTCCCCGGTGAATGGAGAGTCTTTTAAGGTGTGTAAATTTAATTAGAAATATTGTATCGGATTCTCGCACTCCAATCAATGCCGCTGTTCTGATCTTGTTTCTGATGGCTTTACGTGGAATGATTACCAAATGATCGACATTTTCTTGACAATAATGAGAACCGGGGGTTACTTAGCTGATCCCAGGAACACTTAGTCAAGGGGCAGGAGAATACATCTCGTTGTTGACACAAACCTTGCTGCAAAATCTGCTCAATGCACTCCAATGGGGCAGTTTCTATGCCCTCATCGCGCTTGGCTATACGCTGGTCTATGGAGTCCTTCTCCTTATCAATTTCGCACACGGCGATATGTTTATGGTGGGGGCGTATATCGCTTTTTTTGTAGCCACCTTCCTGCTGGGAACTTACGCCTTTAAACTGCCCATAGCACTCTCCCCTGAAACTATCTTCGTGATCACGCTTGTAGCGGCCATGCTCCTGACATCTGTACTGGGAGTGGCCATTGAGCGGATAGCATACAGGCCGTTGCGCCGGAAAGGTGCATCACGGCTTTACGTGGTGATTACGGCATTGATGTGCGGGCTTCTGCTGGAGCACAGTAACCTGGCGCTCTTGGGGGCAAGCCGCCGCGGTTTTCCCGAGCTTCTTCCCAAGAGCGTGTATACGGTGTGGGGAGCTACCTTCAGTAATGTGAAGATCCTGGTCATTTTCGCTGCGGTGGCCGCCTTCATTGCCCTTGAGGTCATTGTACGGAAAACCAAATTAGGGATGGCCATGCGCGCCATCTCTTATGATCGCATGGCAGTGCCGCTTATGGGTATCCCTCTAGACACGGTAATCGTGTTCACGTTCATCATGGGCTCCTCCATGGCTGCATTAGCGGGGGTGCTCTTCGCCACTGCCTATCCGGTACTGGAACCTTATATGGGGGCGCTCATCGGCTGGAAGGCTTTTATTGCGGCCGTGATCGGCGGGATCGGTGAAATTCGCGGCGCCTTCATTGGAGGATTTTTGCTGGGGTTTGTTGAAATTTTTGTGGCCGCGGTTTTCCCCTCCACATTGAGGGACCTGATTGCCTTCAGTGCATTGCTGATCTTTTTGAGCATTAAGCCTACCGGATTATTTGGAGTAACCCGGAGAACCAAGATCTGATCCTTCGCGAGAATCGATGGTACGGCGTCATTTACCGATTATTGGATATATCGTGCTCTGCGGGTTGATTGTTGCAGCCGCTCAGGGCGACTGGATCAGCGCCTATGTTGAACTTGTAGTCATGTTCATCGGGATCGATATCATATTGTCCAGTTCCCTGGACCTCAACGGCTACATGGGAGAATTTTCCTGCGGTCATGCCGGTTTTATGGGCATTGGAGCCTACATGGCGTCGGTAATAAACGTGTGGTGCTTCTCTACGGGCAGTTTTCTTGGATCTGTGGCCTTGCCCCCTGGCGGCATGCTTTTAATCTTTCCATTCACGATTTTGATCGGTGGGATGGGAGCGGCTTTAGCCGGTTTGCTGGTGGCCATTCCTTCATTTAGAACCCGAGGCGACTACCTGGCCATTATCA
>CAYOYU010000526.1:0-1922 GCA_964408265.1 uncultured Syntrophorhabdaceae bacterium
CTCGTCCCTGTTGATGTCAAAATCGAGGAAATACCCCGTAGTCACCCGCTCTGCATATATGCTCCTGGTCCCGCGCAGATCTTTAAGAAGGCGCTCCACCTCGATGCCTATCTTCTCCACTTCTTCGATTTTGGGTCCAAGGACCTTGATCCCCACAGGTGTTCTCATCCCCGTGGAGAGCATGTCGAGGCGCGCTTTGATGGGCATGGTAAAAGAGTTGGCGAGGCCCGGGATGGTAAGGGCCTCGTTCATCTCATCCGTGAGACTCTCCACGGTCAGGCCTTTTCGCCATTTATCCTTTGGCTTGAGGTTGATCACCGTTTCAAACATTTCCAGCGGTGCAGGGTCCGTGGGCGTTTCCGCCCTTCCCGCTTTTCCGAAGACCTGGGCCACCTCGGGAATTGTCTTGAGGATCTTGTTCTGGGTCTGGAGAAGCTTCGATGACTCGGAAATGGATGCGGCAGGCACGGTCACGGGCATGTAGAAGAGGGTCTCCTCGAAGAGGGGCGGCATAAATTCCGAACCGATCCTCACAACGGGATATGCCGTTGCCAGGACAACCAGGATACCTCCGATGATGACGATCTTTTTCGATTTCAGGGCGAATTCCGCCACCGGCCTGTAGAACCGCATGAGAAAAAGGCTCACGGGGTTCTTCTCTTCGGGACGGACCCTGCCGCGCATAAAGAAGGTCATAAGAACCGGCGTCAACGTGATGGCAAGGAGAGATGCGAAGAACATGGCGAAAGTCTTCGTATACGCCAGTGGGCGCATGAGCCGTCCTGCCTGAGCCTCGAGGCTGAAAACCGGGAAGAAGGCGACGGTGATGACAAGGAGGGCAAAGAAGAGTGAAGGGCCCACCTCTTCGGCGGCCTGGATAATAAGATCTATCCGGTGCCGGTTGTCGAGAGCGGGAGACCTGTCCTTGGACATGTGGGTGTCGTCTGTAGACGCCTGGCGGGCGTACTCCTCCAGCTTCTTGTGGGCATTCTCCACCATGATAATGGAGGCATCAACCATGGTGCCTATGGCGATGGCAATTCCGCTGAGGCTCATGATGTTCGACGAGACCTTCAGGTAATGCATGCAGATGAATGAGCAGAGGATTGCAACGGGGAGCGTCATGATTACCACAGCCGCGCTTGGAAGGTGGAAGAGAAAGACAAAGCATATTACTGCCACCGCAATGGAGAGCTTTATTATCTCGTCCCTCAGGGTGCCTATGGAGTGGCGGATCAGGTCGGACCGGTCATAGGTGGTGATCACTTTGACCCCCTTGGGCAGACTCGGCTCAATATCCCTTTTCAGTTTCTCCTTCACCCTGTCCAGGACATCAAGCATATTCTCACCGAACCGGACGATGACGATCCCTGCTGCCACCTCCCCTTTCCCGTCAAGGTCAGCGAGCCCTCTGCGAATCTCCGGACCGAGCTGCACCTGGGCCACGTCCTTCAGACTTACGGGCGTCCCCGTATTGTCGGAACCGATGGAAACCTTTTCCAGATCCGCTACGCTCCGTATATAGCCCTTTCCCCGGACCATATATTCCACACCGGAGAATTCGATAACCCTGCCTTCCACATCCCTGTTGCTCTTCCGCACCGCGTCAAGCACCTTTGCGACCGGCAGGCTGTAGGCCAGGAGCTTGTTGGGGTCGATGCTGATCTGGTACTGTTTCACAAACCCGCCCACACTGGCCACCTGCGATACTCCGGGCACGCTTTCCAGGGCGAGCTTCACGTTCCAGTCCTGGAGCGACCGGAGGCCGCTGAGATTGGTGTTGCCGCTCTCGTCCACAAGGGCATAGCTGAAGCCCCACCCCACTGCCGAAGCATCAGGACCGAGAACCGGGTTCACGTCAGAAGGGATCTTGTTCTTGATGCTCTGAAGGTATTCCAGCACCCTTGTGCGGGCCCAGTAAA
>CAYOYU010000527.1:0-1916 GCA_964408265.1 uncultured Syntrophorhabdaceae bacterium
GCCGCAGGTGTAAAACCCTACTGCTGGGATTGCCACTTTATCAAAGAGGAGGGGCTGTTATGAGTATTGATAGAAGAAAATTCCTGAAACTGGCTGGGCTTGCGGGTGTCGGCCTCGGCCTTTCCAATGCTGATCTATTGTTTAAGGGAAATGCTGCTGCCTCATCATCGCATTCAAAGGCCATGGCAAAAGATAGATTGGCCATGGTTATTGATATAAGAAAGTTCAGGACCGAAGAGGATTACCAGAGGGTGATTGACGCATGTCACAGCATTCATAATGTCCCTGCGTTGATCCCTGAAAAGAATAATCCTAAAAACGAGGTCAAATGGATATGGAAAGACAGCTATGAGCGTACCTTCCCTGACCAGAAGGACGATTTCCACCCTGAGGCATTAAAAGAGAAGAGTTTCCTCCTTCTCTGTAATCACTGTGATAACCCTCCGTGTGTCAGGGTATGCCCGACAAAGGCGACCTTCAAGAGAGAAGACGGCATTGTTGCTCAGGATCCGCACCGCTGTATCGGATGCAGGTTCTGCATGGCAGCCTGTCCGTACGGCTCAAGGAGCTTTAACTGGGTTGATCCGAGGCCGTTCATAGAGAAGACGGACCCGGCTTATCCGACAAGAACAATGGGAGTTGTTGAAAAGTGCACCTTCTGCGTGGAGAGGCTTGCAAAAGGACTGGGGCCTGCCTGCGCGGAGCAGTCCAACGGCGGCATGGTATTCGGCAATCTCTCGGACCCGAACTCAGAGGTGAGAAAGCTATTGGCTTCAAATTATACTATCAGGCGCAAACCGTCGCTCGGGACACTGCCAAGTGTCTTTTACATAATAGGAGGTGATGAGAATGCTGGATAAGGCGCTTACAGGCAGCAAAAGGTACTGGACGCTGGTATTCGTACTGCTTTCACTGGTCGGGACTGGAACCCTTGCCTATCTCTATCAGTTTCAGAACGGGCTTGGTGTAACCGGCATGAGCAGGGACGTATCATGGGGTATCTACATCTCACAATTTACGTTTCTTGTCGGAGTTGCTGCATCAGCGGTTATGCTGGTCATCCCCTATTACCTGCACGACTACAAGAAGTTCGGCAAGATAGTTATTCTTGGCGAGTTCCTCGCTGTCGGAGCGGTGACAATGTGCCTTCTATTCATCTTTGTGGATATGGGGCAGCCTATGAGGATGCTGAATGTTGTCCTGCATCCGACCCCGAACTCAATTCTCTTTTGGGACGCTACAGTGCTTAATGGTTATCTTTTCCTTAATATTGTCATAGGCTGGGCAACACTCCATGCTGAGAAGAAGGGACTGCCTCCGGCAGGATGGGTAAAGCCCTTGATATATCTTTCAATCCCGTGGGCTGTCAGCATTCATACTGTTACGGCGTTTCTGTATGCAGGAATTCCAGGCAGGCACTTCTGGCTGACAGCTATCATGGCTGCAAGATTCCTCGCCTCAGCCTTTGCAGGCGGTCCGGCACTGCTTATCATACTGGCTATAATAGTCAGAAAGTATTCCAAATTTGATGCGGGTAAAGAGGCTATACAGTCTATCGGCAAGATTGTTGCTTATGCCATGACTGCCAATGTCTTCTTTGTCATCCTTGAACTCTTTACAGCCTTTTATAGCCAGATACCGGGGCATATGCATGCATTTCAATACTTATTTGTCGGGCTGGAAGGTCACAGCAAACTTGTCCCGTTAATGTGGACATCTGTCATTCTCGCGGTCGTAGCTCTTATCATGCTGATACCGCCAGGTATAAGGAAGAAAGAGAGCAACCTTGTTATGGCTTGCATGGCCGTATTCATTTCCCTCTGGATTGATAAGGGGTTCGGTCTCGTGATCGGCGGGTTTGTTCCGAATCCTTTTGACGGGGTGACAGAATACTGGCCTACACTGCCTGAGACTCT
>CAYOYU010000528.1:0-1910 GCA_964408265.1 uncultured Syntrophorhabdaceae bacterium
ATCCGTATAAGGAAAATCAAATGTCAACAGACCCTAGTCTTGCATTCCGCACTTCTCACGCAGAGTAGCCCTGCGGCTATGGCTCGCGAGGCCTCGACAAACAGCTGATCATCTGTTGAAGGTCCACGCCCAGAAGGCCGAGTAGCTCGGCTTGGACGGAGTTGGGTCTCGAGGCTCGCCACACCAGTCGGCCACCAGTTCGAATGCCGACCATTGTGAGGGAGCTAAGCGCCCGCAAGACATTACGACCCGTGGCCCGGACGGGGCGGTTGACGGGCAGAAGCCCCCTCATGCTCTCGTTCCGGTCTTTGAGCTGGTGCCGAGTTTCTCGCTCGATCAACGAGAATATCAGTAGGGCGAATGCAAGCACCAATACCAGTCCCACGATTCGTTTGTTGTTCTTGATAAACATAGGTCGGACTTTGAGTGGGCCTTTCCAATCTGCAAACCTTCGCTCGGCCGCAGATTGAGCCTTATAGTCTCGAAATATGGCGTGGATGTCGGCCTCTTGGCGCGGAACGTTGGTGAGGAGCGTGTAGTAGCCATCGAGTCGTTCCGCTGTTTTCAACGCCTCGACATCCGCGGTCCAGGTGAGGCCCCAGGCCTGGTCGTCCTCCCGTCGCTTCACCTGGCAGTGGTAAAAACTCCCCACCGTGGTCGATTCCAAGATGCGTTCCACTGAGCGCTGGGCTTTGTGTTCCGACTGTCTTTTCCAGTATGCGGAGGCAAATTTGTCCTTCTGGCTCTGAAGTTTTGCCTCGAGGCGTTCCCTCTGCCTCTGGCGGTTTGTCCGCTGCGCAGTGTGAACTTCGGAGGAGAAGATAATGAGGCGGCGGAAGTCGTAAACACGGCGGTTTCGGGTATTCTTCCTGGTGCGCTTCGGCGTGCCTCTCGCATACTTAAGTCCGGGCTCCTCCGGCACCTCAATCTTCGCAGAGGTTTCCTGGCCCCGGTAGATAGTCTGCTCCTCAGCGGGCAATAAAGACTGGCGTCTGCTGACATAGGCCAAATCGACCCATTCCTGCGGCGGAAGCGCACCATAGATCTCATCCAAAGCGGGGCTGTGAGCCTCGGGACAGATCCAGTGCAGGCCGGCTTCCTCAAGCTTGACCATACCGGCATGGCTGAGAAGCTTGGAGTCTCCAACAAGCCGAGGCGGCTTGCCCAGCCGATCTCGCAGTTCGCAGAACAATGACAAATAGTCCGTCACTGTATTTACGTCGTTGGTGTTGCCAGGATACGTCTTATGCAGGAGACCTCCAACCTCTCCGTCGCCAACTACCAGATTCGCCACGCGGACTTGCTTGTGCTTGCCTGACCCCCGAGGGTCGTAACCATATGTGAGCAATGGCCAAAGCGAATCCTGGTTATCATAGCTACCCTCAAACTCAACAGTGGTAATGTCCCAGTGTATTCTGCCAACGTCTAGCCCAAAAACCTCCACGGCCCTCAGGCAGACGGCGGCTTTGATGGATTCGGCGTTCTCTGCCAATTGATCGAGAAGTCTTCCAACGCGATCATCCGTCAGTTCGTCAGGCCGAATCCCCAGAAGTTGCTCGGACCCGTATTCCTCAGCCCAAAGCTCCAATTGATACAGGGGTTGCGGATCCGTCAGTTTGTTCATAACCAATGCCACCATGGTTTCGCCCAAACCAACTGGTGCCTGAGGAGAGAGCGGGATGTAGTCGTTGACAATCGACGCCAAGCCCAATCTGTCGCAAAATTTCCTGATTACAGGCAACGCGCCAATGCTCTTGACAAATTCTACCGTAAAATCAGTTCCCGACTCGCGATTTGGCTTCACAACTGTGTTTGTACGACGTCTAAAGCCAATCTCCTTGCGGATTATTGATTATTTTTCACTTCTAGGAGAATATTTTTCAACTACTCAGAGAAGTGCGGAAAACAAG
>CAYOYU010000529.1:0-1910 GCA_964408265.1 uncultured Syntrophorhabdaceae bacterium
TTATACCCTTGTATTTGCCGTTGAAATTATATCCGAGAAATCTGAAGCCTCTTTTGAAGCTTGTGAGTTTGGTTTTATCCTCGCTCAGCTTCATTGCCAGTTTTACTTCAATGATTTCTTTGACATAGCTAAGGGCGGCAGGGAGTTCTCCTTTTGTCTTCGTCATGACAACGAGGAGAGTAGACCGGTGGAACTTCCCCGCCAGCCCCTCGCAGAACTGTACGTGAGCCTCTCGACTCATACAGCTCCCATTATTCAGTCGCTGAACCTAAGCCCATTTCCCAGTGAACAAATAATCCCGGCTCTCGTTTGCATACGCCGCCAAGATACCGTCGTGCTTTTTGTCCATGTCTTGCCAGTTTCTTGTATTTCCGTCTTGCCCATAGTACAAGATAACGCTCTACGTTTCTAAGCACAGGATACATTTCGGATTTGTAAAACCGTCCGTAGTACTGATACCAGCCCCTAAGTACCGGATTTACTTTCTCCGCTATCTTTTCCAGTGATGTCCAGGTTATGAGATGAATACGCCATCCCCTTATGGTCTCACGAATCCTGCTCTTTGCTTTATTGCTGATAGCTGGAAGAAACGATATGAAATATTTCCCATGCTTGTTCTTTGCCCTCCGTGGCATGAATGTGTAGCCAAGAAAGTCAAAGCTCTCTATGGGATTCTCTTTTCGTCTGTCTTCATCCATTCAGTACACTATCCGTGTCTTTTCAGGATGCAGTTCCAGTTTGCATTGGGTTAAGCGCTTTTCTATCGTTTGTCGCATAAGTTCTGCCTTTTGCTCTGTTTTACCGTGTACAAGCGCATCATCTGCGTACCTCTCAAATGATACTTCGGGATGGTTCTTCTTCATCCAT
Organism: uncultured Syntrophorhabdaceae bacterium; assembly: GCA_964408265.1. GTDB lineage: Bacteria > Desulfobacterota > Syntrophorhabdia > Syntrophorhabdales > Syntrophorhabdaceae > CAYOYU01. Next base: position 868 of record CAYOYU010000529.1, read on the forward strand.
TCATCGAATGCATGGTGCATGAATATATTTGCCAGGAGTGGACTGCATACCCCGCCCTGTGGAGTTCCCTTGTGCCGATTTCCCTGGACGATACCTATAGGAATCAGGATGGAAGTGCGGCTCTACCCTCGGTTCAAGTTGCTCTGTGACTACCATCTGGGCAATACGGTCGGCTACGGTGGGGATTCCGAGTGTCCTTTCTCCACCGTTGGCCTTGGGTATTGTTACTGCTCTCACAGGAGGAGGCATATAACTCCCTGATGACATCCGATTCCACAGTTTGTAGAGATTGTCTTTCAGTTGCTCTTCAAATCTTTCTATCGGGATTTCGTCTACTCCCGCTGCACCTTTGTTCGCTTTTACTCGCAAATACGCTTCCCATACCATGTGTTTGGAAATACTAAACGACTTTGCCTTATCCAACTGCTCCTCCCTTTTCCAGGTTGACAGTTACATAAAACTGAATAACGCAGCCCATTCACTCTATTCCCATTACAGGAACTTCTTAGCTACTACGGGCTGCTCCGCCCCTGTTCTCCGCATCGGTACTCTCATCCTCGGGGGTCTTCCCCTTGGATTTCTCCCTTGGCATCGGAGCGACAGGTTCCCGCAGTTCCGCTCAAGAGCCTGAATCAGTCTCACGCCACCTTTATGCCGGACACCACCCACCCCGTAAACAGGTCTCCGATGGATTTATCCCAGGTTAACGACTCCCCCCTGGTTTTGATGTCGTCCCTACGCTTTCGACACGTCTTCAGTGGTTCACTTTCGTTCGTCTTTCTGATTCACACATGACGCATTGCTGTGCGCCTTTTCCATGACGCTCACTACCTTGGCTCTTTACCAACGCAGCTCATGGTTGTTTAAAGCCTGCCCCTGCAGGCCGGCTTTGGAGGGTATGCCTCCATCTCTTGTGCATCTTTTGCTCAATTTCAGTCCCTTAAAGGACTTTCCTTTGTGCGCCTGCGGCGCACAGTCGTCGGCATAGCGGACAAACTTATATCCAGCCTTTTCAAGCTCCTTGTCGATGATGTCACCGATAA
>CAYOYU010000530.1:0-1906 GCA_964408265.1 uncultured Syntrophorhabdaceae bacterium
ATGATGTTCCCCTCCCCGGCATCAAAGCTTTCCGGAACCATAAGAGTGTAGTTGGCCTTCACCACGGGATCGTAATAGTACCCCCAGAGGCGCGTCTTTACTTCATGGACCCCCCTGATGGCGGCTATGGTCTCAGCGTAGGATTTGGGGATGAGGTCGTGCCTGCCCGCCATTATCCTCTGCACCACCATTTCAGGCGCTTCCTTAAGGACAAGGAAAGCCTCTTTCTTTATGGCGTAGGTGAAGAACATGACTGATGCGAGAAGCGCTACCACGGCCGTGTAGACCAGAAGGAGAGCTACGTTCTTCCCCTTTCTCCTCAAAAGGGAAGAAAGCGTGAAGTCTATGATATGCTTCTGTTTCTTTATCCAGGTCTTCATTTCCCGGGGCTCCCTGGGGACCCCGGTTCGCAGCCTCCCCTTATCAAAAGCGGAGGAAGGGCAAGACTGCCGGAGGGGAAATGTTCGAACGAGCCTGGATAGTCCTGAAAGGCCGAGTGGAGGTCGGCCTGCGACAGGTGGCGTGTGTAGCGTGCGTCCGTAAAAAGGCTCAGGTCGGTAAGGCCCAGTGTCCTGACTATCCGGGCCCTCTCCTCGAGGACCGGCGTGTCAACTTTAAGCCGAAAGAGGGCATGGCCAAAGGCAACGAAAAGGAGTGCCACGTTGAGCAGCATAAAGATAATGAAAAGGGTCACCTTTCGCATACTGGCCGGGCTCCCTCAGTTCCTACAGGCTGCCCCGAACAACCCCGGCCTTTCCCCTAGCTTCACCTTTCCTCCCTGCAGGCAATCCTCAGGACTACTTCTTTTCAAGCAGATCGGCCACCTCATTGAAATGCCTGTCCCGTGCGTAGTCTGCGGCGGTTTTGCCTGACTCATCTTTTGCCGAGGCATCGGCGCCTTTGCCCAGGAGCAGTTTCACTATGTCCGCATTTCCCACGGTGGCGGCGAACATGAGGGGTGTCAACCCTGCCTCGGTCTTTGCATTCGTATTCGCCCCTGCGTTGACGAGCATTTCCGCCACATGCAGGTTGTCTTTCAGGATAGCTGCCATGAGCACAGTCACGCCCTGTCCGCTCCGGGCATTCACGTTTGCCTTTTTGGCGATAAAACTTTCAATGCCCTTCATATTATTCTCGCTCAGAAGGTACTCGAAGTCAAAAAACGGGTCAGCCCGGCATTCTCCGGGACTTAAGATCCCCGCGACAAACAAACAGACGATCATAACAGATGATAGTATCAGTCTCTTTTTCATGATAATGCTGCCTCCTTTTCTTCATTCTTCTCCATTACCCTGCCGCGCCAGAGCATATAGACTGCAGGATAGATGATCAGTTCCAGGATGAGAGACGTTACCACGCCTCCCACCATTGGCGCAGCGATCCTCTTCATCACATCGGAACCCGTACCCTCGCTGAACATGATGGGTATGAGCCCGGCCAATATTACACAGACTGTCATGACTTTCGGCCTGATCCTCTGCACGGCCCCGTGCATTATGGCATCCCTGAGGTCCGTCTGACCCCGCAATCTCCCCTCTTTCCGCCACTTTTCGCAGGCAAGATCAAGATAGAGCAGCATGATCACTCCCGTTTCCGCATCGAGCCCGGCCAGGGCGATGAGGCCAACCCAGACGGCGGTGCTCATGTTATAGTTGAGAATGTAGAGCAGCCAGAAGGACCCCACAAGCGAGAAGGGCACGGCGAGCAGGACCATGAGAGTTCTGGCCACCGATTTCGTGTTGAAATAGATGAGAGCAAAAATAAGGAGAAGGGTGATGGGGAGGATAACCTTGAGACCCTCATAGGTGCGTTCAAGGTACTCATACTCGCCGCTCCACTGGAATCGATAACCTTCCGGCACTTTCAGGGATGCAAGCCTCTTCCTCGCTTCCTTCACGTAGCCGCC
>CAYOYU010000531.1:0-1899 GCA_964408265.1 uncultured Syntrophorhabdaceae bacterium
ACGAAAAAGCCCCGCGTTCTAGTTCTGACCTTTCTGAATCCAGTTTGAGCTTACGCTGTTTCTAGTAGTTGCACCGAGGTCGTCCTTGTCGAGATCTGTCACCGAGGACGACACCGAAAGTCCAGCAGGTGGATAGTTGTGAGGAAGCCCCTCAGCGAATAGCCACTTCATCCCTCGAAAGAGCTGGTGATAGATGTTGGTTCGATGCCCTTCAACTGTGCTATCGCCAAAAGGTGAGCTCGTCAGATCCGCCCCATCAGGCCGGCTCGTCCATTCCCCCGTCTCCCCTGGCGGAACTGGGGTCACCTCGTCCTTGATGTAGACCCTGAACCACCCCGAATCCAAACGCGTGTAGATGGGCAGGTCACTACTGCCGATACCTTCGTAGTACCCTTTGCCGGGATCGTCTGGAGATGTTATCACGGTTGGCATGGCCGGCAGCTTCGCGTGGTCTGTGTCGGACGCCCTCCAGATGTACAGTCCGCCAAGCCCCTCCTCGTAGGTGGTTGTTAGAAAATCTTCTTTGTAGGACGAGCCGACCAGGGAACCATACCGACTTCCACTGAGCTTTCCTTGTAGATGTACTGTAAGTGAGTGCCAGGAGACGATCCTCCCTTCGCTCGCGTCGATGTAGAATCGCGCTGCGCCAAGCTCCACCTTCCATGTCAAGTAGTAGTCGAACCGGGTCGCCTTTTCATCTCGATCACCCTTCGGGAAAATCACCAGCTGCGTTGGTATCCACATTTTAGCGCCAGATTCTCTATAGCCAGGCTTTCCCCTGAGCGCCGCCCTATATTTTTCCTGGGCGATCTTCAGGGCTTCCTCGGCTGTCAGCTTCGGCTCCGTAGGCACATTGATGCCCGGGTGAGCGCCAGTTCCGAACGACACCAGATCGTTTGCGTTCGTCCCGGGTGCTGGTTTCCAAACAATTACTGACATTCCGGCGCCTTCGACCGGAATACCATTGACCACCTGCAGGAACACGCACGTTGTGAGAATGCGGTCTTCCTCTACTTCATCGAATCTGTACATCTCCATGGTGAGACCTAGGGAAGGCAAGAATTCATCGGCCTTGGCCCTGCAATAGGCCTCCATGTTATTCCGGTTGATCTTCTGCGAGATTCCTGGCTCATGAAATTTGATCAGATCAAGTCTTCTGGTGCCTTCATCAATAAACTTCTCATACCAGCCGTAGGTCTTCTTGACATGGTCATACAACGCGTCGAGGTCTTGGCCTGTTTTCACCGCAGCCTGTACGGGTATGAGTCCACGCTTCCCGGAGGCAATGATGATCTTCTCAAGGGTCACCGATTCTTTCGCAGCACCGCCCGTTCTTTTGAATTCCGCGGCGAAATTCGTGCGCCCTGAAGCCTCAAGCACCCTCTTGATCCCTTCCTCCACGCTGAGGTTGTCAAAGGATACCGAGACCTGTCCGGAGACGTCCGGACTAATCTCGACTGCAATTCGTATGGTCTCAGCGATCTTGCGCAATAGACCGGCGAGATCAGCATGCTCAGCCTTCACCGAAAGAAACCCGTTCTCACACCTGACTTCGGCCATGCTACTGCTGGTTGGCGCACCCGTAGCAGCGATATCTTTCTCCGGCGCTGGAACGGCTGCGGAGGGATTCTCCTGCGTAACCTCCGGGCGGTGCTTTTTCTCCCGCTCAGTCCCATTCGTACTCTCCCCCGCAGGCCCCGAGATCCCCGCAGCCTTCTCTCCGACGGCAGGCGCACCTGTGGCGGGAAGACTTACCCCCGGCGTTGGAACAGCGGCGGCCGGCATCTCTTGCGAGAGGGCAGGCGCGACAAGCACGGCTCCCGACAGAAGCAACCCCAGCAGAACACCGAACCAAGGTTTCGTACCCACCGTCTGACGTTGATGCTTTGTGAATCTCCT
>CAYOYU010000532.1:0-1883 GCA_964408265.1 uncultured Syntrophorhabdaceae bacterium
GGTTCACGAAGTTGCGTTGCGAGGAACGAAGCAATCACGAAGAAATCACGAGGAACGAAGCAATCTCACCGCGCGAAGCCAGATTTGGCTGGAGGATTCAAACTCCTTTGACGAATATTCCGTCCGTTGCGGCTTCCGCGATTTCCGGTTCGAGGCCTGTCCCGAGGAACGAGGGAACGGCTATTTCCGCCTCAATGGCCGCCGCATCTTCCTGCGTTGTTCCCATACGGGCAACCATTGTCCCATCGGGCTTTGGGTTCCGCACGACCCTGACCTGCTTAGGCGCGGCCTGCTCGACGCCAAGGTGATGGGCTTCAACGCGGTTCGGTTCCTCGCTGGTGTGGCGAGGCGCTATCTACTGGACCTGTGCGACGAGATAGGGTTGATGGTTTACGAAGAATCCTACGCAGGCTGGTGTCTCGCCAATTCACCGAAAATGGCTGAGCGGTTCGATAGGTCGACTTCGGAGATGATTCGGCGTGACCGGAACCATCCGAGTATAGTGATATGGGGCCTTCTTAACGAAACCAATGATGGCCCGGTATTCCGCCATGCTGTGGATACGCTCTCGCTTATCCGCTCTCTTGACGATACACGCATGGTGATGTTGAACAGCGGCCGGTGGGATAAACAGGTGGATATTGGAAGCCTTAGTAATCCCGGCACCACGACTTTTCAAAACGTTTTAAGTGACCAGCACTACTATCCTCGAGTACCGCATACTGCCGACATCATCCAGTCACTGAGAACTCTTAGTGGCGGACAAAACCATCTATTCCTATCGGAGTATGGCATCGGCAGTGCTGTAGACTTAGTGCGGGTAGCTCGTTACTACGAGCAACTTGGCGCAGAGTCGGTCGAAGACGCACAGTTCTACCGCAACAATCTAAACCGATTCATGGCAGACTGGGAAAGATGGCGGATGGCGGAGATGTTCGACCGGCCGGAGGATTACTTTATGCAGTGTCTTCGGAAAATGGCTGGACAACGTTTGTTAGGTCTCAATGCTATCCGCGCCAACCCCAACTTAGTGGGGTACAGTTTGACCAGTACAGTTGACCCTCCTTCAACAGGCGAGGGCTTGACGACAACCTTCCGTGAACTCAAGCCTGGGACTATAGATGCGTTATTTGACGGTTTTGCGCCGCTTCGCTGGTGCCTGTTCGTTGAACCGGTGAATGTATACCGCGGGACGACCATCCATTTGGAGGCTGTGCTTGCCAACGAGGATGTGTTATCACCGGGCGAATACCCTGTACGACTACAAGTGATGGGCCCGAATGCCATGCGTGTTTTTGAAAGCGCAATTACTGTGACAGTCCCACCTCACCCCCGTGGGAGAGGGGATGGGGGTGAGGTGCCGTTTGCCATCCCAGTTTTCGCGGAGGATTTGGTGATAGACGGACCTTCTGGGAAATATCGGTTCCTGGCGACTTTCGAACGCGGCGCTGCTGCGACGGGCGGTGATGCGGAGTTCTACGTCAGTGACCCTGTGGAGATGCCAACTGTAGAGACGGGAGTAATATTATGGGGGGAAGACGCTGAACTAACAAAGTGGCTTACGAACCACGGCATCTCCGTGCGCCAATTCACCTCTGCCCTACAGACAGCGCGAGAGGTAATCTTAGTTTCCCAAAAGCCTGTTACACCGGGCAACGCTGAAACGTTTCGAGGTCTTGCCCACCGTATCGCCCGAGGCTCAACGGTAATTTTTCTCTCGCCTGATGTTTTCAAAAAGGGGGATAATCCGGTGGGCTGGATTCCTCTTGAGAACAAAGGCTCGCTGGCTGTAATCCGAAGCTGGGTTTACCTAAAGGATGAATGGGCGAAGAACCATCCCATCTTTGACGGTCTTCCCGCCGGAGGTCTGATGGACTATACAT
>CAYOYU010000533.1:0-1870 GCA_964408265.1 uncultured Syntrophorhabdaceae bacterium
GCATTGGTTCAAGGTACGTAGAAGGCGGCGGCATTTTAAACTGGCCCCTTTGGCGCATGCTTCTCAGCAAATTCGCTGCGAGGTATTACACCAGGATCATTACCGGAATGCCGGTACACGACATAACGACCGGTTTCAAATGTTTCAGACGGCGCGCGCTTGAGGCAATAGATCTCAATGCAATCCATTCTGAAGGCTATTCTTTCCAGATAGAGATGAATTACAGGGTATGGAAGCGCGGTCTGAGTATAAAGGAGATCCCGATTGTCTTCACCGACCGTCAGCATGGCTTATCAAAGATGTCGAAGCGTATAGTGATTGAGGCAATTTTCATGGTCTGGAAAATCAAGTTTACAGTCAAATGAAGATAACTAAGGTATTGCTCATTTTCCCACCGTGCCCTATTCCCAAGATGTTCCCAAAAAGGGTGCAGGTCCCGCTGGGTATCACCTACCTTGCGTCTGCGCTTCGCAGGAATAACATCGAGGTCTCTCTCCTGGACAGCATAGTTGAGGGGTGGGATACCGTTATTGAACTCGACGCGGAAAACATTCAGGTCGGACTTACTCCTGCCGAGATAGCCGAACGCGCCTTCTTGTTTGCCCCTGACCTTGTGGGTATCTCCTGTATGTTCAGTGTTCAATCCAAAGTCACCTCTGAGACCGCAGGCAAAATCAGGCAAAAACTTCCTGGGGTAAAGATCTGCGTCGGGGGCGCACACCCTTCCGCCATGCCCGCCGAGGTCGCAGCTGATGAAAACATTGACTTTGTCGTTCTCGGTGAGGGGGAAGAAATGATTGTGGAAGCCATAAACGCCCTTAACCAGAATATGTCGCTGCAACACCTTGACTGGATTTGCTACCGCAGTCAGGAAGGCAGCATCGTGCTCAACCCGAAGACAAGATACATCGAAGACCTGGACAGCATTTCATCACCCAGTTTTGACCTCCTGCCGATAGAACGGTACTTTGAACTAAACAGGCCGCATGGAACAATTACAAGAAACCGGCGGGTGCTTCCCATTATTACATCACGCGGCTGTCCGGTAAAGTGCGTGTTCTGTTCCATCCATCCGATATGGGGGAGACAATACAGGACCCGATCACCGGAGAGCGTTGTCAATGAGATCAAGATGTTGGTTGAGCAGTACGGTATACAGGAAATCCAGGTTGAAGACGACAACCTGACGTTCAACAGGGAGCGAGCCGAGAAGATATGTGATCTCATTATCGGGAAAAACATAGGGGTCGCTTTTACAGCACCCAACGGTCTTGCCGTATGGGCTCTTAATGAACCGCTTATCCGGAAATTGAAGCAGGCCGGTTTCTATCGTCTTACTCTAGCCGTTGAGTCAGGGAGCCAGCATACGCTTAGCAAGATAATCCACAAACCTCTCAGGATTGAACGCGTAATGGAGGTAATCAATGCAGCCAACAAGATCGGGTTCGACATAGATGTATTCTTTGTGGTCGGCTTTCCGGGAGAAACACCTGAGGAAATGCAAAAGACGTTTGACCTCGGCAGACAACTGGAAGTATCAAACGTAAAGTACTTTATTGCTACCCCGTATGCGGGCACTGAACTCCTGGATATAGCCCGCCGGGACAACTTAATTCCTTCAGACTTCAATCCCTCAAATGTCAGTATAAACGTCGTGCAGGGTATCATAACTACAGAGCACTTCACCCCAAAAGAACTCAATAAGAAGGTCCTTGAGGAAACCTTAAAAACGCAGTTGACCCTTTTCTGGAGGTATCCACTCCGGTACACCCTCGGCATCTTGAGAAACTACGGACTCAAAGATCCCGGCGCAACGCTTCTATTTTTGTGGAAGCTTGCGAAGAGCAAATTATCGCCTGTCAAGTGATTT
>CAYOYU010000534.1:0-243 GCA_964408265.1 uncultured Syntrophorhabdaceae bacterium
TCAACTTATCTCTTTTTCAACCAAGCTGGTGATACACCCAATGAGTTGTTCTACCTTTGAGATCCATGGCATAACCTGCGATTCTTGAAACTTTACGAAATCGATGTAGTCACCCTCTTGACGTCTCTCAAAAAGATCATTGTAGATCCGTGCCAAATCCTTCGGTATCTTACCCGTCTTCACATACTGCCTATTGAAGAGGCTGCGCACGCCCGTATGCTTGGATGACGACAGGCCATGACG
>CAYOYU010000534.1:275-1867 GCA_964408265.1 uncultured Syntrophorhabdaceae bacterium
CATAGTAGAGCCGGTTCACACAAGCATTCCACCGCCCTGCATTGGCAAGAATACGAGCATCTTCCAGAGTCTCTTTTGCTCGGGCCATACGGTACAACACCAGATCCTTGCTCCATTCTGTCACAGTCTGATTCCTTCCTGCTGTACTCGCTGGTGAAATGGCATAGCCTGATAGAGACCACTATTCCATTCTTCTCGGTTCCTTACAATCGAGGAGATAACTTCTCCAGATTCCCATTCTACTTCATAAAGCCTGTGCCGGATCCGATCTGTACGTTCATCACTGAGAGGGTCATCCACTATGATAAGAAGATCCCAGTCTGATTCCGGGACAGCGTCTCCGCGCGAGCGAGAACCGTAAAGAATGATCTCTGCATCAGGTTCCACTTCATGAACAGCTTGTCTCATTTGCTCGAGTAATTCTTTTCGCTTCATAAGTACACCTCGCTCTTCCGATGAAATTTCTCCGGTTTCGCTAAGGAACGAGCCTTGCAAACCGCTTTTTCCCGACCTTGAGAATATGGGCCGACTCGGGTCTGGCAAGTCTGTACTCCACGTCGGTCACCCGCTTTCCGTTGACTTGGACCGCTCCCTGCTGGATCAGCCTCCTAGCCTCGCTGGCGCTCTTGACCAGATTCGCATCCCGCAAGGCCTGCACAATCCACAGATCTCCGTCATTCCAGTTCATGGAGAATGGCGAATCTCACACAACCGCTGTGGGCGGCCCTAGATTTGACAGCCGATCCAAGTCAGGGTTGGCGAGACTCTCCGGTAGGAGATCAGTGACTATGGCTGTGGTGCGTGGAACGCACCCTACGCTTACTTCCGGCAGCTGGAACGCCAGGGGAAAAAAAGGCAATGCCGCCGATTACCACGTATTTCATGTCGTGGTTATTGACTGCACCCTGATCTCCCGTATGGACTGCAATCCCATATCATTGGTGATTAATGTCGCATTGAGGAAAAGAGCCGTGGCTACGATGATGGCATCAGGAAGCTTCAGTTGATGCCGTCTTCTGAATTGGATGGTCTGGTCTTTTATTTTCTGATAAATATCGATGATGGGAATTTCGCTAAGAAGTTTCTTGATTCGTTGTTCTTCTTGCGTGCTCAGAGAGGGGTAGGACAATAGTTCGAGTTCGGTAACGAAGGAGATATAAAATTCACCTTCCGGCAAGGCAAGGATATCGATCTTCTCCCCCATGACATATAGAATGATGTTCGTGTCGAGAAGGAATCTATTTCCATTCACTCCGCATCCGCCTCTGGTATTCCATGGGATCTTCTTCAATATGCATGACGCCGGCGTAGGCCTTTAATTTTTCTCTCGGCATACTCTGGCGGCCCGATGCTTCGAGAATCTGCTCGATCTCCTTCCATTCCTCATAGCTGATAATAACTTCAACCGGTTTGTTGTTCTCATTCAGCACAATTTTCTTGTGGACAGGTCTCAACATGCTTACCCTCTTCACCCCCACGCCCTTGCGGCTGGACCTCAATGTCCTCATCCAAGAAAGACTTGGGCTCACTGTTTGATAACAAAAATATGCTGCATCCACTCCACAGGCAAGGAGAAAATACCAACGGTAAAG
>CAYOYU010000535.1:0-246 GCA_964408265.1 uncultured Syntrophorhabdaceae bacterium
ACCTTTTCAACCCACAGGCCATCAATCCCTATTCCTATGTAATGAATAACCCTCTTGTTTATGTTGACCCGACGGGAAAAGTCCCGAGTGCCTGGGACATATGTAGAAGCGTTTATAATAATGTTATTAGACCTGTTTTAAATCTTATTTGGGATACAATGAAAAACATTGCTGGCGCCGGTCAATCTTTTGCCAACTGGGCGGCGGATCGTGCCCGGGGGGAGGCCGCTCAGGAGCAGCTCACGT
>CAYOYU010000535.1:256-1856 GCA_964408265.1 uncultured Syntrophorhabdaceae bacterium
ATTTGCCGCCTTTTCTATCTCGGAGAATGGCCACGTTTGGCATGGTGACAACCTCGGCTACTTCGATCTTCTTGCCCATGCAACCGAAAGCGATTTCGAAGGATGGGGGACACAGTTGGCTCTGGATATCTTAGAAAATGTGCCTCCTCAGCAGAATCTGTGGGTGGTCTTTGGTTCCGGCAGGTCTCCCAAGGCGTGATACAAAGCGATTTGGACGCCCTGGAAGGTCCGAAAACCGTATGATTTTCTCGTAGTGACTTTCACCTTGGTGTTCAATCCCTCTACCACCCCAAGGGAAATCACATCTCTTGCTGAAAACCAGTTGCCGATGAGTTCCTTATGGGCGCGGAGGGTCTTTGCCACCTTTTTCATGGGTTCGATCCTTGACCGCATGGCCTTGACGCACCACTTGGAAAGAAAACGGAGCGCCCAGTAGGGGGAGCGGTATTCCCAGAACCGCTGGAACTCCTCTTTCAGAAGGTAGCTCCGCACCGACTTCAAGTTGTAGCGAAGCAGATCGGCAAGCTTGGTTTCCTGGGTATCGGTCAGGTGCTCCGGTCGCTTCAAGAAAACCCACCGGCTGTGCTTCAAGACGGGGAGAAGGCCCTTTTCCTTCAGGTCTCTCGCTTCCTTGGCCCGGACTTCATCCAGGGCCTTGCTGAAAAGGGCCATGACGTGGAACCGGTCCAGGATGTTCAGGGCCTGCCCGGTCTTTTTGGCGATGACTTTGAGATACGGCTTCCACATGTCGCTGCATACGAAATCGATGAGCTGGCTCCTGGCTTCTCCCAGCATGTCGAAGAACTTGGTGAACGTGGCTTCCGTCCGGTCCTTGCCGACCCAGAGCAACCTCTTGGCTCCCGTGTTGATCTGGTACACGAGCGTGAGGTAGTGATGGCCCTTTTTCCAGGCCACCTCGTCCACGCCGATGGCCGTGATCCCTTCCAGGCTCCGGTTGGCAAGGCCGAAGGCCACGGCCATCTTCACGGACCTAAACACGTTGTCCCAGCTGGTCATGAAGGCATCGGCCACCTCCTTCCAGGCAAGGCGCTTGGCCCACTTGGCCAGGAACCAGGCATAGGTCCGGGTCAGATGGCTTTTCCCTTGCGCCCATGGAACCGCCTCCACCACCACTCCGCAAGTCGGGCAATGCACGCGCCTCATGGCATAGACGAAGAACACCGGGATGCCCCACAAGGGAACGAACTCAAAGCGCCTTGGCGTCAGGGTGTCGTAGCCCGGGCATTGCCTTCGGCATCGGGAGCAAACGGGCCTTGCGTTTGCCCGAGCCGCGATGTGGACCAAAATGGCAAGGGAGGGCTTTTCCTCCACCCGCACCTTGTCGTAGACGAAAGACTTGAGCTTTTGGATTCGGTTCAGTATGGTCTTGATCAACATCCCGTTCTTCCCCTGGCTTGGATATCGTGGCGATTTCCTTTTGCCGGAAAAGGGCGGGATGTTCCAGTTTAAAAGTCATCACCTCCGTTTTTGACGATTTGACAGGGCAAGGCCACGGGTGGTCTGTTGGCTCCGCCGGGTGAAACGGAGGCGGGCTCTGCTGGGGAGCAACCCGCCAAGGGATAATCCGGCGGGGCTCATC
>CAYOYU010000536.1:0-1856 GCA_964408265.1 uncultured Syntrophorhabdaceae bacterium
CATCGAGACCTTGAGCAGGGTCAGGACCGCTGATGAACCCACATTGGTCCATGTGATAACAAAGAAGGGGAGAGGGTACAAATTTTCGGAAAAGGATCCCTGCGTCTTCCACGGCATCGGCCCCTTTGACATGGATACCGGGGAAGTTACCTCAGATACCTCGGTCCCCGCATACAGCGCGGTATTCGGAGAAGCGCTCACCGAACTGGCAAAAAAAGATATCAGGCTCGTTGCCATATCTGCAGCGATGCGCGAAGGGACCGGTCTTGATGTCTTCGCAGAAACGTTTCCCGAGAGGTTTTATGATGTGGGCATTGCGGAGCCCCATGCAGTCACCTTTGCTGCCGGCCTTGCCAGTCAGGGTCTCCGCCCGGTGGTGGCCATTTATTCCACGTTTCTCCAGCGCGCTTACGACGAGATTGTTCATGATGTCTGTTTGCAGAATCTCCCGGTGATATTTGCCATTGACCGCGCCGGTGTGGTGGGAGAAGATGGCGCGACACACCAGGGTCTCTTTGATCTCTCCTTTTTAAGGCATATCCCCAATCTCCTGATCATGTCCCCAAAGGACGGATCAGAGCTTAAGAAGATGTTACGCCTCGCCCTTCAGCATGACGGCCCTTCGGCCATACGGTATCCACGGGGGAAGGCAAAAGAGATTTCGGGATACCCATTGGGTGATGCAGAGGTACGGATCGGGAAAGGAGAGATTCTTGAGGATGGCGATGATATCGCGCTTATCGCGGTCGGCAATACCGTTCGTCCTGCCCTGAAGGCAGCGGAGATGCTGCAGAGAGACGGTATCAGCCCGTGTGTCATCAATGCCCGATTTGTTAAGCCCCTTGATGAGTCCCTTATCCTCTCCGTGTCCGAAAGAATTAAAAAGATTGTTACCGTTGAGGAGAATGTTCTTGCCGGCGGTTTCGGTTCTGCTGTCCTGGAATGTCTCGCCGGGGCCGGAATGACCGATGTATCAGTGAGGAGAATCGGTATCGCCGACTAGTTCGTGGAGCACGGCTCCCAGTCTATCCTGCGAAAGAAGTACGGGCTGGACGGAGAAGGGATTTACCAGATTTGCAAAGTCCATTTCTCCGCCCTGCCCTTTGGCTATCGGTAAGAACCTTTAGAGTTAAGTCGTATTCTCCTTCAATCTTCTGCGATACACAATTGGCGGCACCCCATATCTCGTTTTAAATACTCTCTCGAAATACGTGATGCAATTGTAACCCACCAGATGCGCGATCACCGTGATCTTCATGTCGGAGTTCTTGATGAGACGGGCGGCATTCCTCGTTCTGACATTATTGAGATAGCTCGTATAATTCACCCCGAACCTCTCTTTGAAGGATCTGCAGAATCTGAACCTGTTCATCCCTCCCCTGGCTGCGACTCTGTCGAGGGTGAGCTTCTCTGCGTAGTTCTCCTCAATGAAGGCTGCGACGTCATCCATGATGAGGACCTCGCGGTTTTCAACGCTTTCAGGTTGTCCATCTCTTTCTTTTCCTGCAAGTATCTCCGACAGCTTGCCTCTCAGATAGGCAAAGCTCACGGGTTTCTTAAAATAATCCGTCACCCCGGCCTGGATCGCCCTGATCGCCAGGTTCTCGCAACTGTATGCCGTCATAACGATAACCGGTAAGCCCGGCTTCGCCTCCCTGACACGCTCCAACACCTCGAAGCCGTCCTTATCCGGCAGGGAATAGTCTATGAGGGCAAGGTCTATTGCACGATTGAGATGTTTCATGGCCCCGGAATAGCTCGACGCTGAGAGCACCTTGTACTCCGTCTCAAGGGCACCCTTGACCATGTCATTCAATACCTGGTCGTCCTCGACCAGCAGAATCACGGCCCGTCCG
>CAYOYU010000537.1:0-1854 GCA_964408265.1 uncultured Syntrophorhabdaceae bacterium
CGCGCTAGGTATGAATCTCGTCAATCACCACGTACTTACGATTTTGGCAAAATTTGATCAACTTGGTATGATGCGGCATAATTCCCGTATGAAGCATGTCCGGGCTGGTAATGACGATCTTGCCTTGGGATCGAATGGCCCGTCTCGCGTCGGCAGGAGTGTCTCCATCATAGGTGAACGCCGCGATCGGAGCGTCCATGTCTTGGATCAGGGTCTGAAGCTCGTGGAGCTGATCCTGAGCCAGGGCCTTGGTGGGAAAGAGATAGAGGGCCCGATTTTCCGGCTCATCAAGGATTGACGAGAGCACGGGGAGGTTGTAGCAAAGTGTCTTGCCTGAAGCCGTAGGCGTGACTACCACCGGATGTTTCCCAAGCCGAACCAGGTCCAGGGCCTTTCGCTGGTGGGAATAGAGGTTCTCGATACCCCGCTCCCGGAGCGCCTGAATCAACCTTTGGGCAATCCAAGACGGAAATGGTGCGTATTCACCCTCGCGCTGCGGCAAAACTCGCTCTGCAGTAAACCGATCTGAAAAATCCTTGCGAGACCGCCATTGTTCAAGGACCGAGGCCGTTGTCATGATATCGTACCCGGAGATTCAAACCAAAAACGTCCGTCTCGTCACGGACCATATTCTACAGAAAATCTGAAGACAAGAAAATAAAAATGCAGGAGCCCCAAGAATCTTTCCTTGACTGAGAACGTTACGATTTATATAATCGGACCTGCGATACCCCGCCGATATCAAGGCACTCGTGAAGCGCAACAGGGGGACCCCATTTGCCATGAACATCCATGAGATCCAAAAACGTCTTGCTGATTTTGCCCAGGAGCGAAACTGGGACCCGTTTCATACGCCCAAGAACCTTTCCATGGCCCTGGCCGCGGAGGTGGGGGAGCTCTTGGAAATTTTCCAGTGGCTCACAGACGAGCAGTCCAAGAAGATGGTCCATTCCGAAAAGGATATGGCCCTGGTTCGAGAGGAGATTGCCGACGTGTTCATCTACCTTGCCCGACTTGCGGACAAGCTGGGCGTAGACATCGAAACATCCGTACTGGAGAAGATGGAGAAGAACGCCCGGAAGTACCCTGTGGAACTCTCCCGGAACAATGCGGTGAAATACAACAGAAGATAAAAATGTGGGGGCACATCTTCATATATCATTTATCTCCCAATCCAGCATGGCACCGCGAGGCGCGTTAAGTGATAACTGAAGATGTGACCCTATGGCCTGCTCTCGAGACAAGACGTGGTAGAACGTATCTGGAGAGTCCATTCTTATGCGTCGTGCCATGCGGCGATTCTACCCCAAGGAAATAGAAAGTCAACTCTTAACGGACAACTGAAGATGACCCCAAGTGCCTCCCCTCATGAACCGGAGCATCGCTTGAGTGCCACCCTCACGGCCTCCTGTGCGTTCGTGACCGGATGGACCCCGGGGATATCCCAGGTATTCAGGCCCACCACGGGCTTCCCCATCTTGAGGGCCAGGGCAATCTCGGAAA
Organism: uncultured Syntrophorhabdaceae bacterium; assembly: GCA_964408265.1. Taxonomy (GTDB): domain Bacteria; phylum Desulfobacterota; class Syntrophorhabdia; order Syntrophorhabdales; family Syntrophorhabdaceae; genus CAYOYU01. The sequence goes on from CAYOYU010000537.1 coordinate 1,504, forward strand.
GTGTCCCGTATCCGCCTCCAATAGCAATCACGGCATCCGAGGCGCGGACCACGACGGCATTCCGTGCATGACCCAGGTCCGTGGGGATGGGGATTTGAATGAAGGGATTGGCCTCGGCCTTGTTCGGCCCCGGGAGGATCCCGACGGTCATGCCTTTCTCTTCCCGGGCCCCGCGGGCAGCCGACTCCATGACCCCTCCCAGTCCCCCGCAGATCAGGACCGCGCCGGATCGAGCCACCTCCACGCCGACCTCAAAAGCCGTGCGATCCGTATCCTCATTATGTTGCCCGGCGCCGATCACTCCGATCTGAATCATGGAGGCCCCTCCTTTCAACAAACCGGCCCGTCTCT
>CAYOYU010000538.1:0-389 GCA_964408265.1 uncultured Syntrophorhabdaceae bacterium
GTCCCGATGCCGTAACCGTCCGCCACAGGGTTCAGGCCAGGCACGTCTTCTTCCTTTATCCCCCCGCTGACGTAAAACTTTACATCCTTGTATCCCCTTAAATTCAGCTCCCACCTGCACTCCTCAAGGATGCGGTAAAAATTGCCCCGTCTCGACGAAGGGGTATCGAACCTCACGGCAAAGAGCCGTTCGCCCATGGCCTCTGCCACATTCAGGACCTCGAACTTCTCATCAAGGAATGTATCGATCAATGCCACCCTTTTAAGTTTCGGCTCCAGGACCTCATCATATGCCTTGATAGCCTCCACCGTAGAACCCATGCAGAGTATCAGGGCATGGGGCATTGTCCCTATGGGGTCTTCCGCGATGAACTCAGCGGGCTTCAACAC
>CAYOYU010000538.1:399-941 GCA_964408265.1 uncultured Syntrophorhabdaceae bacterium
GCCGATATAGGCATTCCGCTCAATCATCGGTGCAAGGATGGGATGCATTCTCCGCGCTCCAAAACTGATGACCGGCCTTTCTTCTGCGCGTTTCTTAAAACGCGCTGCTTTCGTCGCAACACCTGAAGCCTGGCAGATCAGACCAAGGATTGCTGTCTCGTAGACGCAGAAGTCCTGGTACCTTCCTTCGATCTCCATCACCGGTTCAAAGGGATAGAAGAAAGTGCCTTCCCGCATCGCCCTTACTTTCACAGGGAGGTTTTTCATAAGATAAAGGGCCTCCTCAAGCCCTGCAAAGACGGCCCACGGCCACTCATCAGGGAGATTCTTTGCGATGAATTCTGCCTTGACAATGGGGTTTATCCCCTTCGCCTTCAGAATTTTAATTGTCCGGTCAAAGTAAACGTCGGTAATTTTGCCGTTCAGGATATCCTGCGGGTCTGCGGTATGGAACATTCTTCCTCCCTCCTCCCCTTCCGGGTCACTAAATAGAGGCTGATTTAGAACAATTATAGCAGAGTTTGGTCAATTCTCCCTCTCAA
>CAYOYU010000538.1:951-1852 GCA_964408265.1 uncultured Syntrophorhabdaceae bacterium
ACCTTCTTCTTGATTTCGAACCGATTGAGACAGTCAAAGGCAGCTTTCCGTATCTCCTCAGGGGAATCACTGTACCCGGGAAGGGTCTTTGCCCTGGTAAGCGTCTTGAAATCGTTGAATCTCATCTTGACGGTCACTGTCCTGCATCGGTACTTCCGGCCTCGTATATCGTCCACCACTTCCCTGGTGAGTTCAGCAACGTTCCTCGCAAGTTCCTGCCAGTTGTTTATGTCGCTCTGGAAGGTCACCTCCCTGCTTGTGGATTTCGGCTCCCAATGGGTAACAAGGGGGCTCTCGTCAATTCCCCGTGAGGCTTCATAGAGATAATGTCCGTAGGATTTCCCGAAACGCCCGTGGAGTTCATCAATGGGCGTGGCAGCAAGTTGAGCGATGGTCATTATCCCAATGCTCTTGAGATAAGCCTCTGTCTTCGGCCCCACTCCCCAGAGCTTCCTCACCGGCAGGGGCCATATGCGGGCTTCAACATCCGCTTCAGTTATTATAGTGAGACCGTTCGGCTTCTGCATATCCGATGCGATCTTCGCCAGGAGCTTGTTCGGGGCTATACCTATGGAACACGTTAGACCTGTTTCTTCCCATATCCTTTTTTTTATCTCTTTTGAAATCTCTTCAGACGGTTTATGGACATCAGTTATGTCCAGGAACGCCTCATCAATTCCCACATCTTCCATGACCGGAGAGAATTCGCCGAGAAGAGACTTGATCTTTTCAGAAACCCTGGAATATTCCCTGTAATCCACGGGAAGGAAGATCGCATCCGGACAGAGCTTGTAGGCAGTCCTCAGGGGCATGGCGGAATGGATTCCGAACTTCCTCGCCTCATAGGATGCAGTGGAGACTACCCCTCTCTGGGTCGGGTCGCCGCTACCCCCTATCACCA
>CAYOYU010000539.1:0-1840 GCA_964408265.1 uncultured Syntrophorhabdaceae bacterium
TGACAGTAGACAGAACGCAGAGCGCAAATAACCCCCCTCAGTCCCCCCTTAATTTAAGGGGGGATAAAAGGGGGGTTACCGTTGCAGTTGCAGGAAATCCTAATTCTGGGAAATCAACCTTAATCAACGCAATTGCGGGCACAAGGCTCTACGTTGGCAACTGGCCCGGCGTGACTGTGGAGAAGAAATCTGCAATGTTTGAACACGAAGGCAGAAACATGAAATTAGTGGATCTACCGGGAACCTACAGCCTGAGTCCGTACACGCAGGAAGAGATTATCGCAAGGGACTACCTCGTGAAAGAAAAGCCCGACGTGATTATTAATGTGGTTGACGCCACGAACATCGAAAGAAACCTTTATCTCACTGTCCAGTTGCTGGAGCTTGGCGTACCTCTTGTGATCGCCTTGAACATTTACGATGAGGCAGAACAGAAGGGTTACAAAATAAACACAAAGGCGATTGAGGAGATGCTTGGCATTAAGGTAATACCAACGGTAGCGACAAAGAAATCAGGATTGAATGAGTTATTAAAGACGGCGACAGAGGTGGCTGATAATCCGTCCCGGTATTTGCCGAAACAATTGAATTACGGTGAAGATATTGAATCCGCCGCAGGCTCTGTTCAGACACATATCAGGGAACAATATCCTTCTCTTGACAGTAAATATCCGCTGCGTTGGCTTGCGTTTAAACTGATGGAGGGCGACAGCCATGTTATGGAAGAAGCTTCCCTGAAGATTGAAGCCTCTTTTTTTGAGAAGGCGACATCACACCTGAAAAAAGCGCACGGAGATGACATTGAATCCATCATGGCAGATGAAAGATATGCGTTGGCGTCAGGACTTAGCCGCGAGGTCGTAAAGAGACCCGAAGTCAGGAAGATGGAAATGACAGAGAAGATAGACAGGTGGGTTTTAAACAGGTTTATGGGAATACCGATATTCCTTGCTGCGATGTGGGTTGTCTTTAAGCTGACCTTTGATATCTCCAAGCCCTTCGGTGACTGGATAAATGGCGCTACAGCCGGGCCGATCAGCAGGCTGGCAGCTAAGGCAATTGAGGCTGTGAATGGACCTTTATGGATTGCATCCCTGACGACAGAGGGTGTTATCGCAGGCGTCGGCTTTGTGTTGGCGTTTGTGCCCGTGATATTTGCGATGATGTTCTTTATTACATTCCTTGAGGGAAGCGGTTATATGGCAAGGGCAGCCTTCGTAATGGACCGGGCGATGCACAGTATGGGGCTGCACGGCAAATCGTTCATACCGATGCTCCTCGGTTTCGGCTGCAACGTGCCCGGTATTTATGCCACAAGGACCCTTGAGAACCCGAGAGACAAGGCGCTTACAGCGCTGCTTTTACCTCTTATGTCGTGCGGGGCGAGACTGCCTGTATACGTAGTCTTCATCGGCGCCTTCTTCTCCGCATATGCCGGGACAGTGCTGTGGTCGATGTATGTAATGGGGATAGCCCTCGCGATATTAATGGGCGTGATATTTAAACGGACACTCTTCAGGGGGGAATCTCCTATGTTCATTATGGAGCTTCCGCCTTACAGAATGCCGTCTCTCAGAAGCCTTATGATGCACACGTGGGAAAAGGGAAAGCACTTTCTGATAAAGGCCGGGACGTATATCTTTGCAGTATCTATCCTCGTATGGTTTTTACTAAATCTCCCGTGGGGTGTTGAGAACAAAAAGGATTCCTATCTGGGAAAGACGGGACAGATAATCGCGCCTGCGTTGGACCCTCTCGGGTTTGGAAACTGGGAGGCCGCCTCAGCGCTTATTACAGGGCTGATCGCCAAAGAGATAGTAGTAGGGTCAATGGCTGAAAT
>CAYOYU010000540.1:0-1836 GCA_964408265.1 uncultured Syntrophorhabdaceae bacterium
TTTTCGTCTCAATATGCTTATCGAGATTCTCTTCGTCCACAAAACGAAAACCACGCTGAACGAGGAGCCAGGCGAACCGCTCATTTGCGATGTCCATTATCTCATGTCTCTTCTGTTTCGATCTTGGCAGTACGCCTCGCGCTGCCCCCCTTAGCCACGCCTCCACAATCGGGTTCATTGGCAGATCTACATTAGCTGGCAGCGGGGGTTCAATGGTCGCGGAAACTTCTTCTCGCTCCACCGGGAGGCCGTTCTTCAGGACCCTTGCAGTGCTCACCTCTCTCGCTCGCCGAGTTCGGAACCGCAACGGCGGCAGAACCTGTCTCCAACTTCGACGTTGAGCCCGCACTTCGGACACTGCTCTGTATCGGGCTGGGCTATAAGGAATTCTTTTACGTCCTCGTGGCCGGAAAGATCGGCGGCCTCTATGACATGTTTCTTATAGATCAGGGGGGAATTGTTGAGGTCCGCCACTGTGCGGGACACCTTCAGGAGCTGATCGTAGCCCCGCATGGTTAATTCAGATACTTTCTCATTGACCTCTTGCATCGCACGTCGTGCGGAAGAGTGAAGTTCGCAGTAGCGGGCAACCTGCCCGCCGGGAATCCTACCGTTAATTTTGATGTTTGTGCCCTCGAATCGTTCCTCTTGCATCCTTCGAGCAGCTTGTACTCGACTCCGGATCTCCTGCGAGGATTCGCCGCCTCCCTCGGCAAGACGCTCCTCTGGGCTGAGTGGACTTACTCGGATCTTCAGGTCGATGCGGTCAAGTATGGGTCCACTAAGCCGTGACCGGTAGGTTGCGATTTGCGCAGGCGTACACTTGCACCGAGCCCTGCGCTCCGTTTCGTTACATTTGGCGCACGCTGACCCACCATAAGGGACCCGATTCCCGCATCGGCCACACAGGAACTCTCCGTCGAATCCACAGGGACAAGGGTTCATGGCGGCAATCAGAACGAATTCACTAGGGAAGACTTCTGCCCCATCCACACGCACTACATGAATCCTGCCGTCCTCCAACGGTTGCCGAAGGGTATCAAGGAGGGCTGGACCGAACAAGTTAAACTCATCCATAAAGAGGACACCCCTGTGGGCCAAGGTAATCTCGCCGGGTTCTGGGAGGCGATTTCCGCCGCCGATGATGGCCGCGCTGGGAGCTTTGTGGTGGACTTGCCGATAGGGGCGGTAGAGAACGAGCTGGTTGTTCTCAGTGAGCAAACCCTTGACACTATAAATCTCTGTGAGTTCGACAATCTCGTGGGCGGTCAGGCGGGGCAAAATGGTGGGCATGGCCTTTGACAACAAGGATTTTCCTTCCCCCGGCGGTCCAATCAACAAGACATTGTGCCCACCTGCGGTAGCGACTTCCAGGGCTCGCTTTGCGCGTACCTGGCCCTTGATAATCCTGAAATCCGTGCCGCGCCCAAAGGCAGGCTTGAAATCGTCTAGCTTGGCCGAGGCCAAGCGGCCACGCCCCAGCGTGAGGACATCCGTAGCTTCTTTAAGGGAACCTACCACGAAAGGACGAAAATCCTTCTGAACACCCTTCTGAAGCCTTAGCAAAGCCAGCTCTGGTTCGTTTTCTCTTGGTGCAATGAGGATCGCTCCCTTCGGAACCATCTTCCCCACAGACACCGCCCCGCGGCAATTCCGCACGCGACCGTCTAGCGCCAACTCCCCGAACGCATATACAGGGCCTCGGAGTTGGCTCCTGATCTGTCCAGTTTCTTGAAGGATCGAAAGGGCAAGTGGTAGATCGAGCCCAGCATCACGTTTCTGCAAACTCGCCGGAGCCAAATAGATCGGAAGAGCACACGTCTAGGGAAAGAGTGT
>CAYOYU010000541.1:0-588 GCA_964408265.1 uncultured Syntrophorhabdaceae bacterium
CCGGAAATACCGGGCATCGCTCAACCCTGGGTCGGGACGGCCCTGGCCTTGCTCATTCACAGAACCGATTAATGGGGAAAATGGATATTCAGGAATATCTATGTGATCCCTATCCTGATACCCCCCTATGTCCACGCAATCGTGTGGACCCATTTGGAGTCGTTTGTAAAAGAGTTCCTGCATGTAGACATTCACAGCCTGTGGGGGGTCGTGATTGTTCTCACTTTGGCCTATTTTCCATTCGTAACCCTGACGACACTGAGCGGGCTGAAATCCCTTGACAGGAATCTGGAGGAAGCCTCCCTGCTCTGCCACGGTAGGTGGAAGACTCTGCGGGGGATTACCCTTCCGCTACTGACCCCTCACATCTTCTCCGGGGCCACCTTCGTTTTCATATTCTCGATCATAGATTTCGGCGTACCCGACATACTCAGGGTCAATGTTTATCCTGTGGAGATATTCATCCAGTTCAGTGCCTTCTTCGACGAGAGGGCTGCAGCCTTGTTGTCCCTGCCCCTGGTCGGCATCACGGTCTTCTTGCCCCTCCTGCAGAAGCGGCTCATGCAGGACCGCTCCTATGTCCAGATC
>CAYOYU010000541.1:598-1836 GCA_964408265.1 uncultured Syntrophorhabdaceae bacterium
CGGCTCTTGGTTTCTGTCTGGCTGTCTTCGGCCTTTCCGTGGCTCTCCCCCTGGTTGTCCTGGGTACTGTAGCAGGCCCCTTTTCCAACTTCAGCAGGGCCTTGACCTCGTCCCTGGATCAGATTGGCTACAGCTTCCTACTGGCCTTTACCGGTGCGGCCTTCGCCTTGCTTCTGGCGGCCTCCCTGTCTTATCTCATGAAGAGATCAAGAATGAGGATGAAACCCCTCCTTGAATTTTCCTCCTACATTCCCCTCTCCATCCCTGCCATCACCCTGGGGATCGGACTGATCAAGGTCTGGAACCGGCCCGTGGCGGATATCGTATATGGCAGCTCATTGATCATTGTTCTCGGCTATGTTGCACGCTTCATCCCATTTTCCGTGATCACCGTGAGTTCCGGATTCAAGCAAATCAACCCACGTTTAGAGGAGGTTGCCCATCTGAATGTGCAGCACTGGACGCGCGTGATATGGAAGATTGTTCTGCCACTTTTGAGACCCAGTCTGATAACAGGGTTTTTCATCGCCTTCATATTGTCCCTTGGGGAGCTTGGATCGACCCTTCTCATCATCCCACCGGGCAGGGAGACCATCCCCATTAAGATCTATAACCTCATGCACTATGGTGCGGAGCAGAGGGTCGCCGCCTTATGTCTCCTGCTGGTAGCTATCGTTCTTGCGTTTTCAGGGCTCTTCCTGATATTTCAGAGAAAGCTGACAAAGAGAATCTCTGCATGATACGGCTAGAGAATATTACAAAGAGCTTTGGGAAGGTGGCGGCCCTGGACGGGATAACACTGGAGTTCTTTGCGACCGAGGTCCTGGGCATGGTAGGCCCTTCGGGATGTGGTAAGACCACGCTGCTGAGGCTGGTAGCCGGTCTGGAGATCCCTGACAAGGGGAGGATACTCATTGATGATATTGAAATGAGCAACCCTTCACGAACTGAAGCCCCTCATAAGAGAGGGCTTTCGATGATCTTTCAGGATCTCGCCCTCTGGCCCCACATGACAGTGATGGAACACATCCATTTTGTCCAGAAGAAGGATCGTCGGTCCCGAGACGATCCGGAATTAGAGGCGCTTGCCATCCTTCGGGACGTGAATCTCGATGGGCATGGCAGGCGTTACCCGCACGAGCTTTCCGGAGGCGAAAGACAACGGCTGGCTATTGCCAGGGCGATCGCCTCAAAGCCGACCTACCTGTTGATGGATGAGCCCTTCAGCAATCTCGACT
>CAYOYU010000542.1:0-1833 GCA_964408265.1 uncultured Syntrophorhabdaceae bacterium
TTTGAGGGTCCTTCCTTCACGGGTGGCGAATGCGATCATCTCATGGGCAACGGGCACAAGACTTCACGATTATGGCTGCACAATCAAGGCGTACCGAAGTGAATGCATCAAGACCCTGAACGCATACGGTGAGATGCACCGCTTCTTCCCGGCTCTGGCAAGCATGACCGGGGCCCGAGTAACGGAAGTCCCAGTGAAACACCATGCTAGAAAACATGGTGTTTCCAAATATGGGTTCGATCGTATTCTCAAAGTCATGAGTGATATCCTTGCCATGAGTCTGATCATCCGGTTTTCGTCCACGCCGCTCAAAGGATTTGTTTTTTGTGCGATACCTTTTATCTTGCTCTCACTTTTCTTTGCCGCCTTGGGCGGCTTGGCCCTCTTGTTGGACTGGACATCGGGAAAAGCCAGTTTCTTTCTCATTGCTACTGCACTCAACGTCATGGGTGCCGTCCACCTGGTCACTCTGGGCGTGGTGGGAGAATTGGTCGTGGCCACGGGCGACCTGACCCACACACGCATGCCTGAAACTGCAAAGAAGCAAGTGACCGTCACCACCGCCCAAGGATAGCCGGTAGAAACACGTGAAATATTCCGTCATATTCTTGCTCGAAGATCAGAATGCCCACTTTCCCAGCTACTTCAGGACCGTGGTCCGAGAGCTTTCCTCCAGGCCGGAATCGTTCGAGGTTATCGTGATTGCAAACGGTACCGGCGGTTTCTTGAAGAACATATTACAGGAACTGGTTGAGACGCACCCTGCGCTCAAGGCATTTGAAATGACCAACAGGACCTCGCAGGCCGCCTGCCTCAAGGCAGCCCTGACAGAATGCCATGGGGAGTTCATTTATGTCTGCGGATCCTACCAGCAAGTGATGCCGGAATCCTACGGTAAGCTCCTGGACATTGTCAGCGAAGGGGCGGATATCCTCAACCCCTGGAGGCAAAACCGGTTTGATCACCCCATCTACAGATGGCAATCCAGTCTGTTCAACATGCTCGTTCCATGGATTAGCGGCTCCAAGATCCATGACTGCAGCTGCAATGTGAGGATCTTTCGCAGGGAGGTATTGGAGCAGACCGAACTATACGGGAACATGTACCGGTTCCTGCCGATTCTGGCCGCCCAGAAGGGGTTCAAGACCGAAGAAGTGAAGTGCTGGCACAATCCGGAACATGGTGAGCCTCGTCGGGCGAGGGCGGGTTTCTACAACCTGTCGATCTATTTGGGAAGGATCATCGATATTTTTACCCTCTATTTCAATACGCGATTCAATCGGAAACCCTTGAGATTCTTCAGCGCCATCGGGATGATCTTTGTTCTGATTGGTTTTTCCGCCCATATTTACATTTTCACACAAAAATTTCTTTACGGCACGCCAGTGGGGAATCGCCCCCTGCTTATCCTTGCTCTTCTTCTGATCGTCTTGGGCATCCAATCTGCAAGCGTTGGCCTTCTTGGAGAGATCATCGTATTCACCCAGGGGCGTAACAAGAAGGAATACGTCATCGAGAAAATTATATGAAGTCATGATTCTAGTCGACGCCCATGTTCACATTCATGATTGTTTTGATATCCCTTCCTTTTTTGACTCGGCCTTGGCCAATTTCGGAGCCGAGGCATTGCTCCGGGGGGATAAGGACACCTTCCAGGGAATTCTGTGCCTCGCGGAGAATTCAAGCGAGAATTGGTTCCAGCGGCTTGCAGAGTCGATCCATAGGTCGAGAGAGACGACAGGCCATGTTACCCGCAACTGGCCCCTTCATCATACCGAAGAGACCTGTGTCCTGTATGCGAAGAACAAAGAGAACAGTCCGCTCCTTTTCATC
>CAYOYU010000543.1:0-1827 GCA_964408265.1 uncultured Syntrophorhabdaceae bacterium
CCATATCAAAGACTTACGTGCACCAAAAGTGCTGAGTTGGGAAAGTCAGGTTAAGACTGCTGAAGGCATTCTCAATTTGAGATTTAGCTGAAAGGAGTTCTTCCTTTCGGCGGGTGTAATCCTCTTTGCTCAACTCCACGGCCCTCGGGTTGGAAACAACAAAACGGCCGCTGAGCTTCTGATTCTCCTGATTAAACTTGGTGATAAAGAGGTATAGATCGTCATTGAACAGCGTTTCTTTTCTCAAGGCGCTGAACTTTCCTTCCACCAGCGCCTCCGAAAGAGCATCCTCCCCTTTCACCAAATCCCTGTACTCGTACAAGGCCCTCCCCGCACCGGACTTGTGCTTCAGGATAAACTGATATTGCGTCCTCTCGGGTAGATGACCCAGCGTGCGCCTTAAGAATTCGACCGTAGACAGGATTTCCTGGCGCGATTTGAGCATGAGGTTCATCCCCTCCAGCCGGAATCCCACAGTCAGGTTTCCGCTGGCGCCGATCACCACGTCATCCTCTATTGCAAGCAAGTCTATCTGGTTGTAGAAAGGGACTTCGCGCCGTGCATGAAGAATGTCTCGGACTCGGACTGGATCAGCCATAACTATTCCCTCCCTGACAGAGTGTAAAATTTAGGTGTAAGCCAAAACCGGACAAGCGTGGCCGTGTACCCTTGAGGCTTGCCGCGCTTGTACAACCGCAGACCGACGTAAACAGCCACAACAACCGCAATGTTGATAAAAATATTGCGGGATACAGTGAAAACAACGGCATAAACGACGGCCAAAAGCAGGAAGTCCAGGACTTCTATCCCAAACATCCTTTCTTTCTTGTCCAGATGGGTATAGGTCTTGACGGGCTGCATACTCAAAACCCCGTGAGGCGCTGGATGAGATCCAGGATGCACCGAGACATCATGATCATCGCCCCGCCGATCATGGCGAAGATGCCCCGTCTCAGGCCCATTTCGTCTCCGACCGCCATGCTAATCCCACCCATGCAAATACCGATGACCAGAACGCCGGGCCCAACGATGTGGATCAGAAAATCCGCGATCCCACTCAGAAACTGCCCGAGCTGGGCTTCGGATTCCCCGAATGCCAGCGCTGTTCCAGTCTGAAGCAGGCACAAGACCAGCAAAAACCACATTTTTCCGTGTCGCATTACATGGCCCCCCTCTATAGCCGATTCAAGGCGGACTTTTAGGGTCATTTATACCCCCCCTCTATCAAAAATTTCTTCATTTTCTCTCGAGACGCCTCAATGTGCCGGTGGACAACAGGCTGGCTGACGTTTAATTTCCTGGCGATCTCGCTCTCGCCATACCCTTCGATAAGATGGGCCACAAAACAGGTTCTCTGCATCTTGGTAAGGGTTTTAAGGCCCTCCTCAATATCCATCCAGAATATGTGTGCATCTCTATCCCGGGTGGCAAGCAACTTCTCTCGGATTTCTGATTCAAGCTCCGAGATCTCTTCCATCCTTTCGATACGTTCCATGTCTACGCAAATGATCTCCACGTGTTCTCTTTTTCTCATCACTCCTCCTTTGGCAACAAAAAGACCCGAAAGAAATGAATCCTCCCGGGCCTCGTTAGGTCTCTTGGTATTTGACTGTTCTATCTCACGTGTTCCTTTTGAGGCACCTCCCCCACGTAATCCAGTTGAATCACATCGATAATAAAAGGCTGTTTCATGATAATTGCCGCCTCCCCCCGTCTTAGTTCTCGAATCGTATTCGGCTTGAGTCTAAACTCGTCTACAACACGCACAGTGCCCATGCCGGTCGGACTCTGAGAGACGAAGTCCTCCTGGACCTGGACAGTATCCTT
>CAYOYU010000544.1:0-1824 GCA_964408265.1 uncultured Syntrophorhabdaceae bacterium
CTTCAACAATCTATCAATTTCAAGTGGTGACTTAATTGATCGACATCCCCAGATCACCTTGTCACCTGCTACAAATTTCGCCTGGGGCAAGGCGTCCATCAGGGTTTTGATATCGTCAAGAGGTCTGGGAATCCACATGTGTCCCAGCGGTCCTTTCTCCAGGGCAATGTTCGCCTTCTCATATCCCATTTCTATTGCAATTTCAGCAACTTCTCTTGGTAGCCCCCTTTCCGACGATTCCAGATGCACATCGGTCTGACCCCGTATGTCTCGTATCCAGCTTTGTGCTTCGACGGTCGTCCGAAAGAACTCCCCGCAAACAACTACAGGTTCACCATCAACAGCAATCAGGGCCACCAGAGGTTGGACGCTGGGAATATGCCAGTGAATGGATGTGTATCCCGTGAAGTACCGGCAATTTTGCTGACTCCAGAGCATTAAAAGATCTATGTTGCTTTCTCTCATAAGCTTTTTTGCTTTGTCCATTCTTGCCTTCCATTCAGCATACGGCACATCAGAATACTTTGGTTCAGGCCCGAAGAGCACATAACCTTGGGGTTGAGGTGACATATTGAGAGCCATAATAAAACCTCCTTATAGTGATTATTTATAGGATTTAACCATCATACAGCGCAGCAAACGAGAAGGGCTCTTAAATGAAGCTATGCTTGTGAGGCATCACCTTTGACCTATAGCCATTTTGCCTTTTCCAGCATTCCCTTGAGGGCGATACCCTTTCGTTCATAGAAAGTCGGCCACTGGGCGGCGGTAAGATAGATGGTGGAATGGAGTTCAAGGAGATCCCTTCCGATGACGAAGCCGCCCGTTTCCAGCACCATTTAGCTATACTAGAGTATATACGTCTTCGGTGAGTTCGCTGGGGTCCGGAAGCGGACTTTGTTCCGCGTAACCAACCGCTTCAGCCAGTTCTTGCTCATGGGAACTCTTGATTCCCTCAATCTTTGACTGGCTCAATATGCCCATGTCCAGCAGCTTTTTTTCAAACAACTCAATGGGGTCCTTTTTCTTCCATTCCTGAATTTCTTCCCCACGCCGGTAAGTGCAGGGGTCTCCTTCAAAATGCCCCCGCCAGCGCGAGGTCTTGCATTCGACCAAAGTCGGCCCTTTCCCCTCACGTGCCCTCCTGACCGCTTCAAAGGCTGTTTCATACACAGCCACCACATTATTCCCATCCACCACCACACCCGGCATATCATACGCTGCAGCCCGGTCAGCAATGTCGGCCACGCACATGGAGTTGTTGGTGCAGCAGGATATACCGTACAGGTTGTTCTCATTGACAAAGACTACCGGCAGCTTCCAGCAGGTAGCCAGGTTCATGGCTTCATGGGTGGTTCCCTGGTTGGACGCCCCATCACCAAAGAAACACACCGTCACATCATCATTTCCTAGATACTGGGAAGCCAGTGCCGCACCAGTGGCGATAGGAAGTCCTCCTCCCACAATGCCATTCGCCCCAAGGATGCCCAGATCCAGGTCGGCTATGTGCATGGAACCGCCTTTACCTTTGCAATAGCCCGTCTTCTTTCCAAAGAGTTCGGCCATCATCAGACGTGGATCTCCCCCTTTGGCTATCAGATGCCCATGGCCTCTATGCGTGGTGGTGATGTAATCCGTATTCCGGAGGTTGGCGCAGACTCCCGCAGCCACAGCTTCCTGCCCCACGCTGAGGTGGACAAACCCCGGAATCTTCCCGGCGGCGAAAAGCTCGGCCACCCGCAGCTCGAACTTACGGATTTTTACCATGGTGGTGTAGAGGTTTATCAACTGTTCGTTAGTCAATTCCATCTTTTTCCTACCTCC
>CAYOYU010000545.1:0-1245 GCA_964408265.1 uncultured Syntrophorhabdaceae bacterium
CACCGAAAACATATTGCCAGGAAGCATTGTGATTTGCTGCTCCACGTCTAACTTTCGGGCGACCTCCAGAGCGATATCCAACTGAGTTCGTCTATTCCCCAACGGTTTGAAGATCACCAGCGCGGTGTGTGGGTTAAGCAAGGCTTGTTAGGATTGTACACCACAGGCGCGCCAATCGCGAGGCACTATTCAGTTTCTTTCTTCTCCCCTTGACAATGCTGTTAATCGGTAGGCGCCACGTGCCTTGCGAGTCGGTGGCAGGCTTCATTCCGACGTAGCGGGCCCCCCTCGGGTGCGACGCTTATGTAAGAACATGAGGTTGGCCGGGAAGAAGGATGGAAAGATCCATTCCCGATATGTTTCTGGCATATGAATCTTGGCAATCATCTCCTCCTCGACCCCATTCGTCATGGCCTGTCGGAGAAGAGACTCCAACGTGTCAAGGTATTCGACCATCCGCTGGAGATCAGCCGTGCTTCCTACGGGACCATGCCCTGGGACCAGGGTTTTGGCAGGCAGTTCGGCGATTTTCGTAAGGGTTCGACGCATCTCATCGGGGTCGCCATCCGGCAAATAGGGGTGAACTCCGATGAACAGCAAGTCCCCCATGAAGATGATGCGCTCTTCAGGCAGGTAAAGGATCGCATCGCTTCCAGTGTGACCACCCCCAAAGGTGATTAGTTGCGCAACGCGTCGAGGTCCGATGAATTCCAGCACATCAACGAACGTTAGATCGGGTAACCGCACTTCGAGCCTGGGGAGAGAGGCTATGATCACTCGATAGTACGTGATCACGTAGGAAGTGAGGCGGTGAGCTACTTCGTCTGTCTCCTGGTCCAGTTGCGCCTCCAGTGCACTGAGCCGTTCTTGGGAGTGCTCCTGGCACCACTGGTATTCCTCTGCCCCCAAAGTTGTGATTAGTTCCCGGGTTTTCTTTGTGGAGATGATCGGTACATCCGCAGGAAAAGTTTGGTTTCCCCAGATGTGGTCGTTATGGTAGTGGCTGTTGATCACCGCGGAGATGGGGCAGCTCAAGAGGGTTTTGGCGGCAGACCGGAGGTCCTTGGCAGCGGTCGGCGTGATGAAGGTATCGAATATCAATGCCCGATCCCCGAGGTCGATGAGCCCGGCATTGCTCTGGGCCCAGCCGCCCTCGGAGTGAATTGCGGCATACACTCCGTCTGCCAGCCGATCGAGTCGGAAGTGTGTAGAAGTGAAGGAACGCATCTTTTGACCTCCTAGTTG
>CAYOYU010000545.1:1255-1820 GCA_964408265.1 uncultured Syntrophorhabdaceae bacterium
CCACGAGACTCGATCGGCGGCTAACTATGTATTCACCCGCCGTTTGGCGGGTCAACGGCCTATGGCCGGTCTACATGCCGCCTAGCGCCTCAAATTCAATTGGGCATTTAGGCTGCAATCGGTTAGAATAGGACGATGCGCAGCACCTACTTGGTAAACTGAAATCAGTATATCAAAATCGCGGAGAAAATGCAATGCCCGAACAACCCACATCATCCCCGCAGGGGAAAAAACTACTGGATGTCGTGCGCGACGTGTTACGCACCAAACACTATTCCTACCGCACCGAACAAACCTACGTGGATTGGATCAAACGCTACATCCTCTTCCACCAAAAGCGCCACCCAAAGGACATGGGCGCCGAAGAAATACAGGCTTTCATCACCCACCTCGCAACCGAACGCAAGGTTGCCGCCTCCACACAGAATCAGGCGCTCAGCGCCATCCTCTTCCTGTATCGCATCGTCCTGCAAAAAGAGATCAACCTGCCCCCTGAACTGGTGCGCGCCTCCCGCCCGAAGATCCTGCCCACTGTATTGACCCATGCCGAAGCCCTGGCGGTCAT
>CAYOYU010000546.1:0-570 GCA_964408265.1 uncultured Syntrophorhabdaceae bacterium
CCGACATTCTTCGCGCCGGAAGATGCGAATATCCAGGCTGACCCTCTCCGGACTCCTGTGCATATAAGGCCGGAGTGGTATTTCCTTGCGCCCTACCAGATGCTGAAGCTCATCCCCAATAAATTCCTCGGCATCAGTGTCCAGGTGATCTTTGTGACGGTCTTTCTGCTCTGGCCGTTTATCGATACAAAAGAGAAAAAGAACATACTTAAGAGACCTTTCCTGCTCGGTGTGATCCTCTGCTGTCTGGCCCTCTGGACCGTATTGACCATCTGGGGGAGGTACTGATGAGATATATCCTTTCTCTGTTCATAGTACTTTCCCTTGCGGCGGTGACCATGGCCGGGTACCGGGAGACCTTTGAACATGAATTCCTTTCAAAGCCATGGGCCGGCGGCCCCATCGTGGAGAAGGGCGCATGCATCGAATGCCATACTTCCGATATCATGAAGCCTGCCTTCCGCGCCATTCCGGATGAGTGGCAGGGGAGCTGGCATGCTCAAAATGGGGTTTCGTGCAATGATTGCCACGGAGGTGACCCTAAAGACGCGTCCATGTCCATGTCCCATG
>CAYOYU010000546.1:580-1413 GCA_964408265.1 uncultured Syntrophorhabdaceae bacterium
GAAAGAGTATTTAAAGCGAGATATGGGGTGCCGCCAACTGAGTACCGCAGGGAAGGAAGAACAGATAAGGACAAATCAAGAACGGAAAAGGGGACGGGTCTAATTAAGGCTTGAATTCTGCGGCAAGTGCCACATCGGCATCTTGAAAAACTATCTTGAGAGCGGCCACGGCAAGGCCCTCAAGGCCGCAAAGAAGGGACCGAACTGCGTCACCTGTCACGGTTCCCACGGCATACAGAGGGCTACCATCGATATTATCAACGAGCAGCTCTGCACGAAATGCCATTCCTATGAACGGGCAAAGGTGATGAAACAGGCCCTCTTCCTCACCGAGAAGAAGATGGGGGAAATTGAGAAAGACCTCAAGGCCTTGAAGAGTGAGGGAATCTTCACCGGTGACGATGAAAAGACCCTGTTCAGCACCCATGCGGAATTCCGCGCCCTTTTCCACACTGTTGACGTTTCCCTGGTCAGGGACAGGACCGATGAGTTTACCAAGAGACTGGAGGGCATCGAAAAGAATGTTCAGAGCACCTTCGCTGAGCTCAAGGTCAGGAAAAATTTCTCTGCCTTTCTTACGCTGATCTTTGCCGGTCTCGCTGTCGTAGTGGCCATGCTCTCAGCGACGTATAAAGAGTAGGGCGTAAGCCGCCTATTTCCAGCACTCAAGAAAAGGGATAGCCACTCTTTATTCTCTCAAGACTTCGCCAATGATCTCGATTATTCCGTCCCCGAACCTGGCAGCAATCCTCCGCGCAATAACAGGGCCGATCAAAGTGAAATCAGACCTTTCCACCCGGCTCACTGTTTGATCTTTCTCCTCTCGCGGATTG
>CAYOYU010000546.1:1423-1816 GCA_964408265.1 uncultured Syntrophorhabdaceae bacterium
GCAATGATGAGTAATAGGACGGTCTCATTAGCCTCCCCTGTATGATCTCTTCAATCCTGTGTGCTGACCAACCTGCTACCCTTGACATTGCAAAGATGGGCGTGAAGAGCTCTTTCGGTATCCCCATTGACCGGTATACGAATCCTGAATAGAAGTCGACATTCGGCGACGCCACTTTCCCTTTTTTCTCTTCAACTATCTTTGGGGCAAGCCTGGCGACTTTTTTGTAAAGTTCAAACTCTTTTCCCATGCCATTCTTCCTTGCGATTTCTTCTGCCTTCTTTTCGAGGATGAGCGCCCGTGGGTCTGATTTTGTGTATACGGCGTGCCCGATGCCATATATTTTCCCTGATTTGTCATTGGCCTTCCTGTCGAGCATCTTTTCAAGGTAGC
>CAYOYU010000547.1:0-783 GCA_964408265.1 uncultured Syntrophorhabdaceae bacterium
GAGATATCAAGGCCTCTGTGTTGCTTGACTGAAAAGGAAGGTCGTGGTATCAGAGGCCAAACATCGCATGAAGAGAGAATGATTCTATGGCCGTTGTAATGCCCTTTAAAGGAATACGGTATAATCCAGCAAAAATTCAGGATGTTAGCCGGGTGGCGGCCCCACCCTATGATGTGATCAGCCCCCAGGCCCAGGAATATTATTACCTGCTGCATGAGCACAACGTCATCCGTCTCATTTTGGGTAAACAGTATGCCACTGATAGTCCGGGGAGCGATTGGTTCGCCCGCGCCGCCTCCTTTTATAGGGAATGGCGTCAAAATCAGGTCCTGGTAAGGGATAGGCAGTCCGGAGTGTACCTTTATGAAATTGAATACACTCTTGAGGACGGGCTTCGCCGCAAAAGAACGGGAACCATTGCTCTCGTTAAGCTCGAAGATTTTAAATCGGGCGCAATCAGGCCTCATGAAAAGACTTTTACCGCCGCTAAAAACGAACGACTTCGCCTGAGAAAGGCCTGTGGAGCCAACCTCAGCCCCGTATTCGGCCTTTATTCCGATCCCGAAGACATAACCTTAAACCTGTTGTCTTCATTCAAAAAAGAAAGACCCATCGTTGAATTCACTACAGAAGACACCATTTCTCATCGGATGTGGCATGTCGGCGATCCCGCGGTCATCAGGAAAATTCACCAGTTCTTGTTGGATGAGGAACTATTTATAGCGGACGGACATCACCGCGACGAGACCGCGCTCAACTACTGCTGATTTTTGTCGCAGAATA
>CAYOYU010000547.1:828-1812 GCA_964408265.1 uncultured Syntrophorhabdaceae bacterium
GAGGAAGAGGGGCTGACCATTCTACCTGCTCATCGCATGCTGCCGGTATGGCCTCTTGGTTCCGGCGTTGAAAGATTCTTGGAAAAGGTTAGTGAATGTTTTGAAGTTCGGTCCTTTCCGTTTAATGGAAACAACCAGACCCATATGCGCACCCAGTTTCGGACCATACTTGCGGAAAAAGGATCCGAAGTAAATTCCATCGGTTTTTTCCTTCGTGGAGACTCTCAGTACTTCCTTTTTTCGTTGAAAAGGGAGGCACTGAAAAGTCAACGGTTTGAAGGAATTCCGGCTGAACTCAAGGAACTGGATGTAGTTCTGCTCACGCGATTACTCTTACAGGGTATCCTGGATATGGAAGATGCGGACTTCGATAATGAGTTTAAGGTCCAGTATCTCAGCCAATTCAATCAGGCCCTTGACCAGGTGGAGCAAGGCCGATATGCGGCATCATTTCTCTTGAACCCTACGCCCGTTTACCAGGTAAGGAAAGTAGCACAGGCCTCCCTGGTCATGCCGCGCAAATCTACTTATTTCTATCCCAAGGTAATCAGCGGACTGGTTTTCAACGACCTGGACCCGGATGAGAAAATAGTTCTCCCATGATCTTACCCCCACTCGGCCCAGATGAATCACTGGACCCCCTTTTTCGTGGAAAGCTCCTCTTTATCCAGAAGCGGAATGGTTACCGTTTTTCCATGGATGCGGTGATCCTGGCCAAGCTAACCAGGGCAGGGAAGGGCGATCGCGTTTTAGATTTGGGCGCTGGATGCGGTGTGATCCCTCTCATTCTATCTCTGGACCCGAGATGCGGCCTCCTCGTGGGGGTCGAGGTTCAGCCTGACCTGGTGGAGCTGGCCAGACGGAACGTGCTTCTCAATGACCGACAGGAATCCATCTCCATCCTGCACATGAATCTGAAGGATATTAAAGAACACTTCGAGGCTGGTTCATTTGATGTGGTTGTATCAAACGCGCCCTTTGGCA
>CAYOYU010000548.1:0-999 GCA_964408265.1 uncultured Syntrophorhabdaceae bacterium
TGGTTCCGTTCCTTTGGTGATTAAGTAACAACCAATTATGGCCAAGGAGCCACCCGGAACAAGAAGCCGAAGTGCTTGCTTTGACACAATCAATTGGTCAAGTCGATGAAACGCTTCCCCAATCGTAATCAGTCTGAATGATGCCGGTTCTTCCTTCAATTCCTCAGCCTTTCCAACAACCCATCGTATATTGGTGACCCCTTGCTTGTCCGCTACCCTCTTTCCCTCTTCAATCATCTCCGGCTCCAGATCATTAGCCACAACCTCACGAAAGGAGGCAGAGAGCGGGATTGCAAGGCGTCCTGGCCCGGTTGCCAGATCTAGGTGTCTATCGCCATCGCTTATCCCCACTCTACTAATAAGATCTTCAATAAGGGTCTCGGGATAGGGGATGCGATACCGACTATAGTACGAGGCGGTACCTTCGAACGCATTTTCCGGAAAGTTTGGCTTAACATATTCAGGACTTTTCACTCTCTTCCTCCTTCTTCCTCGTCATTTACCCACTGTATTGGGGACCAGATAGACTATTGTTCTCTTGCCCCGCCCTAAGATCCAATTCTTGCTACCACCACGGCCAAAGCATATTGCAGCCAACTCGTTCATATACGAATTCAACTTCGTATATCTTTCCATCTCAGCGCGATATGCGAATTTTTTATCGGGCGCAGCCACTCTCATCTACAGTGGCATGTCGCAGACGATTATTATACTTTGTCGGCGCGCATCCATTAAGTAGTTCGGGGGCGTTCGGCTCATCATGGTCGATGTCCGCGTCAGGGGCGGCGGGAGCGTGAAGGTCGGCAAGATAGTGTGCCTCCTGAGGAACTACAGGGCGCACGCTGCCGAGATGAAGTCCGCGCCTCCGAGGGAGCCCTTCTTCTTCCTCAAGCCGGCGACGGCGATAATCCCCGACGGGGGAACGATCATCATCCCGAGGAAGTCGAAGAACGTCCATCACGAGGCCGAGTTGGCCGTCGTCATCGGTAAAAAGGCGAC
>CAYOYU010000548.1:1009-1811 GCA_964408265.1 uncultured Syntrophorhabdaceae bacterium
GCGACCAACATCTCAAGGACGAATGCCATGTCGCACGTCATGGGCTATGCGGTGATGATAGACGTGACCGCGCGCGACATTCAGGACGAGGCTAAGAAGGAGGGGCGGCCTTGGGCCGCGGCGAAGGGTTTCGACACATTCGCGCCAATCTCCGATGTCATGCCTTCGAAGGAGGTCGGCGACCCGCACGCGCTGGACATATCGCTCATGGTCAACGGCGAGGTCAGGCAGAAGGGAAGCACCTCGATGATGATTTTCAAAATTGACGAAGTGATAGGGTACGTCTCCTCGGTTATGACACTCGAGCCGGGGGACATCATCGCAACAGGCACGCCGGAGGGCGTGGCGCAAATAAGGGACGGCGACACCATCGAGGCCGAGATAGATAAGGTCGGGCGCCTGAGGGTGAGGGTCGCGGCGCAAAAATAATTTTTCGGGCAGAGCGCAGGCGAGCAACTCATTTCTTCGCCTTCGACAGGTACGAGGCCGTGAACGCGAGCGCGGCCAACGCGATGATCCCAAGAATCAGGAACGGGGTCTTTATCCCGTACGAGTCCGCGACGACGCCGCAGATGAACGAAAAGGCGAATCCACCTGTCAACTGAGCGGTGAAGACGATGCCGAATGCCTTCTCCGTCCTCCTGCCGCCTGTCAGTTCCGTGACGTAGGAGAAGAGCGCGGGGTATGTCATGAAGAGGCCGACCCCTAGCAGGAACATCGCGGCGACTGCCGCCCAAAGTGGATCGAGGAACCATATCATCGCCCCCGCGAGTATTATCAGCGCGTACGAGGAGATTATCGC
>CAYOYU010000549.1:0-1810 GCA_964408265.1 uncultured Syntrophorhabdaceae bacterium
GGGCAGATTGGTAATTTCTGTTCGCTCACGGTACGTGGCGCTAAAATGGAGGTATTAGATGCAAAATCCAGGCATACTATCTTTTGCAAGAGAACTCCTGCAAATGACGGATGAAGACATGGCCAAGGTCACACCCGGAATGGAACGGGAAATGAAGAACATCATGGCCGCGATGGGGAAGTACCGGCTCGTAGCTGAGGTCGTGCACTCCAACTACTGTTTTGGGGTCCCTGGGTGAAAAGTCAAGGATCATGATGGACCGAATCGCACAGGATGGGGACGTCACGGCCTCCATCGCTGGATTTCGTTGCGTGGACCCGGGGCTCGACCTTGGCGGACTCGGCAATGTGGATTTCGAGGTGCGGATAGAGAAGATAGAATAACCCGGCACAGGCAGCGATAGATGTCTTCCGGCCGGGGGTGACTGTAAACGATTCCTAAAGAGGATTTCGTCATGGAAAACACGACCATTGCCGTCCTCGGGGGATACGGACAGGCCGGAAGATCCGTTGTCCGCCATCTCCTGAAGTATACTGATGCGTTGATTCGAATCTGCGGCCGGCGCCTGGACAAAACAAAAGCCCTTCACCGTGATCTGCATGTGACCGGATCGAAAGAGCGGCTCACAGTGTGCCGGGCCGATGCTGAAGACCCGGCGAGCCTACGCCAGGCCTTTGCGGGAACCGATCTTGTGATCGTTACGCTGAACACGGTGATCCATACTGCAAACATTGCCCAGGCCTGCCTGGGTGGGGATTGCGATTATTTCGATATCCATGACTCGCCCGAAGTTATTGATCTTCTCCGACCCTTTGCTTCCCGGGCACAGGAGACGGGACGGCTCTTTGTGACCCAGGGCGGCATCGCTCCGGGCATGCCTGCCGCTCTCGTCCGGATGGCAGCGTCCTCTTTTGATCGATGCCTTGGGTGCCGCCTCGGACTTGCGTTGAGCCTGAAAACAGCGGAGAGATACGAGCAGGTGTACGATGTGTTCGATTTCATCGTGAGGACCCGGCCCGTAACATACAAGACAGGTGCATGGCAGGAGGCCTCTTTCAAGGATCGAAGGGTCATCGATTTCGGCGAGCGCTTTGGCCGGCGGGAGGCCTTTCCCATCGACATGGTCGAGCTGCACGCCCTTCCTGAGCAACTCGGTATCGAGGAACTGAGCATCTATGGGGGAAGCCCGAACTGGTTTGTAGATTATCTGACCAGCCGCCTGATAGGCGCGCTGCACAAAATCAGGCCCCGTCTTGGATGGCCCTCTCTGGCCCAGCTCGTTTTCTGGATGGCAAAGAGAATGGCGAACGAGCCTTCCGGGTGCAGCACCGTCTTGGATGCGTGTGGAACGAAGGAAGGGCTGGATTGTACCGCCAGGTGGGTGGTGGACCATGAAGATAACTATTCTGCCACGGCCGTTGCGGTAACGGCCTTTCTTAACCAGTATGATGCCGGCACTTTTGACGGAATCAGAGGGGTCAGGATGATGGGCCACATCATCGATCCGGAGCGTTCTGTCCAGGACCTTCAATCAATGGGCGTGACCGTCCGGCAAGGAGGAGGAACTGATGATTAATGCATTGCAGCACGTTGGAATGAGCGGATTCCCTTGTCGGACCAAGTTAATATTTTGTATTATAAAGTAAAACGTTCCAAAGATAGGTATTTTTCGGGCTTAGCGTTATGTCCTCATGGTCAAAAACATGATTGTACGGTTCCTGGGGTTCTCAAAGTTCAAACCCGACATTGTTTTCAATTATTTTTCGCCCGGTTCCTCTTGCACCAAGTCTTGCTTTGGTTTTAAGCACAA
>CAYOYU010000550.1:0-1807 GCA_964408265.1 uncultured Syntrophorhabdaceae bacterium
GAACGAGGAGCTTGATCTGCAGCGTTCCCACCGCGTCCGAGCTGATAACAACGGCCGGGCGGGTCTTTTTGATTTCCGCCCCGATGGTGGGATCAAGATTGACGAGCCAGATGTCGCCGCGCCGGGGTGGAAGTGCCCTAGTAGCAATACCGTTCACTTAACAATGGTTATCTCAATTTTCATGACCTGAGTCTTCATTCTCCCTCGTGGGCGGAGCGGATAGCTGCTCATTTTACGCTTTACGCCACGAGGATTATATCGAGATTTACGTTTGGCAACACGCTCTTCAAGGATTTCATTGAGCACCATCTCATGAAACGCTTTCCTGTCCTGAGGGGGGAATAGCGACGAATGTTGTCATCTTCCGGCGGATTACCCGAACCGCATGAAGAAAGGAGAGGCGATCAGGATCTTCATCGACTTTCAAAGCGGCCTCGTGCATGAGGCCGCGAACCGCAAAGTGAGCCATCATCAGCCCATAGAATTCTTGTCTTGCCAGGTCGGGGGTCTTGCTGCGCAGCACGATTTTGGAACCACGCAAATGGGTCTTCAGTTCATCCAGGGATGTCTCGATCTCCCAACGTTCATGATACAGCGCCGCCAGTTGCTCTGCCGGCGCCGCTTCGTGGTCCAGGATGGTCGTCAACAAACGATAAAGAGGCTCAGGATCGGGACCCCCCTCCAGTTTGTATTCAATAACCCGAACCATAACCCCGTTGCGACCATGACGCTGATCCTTCGCCGACGCATAAACCCTGCTCAGATACGAACCATCAGGCAGTGTTGTCTCGCATGGCAAGCGGAGATTCTTTTTGACTCTCCACAGCAGATCGGCCCCAGTTTTTCGGGCCTGATTCCAGGAGGCGAACCCATAAAAATTCCGGTCACCCAGACAGAGCATGCCAGCACGTAACGAGGGGAACACTTCCTTGGCCAGCGTGACTTCTCCGGTGTTGACCCCGGCCATTCGCGTCCCGAAGAGAACATGGGTGCCGTTTTCCACCAAGGATACAAACCGCAATTGGGGAAAGGCGCTGTTGCCCCGGCTGGAGGAAGGCCGGCCAAAAGCCTTTTCGTTTTCTTCTTCATCGGCCACATCCATGGTGCTGCCGTCAAGGCTGATAAGGCGCCACTTGCGATACCAGGCGCCTTTTGTCGATTCAACAGCGATAGGTTTGACAGTCTCATCATGCAGCCGCTTGACCGGCAACCAGCCCAGGCGGGTGCGGGCCTGGGAAATTCCGGATTTGCCCGTTATCTTTGCGGCATCGCCTGGCCCAAGAAGCCACCGCATTCCCTACAGCAGGCAACGTAACACCTCGCGGTATGATGAGCGCATGTACAACGCCAAGGCAATCACATAGTAGATGGTGACATGGGTCGGTAAGTCCCTGTGCCGGATGCTTGTTCTCTCAGTATCGCGGAGAACATTCTGAATAGTAGCCAGAGGAAAAGTTTTAGTGAGTACGCCAAGGCTAATGAAGTCGGTGATCCGGGTGCCGCTTGGAAGTTCTGCTGCTGTCCGTGCCATGGGTGTGGTCCTCCTGTTTGGGTTTGGCAACAGGATACCACAAAATTATTTTTAAGTGAACAGTATTGGCCCTAGTAGTCAAGAAAGTCACCTCCGCCCGGCTCCTCCTGCTTCGCCAGTTCTTCGTAGTGCCTCTGTAACACGCTGGCTTGTTCTTGCAGGACCCGTCTGCGCTCCTCGACAGGAAGCTTCATAAACGACCTGCGGTCCAGGAACTGCCGGTGCTCCTCCTCCAGTGGTTCTCCAAGTAACCGTTCCGCTTCTTCACGGGGAAGC
>CAYOYU010000551.1:0-1798 GCA_964408265.1 uncultured Syntrophorhabdaceae bacterium
CCGCCTCGACCTTCGGACGCGACTGGTAGATCAGCGCGGCTGCAAGTGCCAAGATAGACATAAGGAAGAGTACCTTCGTAATCATCTCGCGATTCCCTCCGATCGATTTCCATCTTCACAGGGATGACTCGGAAATATCGCCATGCTTCTCCGGCAGGACTCTGCCTGAAATAGAAGGATACTTCCAAGTCACCCCTGTAGTCATATTGGTTTTGAGTGATGTTATCTGTTGGATACTCAGTGTTAGATACCCCAATCGGGACCGGCGTTTCGCCAAAAACCTCTCCAACGCTCGAAATCACTGCCTTCCGAGGGCATCGCTTCCGGTTTCGGATGTACTTGAGGAAGGCTTCCACGACCTTCCGGCCCGGAACGGGTCGGGTCGCCTGAGCGAGTTTCCTTGACACATGGAAGGACCCGTTCCTATACTTCGTACGCCCAAGGAACCCCGAAATCCGAAGATGCGCGCAGGAGGGAGATGGCCATGAAATTGACGAATGTGAAGACGTATGTGGTGAAGACCGATCCGCCCAATCTGGGTGGATTCCTGTGGTTCTTTCTCAAGCTCGAAACCGATGAGGGGATTGAGGGCTGGGGCGAGACCGCTGTTCTCTGGAGCCTTTACGGTCTCGAGGCAGGCTATGAGAAGATGGTGGAGAACACCTTCAACGCCTACCTCAAGGACCAGAACCCGATCAACAGGGAAGCGCTCTACAATATCCTTTATACCGGCCTGACGGCGCAGCATCCCGATTACATTACCGTGGGATTGATCAGCGCCTTTGATATCGCGTTGTGGGATATTTGCGGAAAGCATTTTCGTACACCGGTTTATAACCTGTTGGGAGGGAAATACAGAGACAAGGTGAGAACCTATACCTACCTCTTCAACCTGGACACAGGCAACCTCCTCGAGGCCACCGCGGATTGGGCGAAAGAGCCGCGCAAGCTGGCCGAGATCGCCGCCAAACGGGTGGAAGAGGGTTTTACCTGCGTCAAGTTCGATCCCCTCCACCAGGCAATGCCCGGACAACTGCCTGTTCCGCCGTGGGAGATTACGCTCCCCGAATATGATCATGCGGAAAGGGCGATCGGGGCGATCCGTGAAGTGGTCGGCAGCAAGGCCGATATCTGTATCGGCACCCACGGACAGATGACACCGGCGTGTGCCATCCGTCTTGCCAAGAGAATCGAGAAATTCGATCCCTTGTGGCTCGAAGAGCCCTGTCCGCCGGAAAACTTCAAGGAAATGGGAAAGATCGCCAGAAGCACCTCCATCCCGATTGCCACAGGGGAAAGGCTCACTACCATCCATGATTTTCAGAAGCTCTTCGAGGCAGGCGCCTGTGCCATTGCCCAACCCGATCTCGGAAGCTGTGGAGGCATCACGGCCTGCAAGAAGATCGCGACGCTGGCGGAGGCCAATTATGTGCTGATGGCCCCCCACGTCTGGGGAGGCCCGGTCATTACGGCGGCGGCACTTCAGATCGATGCGAACATCCCGAATTTCCTCATCCAGGAGAGCATTTACAAATCAAGGCACTTCTTTGATGAATTCGTCAAGGAACCGTTCGAATGGAAGGACGGTTATCTGATCCCACCGGACAAGCCCGGCATCGGTGTCGAGTTGGATGAGAACAAACTGGATGGGTACAGGAGCACCATAAAGCAGATGTTTGGGTAGTCTTCGCCCACCCGGACGTTGAGACCTTCACCGTGAGGGCTATTCAGTAATGATACCGCAACTGAGCGATAAGAGCGGAATCCGCGGTCACTTTGCAGACGAGCCTGTGCTCAT
>CAYOYU010000552.1:0-1798 GCA_964408265.1 uncultured Syntrophorhabdaceae bacterium
AAGGGAGCGCCCGTCGTCGTGATGGGATATGCCGAGGGGCTAAAGAGATTTTCAAAACACGCATTCATTACGAATTCCACGACCGAAACAGTGCTCTTGGCTTCATTGGTTTCTGAGATAAAGAAGAAGAAATCCCTTCCGGGAGAGAGGCCTGTCTTCGAGGAAATAATCAGTGGACTCCAGCCTGTGCCGCTGAAAGACGCCTCCGAAATGAGCGGGTTCGGCCTGAATGATCTCGTTGATACGGTAGATACTCTATCAAACATGATTAACCCTTCAATCATCGTAGGGAGAGACATTGTCCAGACAAGTACCGGACATATGAGTCTCCTGTTTCTTGCTGCCCTTGCATATTTACTGAACGGCAGGATTTATCTCCTTTCGGAACTCCCCAACGAACAGGGGCTTCTTGATATGGGATGCCAGCCAGACATGCTGCCGAGCGGAAGACCGCTGACCATCGAGACCTTCAGGACGAGATGCGAAGAAACTCTCGGAATTGCGATCCCTTCAACCCCGGGACTCAATTACGTCGAGATGATAGAAGCTGCTCATGCAGGCAGGATAAAGGCGCTCTACGTGATGGGGGAAGATACGGTGCAGGGTCTGCCTGATAGAAACTATGTGAGTGATGCCCTCAGGAATGTTGAATTTCTTGTCGTTCAGGACATGTTTCTTACCGAAACGGCCCAGTATGCGGATGTGGTGCTGCCTTCCCTCTCGTGGGCCGAAAAAGAGGGTTCTTACACTAATCTTGAACGGAGGGTACAACTCACAAAAAAGGCTGTTGAGGGAAAGGGCATTGAGGAATGGAAGATTATTTCTGAGATGAGCAAGATACTCGGACTTGACATGGGTTATCGAAGTGTGACCGATATATTTGCTGAGATAGTCAGGATTTCGCATATCTATAGAGAGATCACCTATAATGACATCACTAGCGGCAGGTGTATGTGGCCATACAAGGGCGGGCCGTTGCGCCATGATGTGCATATAGAAGGGATTGAGCTGCCTGACATCGTTTCCGTCATGAAAAATGCCGATGAGAGCGGGGTACAGGTGCGCAGGGAAGCGCATCTATTTCATTCACAGAACGCAAGCAGGTATTCCCCTGCATTGCAGAGCATTTCTCCTGAACCTTAGATTAAGATGAGTGAAATTCTGGCGGGCAGATTATCCCTAGGAGACGGTGAGCACGTAAAGGTTGTGACGGAAGCGGGGAGCATCACGCTGTCCGTGCATCGGGACCCATGCCTGCCGGAGAATGTTGTCCTTATTCCGCCCTTTGAAAAGGGAGGGATTTTTGAGATCACAAAATGGAAGGTGAACCCTGCAACAAAAGCCCCTGCATTGGACGGCAACAGGGTAATTATTGAGAAATGAAGGCGGAGATGGCTTTGTATAACAACCGGGCAGCCTCCCCGGTGGGGGGATAGCATGGAGAAGCAGAGAATCTTGATCGTTGATGACGATCCGGTAATCGCGCTCAGCTGCAAGAAAATACTGGGAGTGGAGGGATATACCGTATTTACTGCAGAGGACGGCGAGAGCGCCATTAAGAAGGTTTCTGACGAGACGTTTGATCTGGTAATAACCGATGTGCGACTGCCTGATATAAACGGGTTGACCATTTTGAGAGAATCAAGAATCGTACAACCTTCGGCGGATATCATGGTGATCTCGGGGTATCCCTCCCTTGAAGACGCGCGTGAGGCAACACGACTCGGAGCATTCGAGTATGTCGAAAAGCCCTTTACCCCTGACTTCATGCTCAATGCCGTGAAAAAGGTATTTGACA
>CAYOYU010000553.1:0-1442 GCA_964408265.1 uncultured Syntrophorhabdaceae bacterium
CAGAGGGCAATATCCAATATGACCGCTGCCGTGCTAATCGCAATAACGCGGCAGCGGCCAATATCTCATATGACCGCTCCCGTATAATATCTGTTGGACCCACATAAAAACAAACGGAGGAATATCAGATGGTGCCCAAGAGAGTTCAGGACAGGCTTACCAAATCGGTCTCCAAATTCCAGCAGGTTGTCAAGATCGCTAAAGACAGAGACGTCAATGAGTCTGATACCGTTTCCATTATCAAGGATGTCCTGGCAGAGGTATTCGGATATGACAAATATTTGGCCATCACTAGCGAATTCGCGATACGCGGAACGTACTGTGATCTCGCCATAAAGATAGACGGAAAAGTCGAATACCTTATCGAAGCCAAAGCGATAGGTCTTGACCTCAAAGACGGGCATCTCCGACAAGCAATCGAATACGGTGCCAATAATGGCGTTCAATGGGTCATCCTCACCAACGCAAATTCCTTGCAGGTCTACAAGATTCGATTTGAGCAACCTATCAGCTACGATCTTGTATGTTCATTCAACTTTCTTGACATAAATACGAAGAATGATGAGCATCTTGAAATGCTATTCATTATTTGTAGGGAAGGTCTCGCACGGGACGCCCGGGAAGAATTTCACGAGAAGATCCAGACAGTCAATCGCTTTATTCTTGGTGCATTGATACTGACGGACGATGTGGTTTCGGTCATTCGCCGCGAGTTGAGAAAGATGTCAGATGGTGTTCAAATCACTGGCGAGGAGATATGCAAGGTACTCAAAGGCGAGGTATTAAAGCGTGACGTCCTTGAGGGAGACGAGGCAATAAAAGCAAACAACCGCATTAGGAAATTCTATGGGAAAGTAGCCAGACGTGCTAAGAGCGCATCTGAGGACAAGAAGAATGCAGGTATCGAGACAACTGTCGGGGAAGATTCGTGCTTGTCCGAAGGTCCGGTATCAGAGGACCAGCCACCTTCAAGCGACAACAATCAGGAATAACTGGTCCAACCAGCGGGTGAAGCAGACGGTGGCTACCGTGCAAGTGTCAGGGCCAGTGTAGGTGTGAAGGCGCCCCCGCTGCTTACCCGTACGTTATCCCAGGAACAATAGAAGATGAACCACACATACCACGGAGATATAGATGTTTAGTCGAAGGTCATTTGCCGAACTAAGAAGGTTCGGGATGGGAATCGGAGTATCTAAAACAAAACTCGCTCAAGGCCAACCCGAAAGGCCGAACGGGGCAGGTGCGCCCGCAACCCCTGTTGCAGGCTGAGGGCAAAGGTGGTGTAACGCCCATAGAAGCAATAGGCTTTCTCAATGCCATAGCCCGCGCTCGTCAACAATCGCTCCAAACCCGCGAGCGCAAAAACCGACATGTGCCGAGGCGCATCCAGCCCAATCCAATAGCGGCCAAAGAGTGCGGCATCGAGGCTCCCCGCGTTGGGA
>CAYOYU010000553.1:1452-1796 GCA_964408265.1 uncultured Syntrophorhabdaceae bacterium
ACGTGATATTGATCAAGCCTGGAATCAAACGAAGAAGCAAGCGGCAAAACTGCATCCGGACAAATTTGTTCTTGGCAACAAGAATACGTTACTATGGAACAATGGAACCACGAAGATTATCGACAAAAGTATTTCATCGGTCAACTTCATAAAACTGAACGAATTGGCTGAGTTTGAGGGTTGTTCGGTAAACACAATCGTGACAAAGCTTCTGAAAAGCTATAGAAACAAAAGGGGATAACCAGCGGGTGAAACTGACGGTGGCTATCGTACCAGTTCCAGTGCCAGGGTAAGTGCTACGTCCCACATTATTTGGCCGTGGGAGTCTCGAATTAATTGGTTGC
>CAYOYU010000554.1:0-1795 GCA_964408265.1 uncultured Syntrophorhabdaceae bacterium
CATCGTGCCTGAAACCCGGTGCCGTCACCTCCCGGGTTGCGCACGCTCCGCCGATGAAGTCCTGCCTTTCCAGTACGCAAACGTCCAGACCCGCCTTGGTCAGATATGCCGCAAGGGTGAGCCCGTTGTGTCCTGCGCCCACGACTACAACATCATGGTCTGCCATGTCCGATACCTCCCGTCCTTTTCACGCTGCATTTTGGCAACCGGCTTTGATCTTCTGGGCGGGTGTGTTTTGGCTGACATGGAGCAAGAGTGTCTACGAGTGGACCTTGTGTTGCCAGGCTGTGCAGGGTTCAGAGGCGAATGCCGCGGATGCAGAGCCCGTAGCCGACTGTACCGTCTTGAGGCTGGTATTCGAACATGGTCTCGTTGACCAGGAAGGCGTCACAGGGCGATGCAAATTTCTAAAAATAAGATTTGTAACTAGAATCATATTTACCAAATGAATTAAAATCTGTCAATAAAAAACTCCAGAAAAAGACGGCTGATTCTGAAAAGGAAATTTGCTCCCGGGCATACCGGTTGGCGGCTGTTTTGCTCCTTATTTTTCGGTCAGCAGGGAAGAGTAGCCCAGTCCATTTTTCATAAAGGATTTATTGGATTGTCTAGCAGCGAACTGGGGCATAACAATTTTTGGTGTGGAGCCACGCCCTGTTAGGATAGGTCGGGGCGGAAGAACCTCCTGAGACCACGCGAAACCTGTTGACAGAACACAAATCAGATGCTAAATATCATTCCGATTCAGATTAATATTTAAGTTCGCAGCAGAAGTCAAGGGATTTCACGTTGCGCCGGAAAGGGTGCCCGATAGGCGGAGGATAACCCATGGGCGGGGGATACACCGGCAAGATCCTGAATGTGGACCTTTCGAGCGGGCAGATCGAAGAGGAGCACATTCCGGATGAGACGTACGAGCACTTCCTGTCCGGGGCCGGACTGGGCGCAAGGATCTTGTTCGATAGGATTCCGAAGGGCGCGGACCCTCTGGGGCCGGACAATGTCCTCGGTTTTGTGTCCGGTTTGCTGACAGGAACCGGTGCACTCTATACGGGCAGATGGATGGTCGTCGGGAAATCGCCCCTGACCGGGGGCTACGGAGAGGCCAACTGTGGAGGAACCTTCTCGCCCGCGATCAAACGGTGCGGGTACGATGGGATCTTCGTCAACGGGGCCAGTGAAAGGCCGGTCTATCTGCGCGTGGCCAACGGATCGGCCGAGCTGCGGGATGCGTCACACGTGTGGGGAAAGGACGCCACAGAGTCGGAGCGCCTTCTCGAGGAGGAGAACGGCGGCAGGCGCGTCCGGGTTGCGCTGATCGGACAGGCCGGGGAGAAGCGTTCCCTCATTTCAGGGGTCTGTAATGACCGGGGAAGGATGGCGGCAAGGTCGGGCCTGGGGGCGGTCATGGGGGCGAAAAGGCTCAAGGCCGTCGTCCTCTTGGGTTCGGAGAAAATCCCCGTTGCAGACCCGGATCGGATCAAGGCGCTCAATGAAAGGTTCATGCAGTGGTTCCGCAAGGGCGGAGGTCTCGAAAAGAGGTTTTCCGCCCGCCTCTTCGCCTTCATGGGAAAGTTCTTGCGTGTTGCCCCGATCGGGATCGCCCAGGAGGGGAGCCTTGCGAAGGTTGTGTTGAAGAAGTACGGAACCATGGGAGGCACGGTTTTCTCCGCCGAGAGCGGAGACTCGCCCGTGAAGAACTGGAAAGGCTCCGGGCACCACGATTTCCCGATGGATACGCATTCCGGGAAGCTGGACCCCGACGTGATCCTCGGTCGTCAGGTTCGACGGTATC
>CAYOYU010000555.1:0-1786 GCA_964408265.1 uncultured Syntrophorhabdaceae bacterium
GTGACAGTATTAAAGCTTCCCCGGAAGCTTATATGCGCCTGACTGCCAACCGGAAGAGGCGCGGGATCGGTCAGTATTTCTCCATCCTGGATTCCCACTTCTATATCCGTGGTGGGAAAGGAGTTAAATTCAAGAAGGGCTTCATCGCAGCCGGGGCCATCGGTTACGTCGTCCACCGCGTCCACCAGTACATAAAGATAGGTGGAATCGTTCACAAAATAAACATAGGTTTGAATGGGATAGGTGGGAGTGTCCATGACAATGGCCGGAGCATACGCTGACCAATCCGAGGGGTTTCCGTCAACGACGGGTGGAACAGTAACATGTGTGGAAAATATATCAGGCCTTGGAGGCGGCGCGGCGTGGGAAGAAGGCAGTTGAAAAGTTAGGACCGCGAATACCAAGATTGCCAATACTTGAGATACACAGCATATCTTTTTCATAATCCCCTCCTTCGTGAAATGAAAAACCTTATTTCATAACAAGTTCCCTTCAACCATACAGCTTTGTTGACTTCGTCGTCATCTCCTCGACATTCCCAATGTACAAAGAAGTTCCGAAAAGCGCAACGGAAAAAAACCACGAGGACGGGGTGGCATTTGTCAGAAGAGAATAGAGTAGTCCGGGGCAAGAAAAAGCAATTTTTTCGTGGCGTCCCTTTCCTGATAGTGCTACCCTATCCACAATAAGCTGACACCATGCGGGCCGTCGGGTCATGACCCCCTGCTCAGCTCAGCGTTGAACGGCATAACTCCAAAGGAGAGTAACGGTGGGTAAACATTTTATTCTCATTCATGGGGCCTGGCATGGAGGATGGTGCTGGGATGGCGTAATTCGAGTCTTGAGAAAAGCCGGGCATACCGGTGAAGCCCCCACTATGCCCGGACATAATCCCGACGACGACCGGAGCCTGATTACTTTTGATTCCTATGTTAACAAGATTGTTGACGTGTTGAAGCGTCATGCCGGGCCGGTGGTTCTGGTCGGCCACTCCAGCGCAGGCTTCCTTCTCCAGGCGGCTGCACCCATGGCCCCTGACAAAATCGAACGGTTAGTGTTTAACAATGCCTGTATTCTTGCCGATGGACTGGCCCAGTTCGATATAGTGCCTCCCGATCAGGCCCAGGCCATGATCACCGCCGCTCAGAATTCCCCGGACAACAGTGTTCCCGTGCTGGAAGATCTCGTTCGCGGCGCACTCCTGGCGGGAGAACCAACCGAGATTCAGGACGCCCTCATCAAACGTTTGACCCCTCAGCCGCTGTGCCTCTTTACGACCAAAGTGTATACCGGGGCCTTCCAAAAACTAACCATTCCTCGCACGGTGTTGCTGTGCAGGCATGATCGTGTACTCCCCGCCGAGGTCTACCTGGAGATGGCCCAGAATCTGGGAGCCTTTGATCTTGTGGAGATTGACGGGGGACATGAGACCCTGTTTATCAATCCCGAAGCCTTCGCGGAAGCGCTGATTAAGACGGCGAAATAACCTAAAGAGATCCTTATCTTAAATCCGTAAAAGACGGGTCACCCACTTCACGGGTGGAGAGGAGGCCTGCATGGGTATGCTTTATACCCATTCCCTACCTCCTAAAATCCCCCTTGTGCCTCAATTATATGCAGTCTAAGCTAGTACAATAACTTATAGATACAAATAACAAAAAGCCCCTTCAAATGGTGAAGTGCATGGACCACCGGATAGAGAGGCCTGTGTTGAGGTAGTGACCGGCGCTTGATGAGTGGAGGCCATCATCATGGCTTATGGCGGAGAAATACAGAACACCTTACA
>CAYOYU010000556.1:0-1158 GCA_964408265.1 uncultured Syntrophorhabdaceae bacterium
TATAAAATTAAAGTGGGAATAGTAGAAAGGAGTGTTTATGGGTTGGTGTAGTCGCGGATACGAGTTTATGTTTATGGGCGGTCAGCCTCCTTTTCCGAAAATCCATCCCGTTTGCAGCGCGTGCGGTCAGCATTATTTTTATAATATATCTTTTGGGTTTAGTGTTGTTGCTGACGCTTGGTCCTTTTGGAGGAGGCCCGGTATGGTTGTTTGCTTTTCCGATAATTGCAGCACTTTTCATGGACCTTCGTGCCTCGCTTATAGCGCTTGCGATAAACGCTTTAACGATCGCCATCATAGGGGTCCTGTTATCGTCGGGGCATGTGAAATGGGGATACACGACAATCAATGCCACTGAAAAATGGATTGTTATCGGCATCAACTTCATGTTTTTAAATACCCTGGTCTCCATCATGGCCGCGGCTATTCTGAAAGGTTTACAGGATCTGCTGGACCAGCGGAAAAGTATGGTTGTGTTACTGGAGCGAAAGCAAAAGGATCTTGTGGAAGCAAATCAACAGCTTGAAAATGGAATGAAAGAACGGATAAAGGCGGAAGAAAGCAGAAGGATGGTGGAAGCGCAACTCCAGCGGGCTCAGAAAATGGAATCCGTGGGGCGGTTGGCCGGCGGCGTGGCCCATGATTATAACAATATGCTCACCGTGATCATGGGTTATGCGGAAATTGCCTTGGAGAAGGTGCACCCTGATCAGCCATTGCACGGCGAAATTGAGGAAATTCAGAAAGCCGCAAGGCGTTCAACTGAAATTACACGGCAGTTGCTGGCTTTTGCCCGCAAGCAGACCATTGCGCCACAGGTGCTTGACCTCAACGAGACAGTGGAAAAGATGCTCAAAATGATCCGCCGGTTGATAGGCTGCCGGGTAAAGACCTCCGGCCGGTCAAAATCGACCCCTCCCAAATCGACCAGATTATGGCCAATCTGTGTGTCAATGCCCGGGATGCCATTTCAGGCGTGGGCAAGGTGGCCATCGAAACGGGGAATATCACACTCGACGAGGAACATTTTACAGATCTCGAAGGGCCTGTTCCCGGTGATTTTGTAATGCTTGCCGTAAGCGACGATGGCTGCGGCATGGACAGGGAGATCATCGACAGTATTTTCGAGCCGTTCTTCACCACAAAGAGTCAAGATCA
>CAYOYU010000556.1:1168-1784 GCA_964408265.1 uncultured Syntrophorhabdaceae bacterium
ATTGGGAATGGCGACAGTGTATGGAATCGTCAAACAGAATGACGGCTCCATTAAAGTGTATAGTGAACCCGGCAAGGGCACCACGATAAAAATTTACTTGCCCTGTTATTCGGGACAGACAATCGAGAATGGCAAAGAAGGCGTAAGGGAGACCGCCAGGGGCAGTGGTGAAACCGTATTGCTGGTTGAGGACGATGCTTCGATTCTGCAACTGACCAAAATTATGCTGAAAAACTTGGGGTACAACGTGCTGGCCGCAAAGACTCCGGCTGAAGCCTTTCAATTGGCCGAGATGCATTCCGGCACTATTTCCCTGCTGATAACCGACGTGGTAATGCCCGGAATGAACGGTCGGGAATTGGTAGAACGGTTGAGATTCCATTACCCTGAGCTTAAATGTCTTTTCATGTCGGGTTATACAGCGGATGTGATCGCCCATAGGGGCATATTGGAACAGAGAGTAAACTTCATCTCAAAACCGTTTTGCAAAATGGACCTGGCTGTGAAGGTAAAGGAGGCAATGGAGAGCGCATGTCCTGTTTGAACCTGTCATACAATGCCTGCGTTTTTTTAAGTCTTTGTGACTTCTAAAGAACCGGCGTCATCAACACCCTTT
>CAYOYU010000557.1:0-1777 GCA_964408265.1 uncultured Syntrophorhabdaceae bacterium
GGTCTGGTACAGGGGGGATGTTCTCCTAGGCGGAGGAACCATTCAGGGGTAAGGGGCCAGGGATCAGGGGTCAGGAGTAGCCTGAAATCGCACCAGCGGCCGATCATTTGATTCTATTCGAATCATGTTCAACAGAGTCTGCAAGTTCACCGGCTAAGAATAACAAGCAACTATAACACGACCAGGCCACGGACCCGCAGGACGGCTGTCCGCATGAGATGCTCAACAGTGGCGGGTAGTTGTGATGAACCTGTAATAAGATCGGTTGCAGATGGCAGCTCAACGATGTGGACCACCCGGCAGTTAAATAGAACAATATCAAAAGGTTAGGATTATAGACTAATGCTATTTATAAGTGGATTTCACAGATCTAAAGTGGATTCTTGAGATTGAGAAATCCCAGATAAATCCCTTTCACATTGCAGCCCAAAGCGCCCGAAATCGTGTACAGCTCATACCGACCCTGGACCGCTCTAGGAGTGACTTCAACGTCGTTTGGAGTAGGCAATCACGCGGCTGGTCAACGAAACCGCAAGGTTCTTGAAACCCAGTTCCTTGTTTGGCTCTCTGTACCCGCCTTCAAGTCCTCTTTCCTTACTCGACAGAATGAAGCAGGCGGCATCGTAGAGCCTTTCACGGACAAGCCTTTCACAAAACAGCTCATACCTCCGAGCATATGATGCGTCACGAAATTCACTGAACACTGGAAAATGAGGTTCTTTCACGGAGACAGGCGATAATGAACCTTCAACCTCCTCCAGAAGCATAAGATAGCCCAGCCAGGGCCGCTGAGAGAGCTGGTAGGCCCCTTCTCGGTATGCGGTCCATAGGTCGGTAGAATTGCCAACGGCTTCTTCCACTCGATTATTGAAATTGTTACCAAACGAGGGGCCGACCTGTGATTTGAATTCGATAGTCCCGAGCAGACTTCCGTCAGCGACGATGACAAGGTCCCATTCCTTCGTTGGTCTAAAGTATCCGGGAAGCACTGTTTGTCTCTTATGGATGTGGGCCCGTTTGAGACCCGCCTCCCGGACCAAATCCCCCACGAGCTCTATGAATCCGTTCAGTTGTGCTCCACCTGTGACTGCACCGCGAGCACCGTAGTCGCGTCTCCCTGTTGCTTCTCCTTGGCGCCGCGCCTGCGCGAAGCGAGTTTCCCAGAAAAGCTTAACTGCGGCCGCGACACGTTCTTCCAGTTCTGCCATTTCTAGTGAACCTATGCATTTGTTCTGATAGTAGCATTCGCAAAAAGTCCAGAGGATTCATCTCTAAGTCGATTTTCCGCGTAACATAAATACTGAGCATCAACTTCGATCCCTATGCTATTTCGGCCCCATTTTACCGCTGCGATGCTGGTTGTACCTGTGCCCATGAATGGATCTAGGACCGTATCACCCACAAAGCTGAACATCCGGATGAGCCTTTCCGCCAGTTCCACAGGATACGGAGCGGGATGGTGTCTCGTTGAGGCGCCAGTGACCCCGGTCCAGATCTGTTGAAACCAAATCCTGTGGTTCTTTTCTGATATGACGCTGAGCACTCTAGCGGCGACTGAAGGCTTACGATATCCTCCCGGTTTTCTCTCCATTAGAATAAACTCTATGTCATTCTTGATGACAGCGTTAGGCTCATATGGTTTGCCCAGGAAAGAAGAACCATTTTCAACTTCGTAGTTCGCATTCGCGATCTTGTACCAAACAATCGGGGCGAGATTGCTGAAACCAATACGTCGACAATGCTCTTGAATGGAGGCATGGAGGGGTATCACGGTATG
>CAYOYU010000558.1:0-803 GCA_964408265.1 uncultured Syntrophorhabdaceae bacterium
TGTTTTCGGATATGCAAAGCCCGTCCCCATTAACCCCATGAACTTCAAGAACCCAAAGCGCGACATGGCTATATCAGCGGCAGGGGGCCCGCTCACTAACATCCTCCTTGCCATCGCGAGCATACTCGTCCTGAAATTCCTTGTCATTCCGTCCGCTGCCTTCTTCCCTGAGGGCCTGGCCGAAAAAATACTGGTGCCTGCGGGCATGATGCTTAAATCCAGTGTGGTCATCAATGTGGTGCTGGCGTCATTTAACCTGATCCCCATTCCGCCTCTTGACGGGGGCAGGGTTCTTGTGGGCCTGTTGCCTCACAAGCAGGCCATGTCCTTCAGCAAGATAGAACCCTTTGGTTTCTTAATCGTCCTGCTACTCATCGTCACAGGAATAGCAAATTACTTTGTTATGCCCCTGGTAAGTCTTTTCCTCGCATTACTGGGAATGTTTTGAACCAGCTCTCGTGCGAGCCTTTCTTGACAGACCGTCAATGATGCATTAATAATAAAAGATATGTTCGACTTCATGTTTGGGAGGTAATGTGGACAGGGTTTTAAGCGGAATGCAGGCCAGCGGAAAGCTCCACCTCGGGAACCTTGTGGGAGCCCTCCAGAACTGGGTCAGGCTTCAGGCTCAGTATGACTGCTTCTATTTTGTTGCTGACTGGCATGCTCTCACCACAGGGTATGCGCACCCCGAGGCAATAAAAGAGTCCACCCAGGACCTTCTTCTGAATTTTCTCGCAGCGGGTCTCGACCCGGACAAGTGCACCATATTCATCCAGTCGCGAATACCTGAACAGGCCGAA
>CAYOYU010000558.1:813-1774 GCA_964408265.1 uncultured Syntrophorhabdaceae bacterium
CTTTCGATGATAACCCCTCTCGGGTGGCTTGAACGTGTTCCGACGTACAAAGAAAAAATGCAGGAATTGAAGGAACGTGACCTTTCGACCTACGGTTTCCTCGGCTACCCTCTTCTCCAGACGGCTGATATCATTATTTACCGGGCAAAATACGTTCCGGTCGGAATTGATCAGGTCCCTCATCTCGAGATATCGAGGGAGATCGCGAGGAGATTCAACTACCTTTACCGGG
Source organism: uncultured Syntrophorhabdaceae bacterium (assembly GCA_964408265.1). Lineage (GTDB taxonomy): Bacteria > Desulfobacterota > Syntrophorhabdia > Syntrophorhabdales > Syntrophorhabdaceae > CAYOYU01. The sequence goes on from CAYOYU010000558.1 coordinate 1,046, forward strand.
AGGTCTTTCCCGAACCCGAAGCCCTTTTAACGGAATTTCCAAAAGTCCCTGGAGTGGATGGCAGGAAGATGTCCAAAAGTTACGACAATGCCATCTATCTCTGTGATCCCCCCGAAGTAGTGGAGCAGAAACTGAGGACGATGATGACCGATCCCGCCAGGAAGAGAAGGACGGACGTGGGGGAACCCGAGCTGTCTCCGGTACACCACCTTCACAGGATCTTTTCCTCTAAGGAAGAACAGGAATACACTGCCCATGGATGCAGGACCGCAGAGATCGGCTGCATCGACTGCAAGAAGATCCTCATTAAGAATGTGTTCAAAGTGCTGGAGCCCATATGGGCAAAACGAAATGAGCTTCTCAGCAACCCTGATATTCTCCACGATATTGTGCAGAAGGGGACTGAAAAGGCGAAGAAGGTTACCGAGGAGACCATGGCGCTGGTGAGGGATGCCATGGGATTGGGGAAATTTTAAATGCATAGTGCGGAAATAACTTTTGTGGGGGAGAAGATTCATGAATAGGACGGTAAAGAACAAGAAACTCAGCAACTGGCTCAAGGAAGCGGCGGCAATGTGCCGGCCTGACTCGATCTATGTATGCAACGGATCCAGGGAAGAATATGACAGCATGATGGCAAAGCTGATAGCCAGCGGCAGCGCCACTCCCCTTAAAAAACGGCCTAACAGCTATCTCTTCCGGTCCGACCCGAGCGACGTTGCCCGTGTC
>CAYOYU010000559.1:0-1767 GCA_964408265.1 uncultured Syntrophorhabdaceae bacterium
GTGGACTTGAACATCCAGGAAAAAGAATACTTCGATGAGATGGGCTGGGATGCCCTGGGTGTGCCGCTGCCAGGGACTCTGAAAAAGCTTGGCCTGGATTTTGTGCTATCCGACCTTTGGCAGGAACAATAGGGGCCCTATAGAGAGGAAGAACCATATTGGAAAGAAAAATACGGGTAGTAATAGGAAAGCCTGGATTGGACGGCCATGACCGCGGCGCAAAAATGATGGCCTTTGCCCTGCGTGACGCAGGGATGGAGGTAATCTACACCGGACTTCACCAACCGGTGGAGAATATTGTGAACACCGCCATTCAAGAAGGGACTGATGTAATCGGCCTCAGTATCATGAGCGGAGCCCATCTGCCCATTTGCCAAAAACTCATGAAGCTGATAAAAGAAAAAGATATGGAAGATGTTTTAGTGGTAGTGGGGGGAGTCATCCCGTCTCGCGACAAACTGAAGTTAAAGGAGATAGGGGTAGATGGGGTCTTTTCTGGGGGTACGCGTTTTGACGACGCCGTATACTTTATTCGGGAACATGTGACACGGTAATATGGGGTACAACTAATGGGCGTGGCAAAATATGTAAAAGCTGAAAAAGGCGCCTTTACCAAGGTGACCTATCAGTCTGGGATCGAGGTCAAACCGGTATATACACCGAAGGATCTGGAGGAACTGGGTTTCGATTACGAGAAAGATCTGGCCGACCCTGGCGTTTTTCCTTTCACTCGGGGCATCCATCCGTTAGGCTATCGCAGCCGTGAATGGACTATCCGCCAGTATACTGGATTCGGAATGCCCGCGGAAACCAATGAGCGTTTTAAGCTCATGATTTCCCACGGCCAGACGGGATTGAACGTGGCGTTCGATCTGCCCACCCAGATGGGGTACGACTCTGATGATCCCATGGCCGAAGGAGAGGTGGGCCGCGTAGGCATGGCTGTGGACAGCTTGCGCGATTTTGAAATAGCCTTCAAAGACATCCAACTGGACCGCATCGGAGTTGGACTCACTATTAACTCCATCGCCTGCATAATGTTGGCCATGTTTCAAGCGGTGGCTGAAGGATACGGGTATGACAAAACCCGCATCAGCGCCACCCCACAAAATGACATTCTGAAAGAAATCGTGGCCCGCGGAGCCTGGATTTTTCCAGTCAGACCGTCGGTAAAACTCATTGGAGATACCATTGAATATGCCATGAAGGAACTGCCCCGCTGCAGCCCGGTAAGTGTATGCGGCTATCACATTCGTGAGGCCGGCGCTAACCCTGTTCAGGAGATTGCCTGCGCCATACAAATCGCCAATGCCTATATTGATGAGGTCGTTGCTCGCGGCTACCGAGCCGATCAATTCGTAGGCTCAATCACCTTTAATTTGGACGTGTACGGAAACCTATGGGAGCAAGTGGCCAAGTTCCGCGCCGCCCGTAAGCTATGGGCGAAGAACTTGAAAGAACGCTATGGCGTTACTGAGAAGAAAAATCTGTTTCTGCGCGGCCTATTCGGTGGCGGAGGGAGCGGACTGACAAAAGAACAGCCGGAAAACAATCTAATACGCAGTGCCTACTATGCCCTTGCCGCCGCACTTGGTGGGGCTCAGACCACCGCTCTTTGTTCTTATGACGAGGCGTATACCATTCCCACCCCGCACGCCGCTCTCCTCTCCCTGCGGACATTGCAGTTGCTCATGGACGAGGTTGGCTTGAGAGACACGGTTGACCCGTTGGCCGGTTCATATTTTATTGAGGCCCTCACCAAACAAA
>CAYOYU010000560.1:0-1765 GCA_964408265.1 uncultured Syntrophorhabdaceae bacterium
TTATCAATTGAAAAAATAAAATGTCTATGATTTCGAATACGTCAAAAACTCTTTCACAACATTAGGCGGCTGATCGAGAATTAACCGTAATATTTTTTCTACTTCTTTGGCCGGCAAATACTCCACATCCATTTGTAACCTTCGGGCATCTTCCTGAAGTAACGGATCCTTAGCAGCATTCGCAAAGGCATTTCTTAAAATATTCATTACCGCTTCCGGTGTCCCCGGGGGCGCCATGTAAGGCCTGCCCATTTTATCGGGCGCCGAGCCTATGGCCATAAGCTGGGCGCCTAGTGCGTTCTTTACAAGTTTTTCATCCACCGGAAGGTTCTCAATGCCAGGCACAGCCGCGCTTCCCCGGACCACAGGGCGTAGCACTCCCCGGTCGACTAAGGGTCTATACCCGCTGTAAGATCCGCACCGTGCGTCAATCTCTTTTCTTTCAAGTGCCAACATAATGTCATTACCCGATGGATAGGTTACGAATTTAAAGTTGATACCCATGAAATTTTTCAGGAGAGTAGGGAACAGGCGGCCACTCCCGGCGGGTCCTGTATCGCCCAGGATGATCTCTGCTTTTGCCTTAACAATATCATCAACTGTCTTATAAGGGAGGTCAGCCCTAATCAATAAGACCATGCTCTCTGACGCCGCCGATCCTATCCAGGCAAACTTTCTTAGATCGAACTTAACACCCGCAGCTTTCTCTAGTTGTGCAAAAGACAGAAAGCGGTTGAAAGTGCCGATAGTAAGTCCGTCCGGCTTGGCGATATTGTACAGGTAGTTTGCTGAGATCATGCTGTCTGCACCGGGCATGTTCTGGACGAGAATTGCTGGTTTGCCGGGAATGTGTTTGGATAGGTGTTTCGATAAAATGCGCGCCATGCGGTCATAACCGCCTCCTGGGCCATAACCCACGACAATGGTAATAACCTTTCCTTCATAGTAGGGCGCTGCAAACGACGGGCATGGGAGAAGAACCAATGGCAGAAAAAATAAACCAATCAAAATCAATGTAGCGTATCTCTTCATGAATTCACCTCCTTGTACCAGTTAGTTTGAGGAATTACCCTCTATCCCACCATTAATCAATTTGATACTTGCCTTCCAATGCAGACAACATTTTATCATGAGGTAACGAGGACCGTTTCTCACTGCGCGACCTCGAACTTATCCATCTTCGGCGTCACGCCATTCTTCTTCATTTCCTCCAACCAGATGCGATGAATACGTGGATATTGGTCTTCATACTCGACTTGATCACCACCTTCTTTGACGCTAATGGAGCATTTGCCCTTCTCACCCGGGTTTAGACCCAGCAGTGAGCGTCGGTTTGCCTCGGTAAGGGGGTAGCGCAGTCCTCCAATGAAGGTGGCCAGGTAGCGGGCCGGTTCCCGGCTGGTGTTGAAATGTTGGTGGAACTGCCGGTCCGACGGCGTAAATACTACACCGTGCTTCCAGTCAATACGCAGGAAGTCTTGATCTCCCTCAAACCACAACAGGGAATAGCCGTGGCCGGTGGTGCACATGACGTGGGCACCCGCAGCGTGTCGATGTCCCTTCTTGTAGGTTCCCACCGGCATCTCGGAGATATGGGCATGCATGGTGCCGTCGGCCAGCACAAACATGATGTTGGCACTGCCGGCACCACGGTCGTCCCAGGCCTTCAGCTTAATGCTGGTCAAGTCCGGGACAAAATTGGTCTCCCACATGTGGTTGCCAGGCCGCACGGTGATCAGGGCACCCTCGCCGGTGAAGTACTTTT
>CAYOYU010000561.1:0-1764 GCA_964408265.1 uncultured Syntrophorhabdaceae bacterium
TCCTGATCCTTATAAAGGAGGCGCGGCTCTCGCTCCTCGCTGCCGTGATGGCCGGTTTTGGAGGCGTCATCTCGGAGATCGGTGCATCGATCATGGTGGGCGGGAACATCAAGGGCTATTCGAGAGTTTTGACCACAGCAACGGTAATGGAGACGAGCAAAGGCAACTTCGACGTTGCCATAGCCCTCGCGCTTATTCTCCTTTTTCTTGCATTCTTCATCAATCTCATCCTCACTGTGGTCCAGCAACGGGAAAGGCCAAGGTGAGGAAGGGCTTCGTGAGCAATATGATTCCTCGAATGAACCCGGAATCCGGCAATCCGGATGGAGCGGCAGGGATAGGATGATACTGGAAATAAGAGACCTCATCGTACAGAGGGGCGGGGTAACGATCCTCGACATTCCCGATTTTCAGGTCAACGAGCGGGAGGTCCTCTCACTCATCGGTCCCAACGGTGCCGGAAAGACGAGCCTTCTCCAGACCCTCTGCGGTCTTCACCGGCCCCTCAAGGGGGGCATCGTCTTCAGGGGGAGCACCCTCGGAACAGAGCTGCCCGTACCCGAATACCGGCGCCGGGTGACGATGGTCTTCCAGGAACCCCTGCTTTTTGACACCACCGTTGCTGCCAATGTGGGTGCGGGCCTGAAACTGCGCGGTGTGGAGAAAGGGGAGATGAAGAGAGCCGTTGCTGAAAATCTGGAGCGCTTCGGCATATCCCACCTGGGCAAACGGTCCGCCAGGACCCTTTCGGGCGGTGAGGCCCAAAGGACATCCCTGGCCAGAGCCTTTGCCATCAACCCGGAGATACTCCTTCTTGACGAGCCTTTCGCAGCGCTCGATGCCCCGACCAAGGGGACCCTTATGGATGACCTCGAAAGGGTCATGAGGTAATCGGGGACCACGGCCATCTTTGCCACCCACGACCGGTCGGAGGCCCTGCGCCTCTCGGACAGGATAGGGGTGATGACTTCGGGGAGGATAATCCAGATCGGATCGCCCGAGGAGGTGATGAATCATCCAACCGATGAGTTCGTGGCCTCCTTCGTGGGCATGGAAACGGTCTTGACGGGAAAGGTTATAAGAAGAGAAGAGGGCACTTTTGTGGCATCCCTGTCGGGACGGGAGATCGAGATTGTGGGCGATGCCAAACCCGGCGAGACCGTGGTCATCTGCATTCGGCCGGAGCTGGTCACCCTCTCGAAGGAGGCCGCAGCAGCCCCCACAAGTGCGCGGAACGTCTTCGCCGGAAGAATAGAACGGCTTGTTTCCATGGGGCTTTACCACAGGGTCATGATTGACTGCGGTTTTCCCCTGGTGGCTTACGTTACCATGGGTTCCGTACGGGAACTGGCTCTTACGGAAGGTTCCCGGGTAACGGCCTCATTCAAAGCGACCGCGGTTCACGGGATCATAAAAGACAAAGCCTGAAGAACAAAAGAAGAAATCCTAAATCCTAAGCACGAAATCCTAAACTATGACTGCGGAAGGTCCATGACATTTTGTGCTTGGACCCTCCCTTTAGGATTTAGAAATTAGATATTAGGATTTAGGATTTGCCTCGGATTTGCCTCATCATCAATCCCATTCTTCCGTTTGCGGTTGAGGCAGTTGGTGCGACATGAGGAAATGGATATACTTGTCGAACCCGCCTTCCTCTTTCGCCTCCAGTTTCTCGATCTCCGGCAGGACCTGTCTCATGACGCTCTCGTCACGGACCACGCTTAAGGGATAGTGCATATATGTGGCCGGCCTGAGCAGCGAATA
>CAYOYU010000562.1:0-1275 GCA_964408265.1 uncultured Syntrophorhabdaceae bacterium
CTCTGCCAGTGTCACTGAAGAAAGAATACGGCAGATTCCCGAAGGAATATATGAACACAGGGATTTTGGGGAGATTGAAGGCATTGGAGACGGGTTGCTGCCTGTTGGGTGTGATTTGACTGTGGCAAACGGAAAACTGATCTTTGATTTCAGGAAAGAGTGCCCGAACCAGGTGGCGAGGTTCATGAACTGTACCAAACTGGTGGTGAAGGGCATGGTTTGTTCTTTTGTGATGCCGTTACTTTGTTACGATGTGCCCTGGAACGAGGGATGCACCTATCCTATTGAAATACTGGCAACTCCAGGAACCATGCTTAATGCGCAGCCGCCGGCTCCCTGTAGTTGTCCCCACATCAGCTTTAGAGCGGCTGATGCGGCGCTCGGCGCATTCAACAAAGCCCTCATCCACACTCCCTTTGCGGATAGAGTTACGGCCTGCTGGGAGGGCACGCCTTCTATCGCATTCGGAATGGCCCAGGACCCCTTAACTCGGCAGCCCACGATAATCCCCATGCTTGAGACCATAAGTGGGGGCGGGGGGGCTTTCAGGGTAAAAGACGGGCTGGATGTGGGTTCAATGATCAGCATCATGGACTATGCGACCCCGGACGTGGAAATCCAGGAAACCGCCTATCCCGTTCTCTATCTCACACGTCGATATCTCACGGATTCAGGGGGAGCTGGACGACACAGAGGTGGCGTAGGGTCTCTGGTTGCGATTATGCCTTATGGGACTGACGATATTAAATTTTTCCTGGTGCAGGATCGCCGACGCATCCCCCCCCATGGAGCCATGGGCGGATATCCGGGCGCGTCCCACCACTTTCTCGTCTGGCGAGGGATGGATCGACAGAGGTTCCTGAAGGAAGGACTCGATTATCATCACGAAAAATTTCCAGGGTCCGAACTTGCGCCCGCAATCGGCATGGTTGACCTCAGGTCTGAAGATATCTTCGCTTTCATTACGAACGGTGGGGGCGGAGTCGGGGATCCTTTAAGTCGTGAACCCGATCTGGTGGCAAGAGATGTCTTGTGGGGATTTGTATCCGTAGAAAAGGCAAAGGATATCTACGGTGTAGTTTTGAGAGCGAATTCTTTTGAAGTCGATCATGCTCAAACGGAACGGGAAAGGCAAAAGGTTCGGGCTAAACGTATTACCTGTGATGGCCTGTTCAAATCCGAAGAACTCAGCTCACAACGTGATTATGTATGCTTGGATGATTGAGGACGGGGTGAGCACTTCTCCTGCGGCCGATGTCAAAAAGATCTCACTTC
>CAYOYU010000562.1:1285-1764 GCA_964408265.1 uncultured Syntrophorhabdaceae bacterium
TTTGGAACGGGAACGGGAAGGCAAAGGCGATTTGTAAAGAGGGTGAAGCGGACAAGGTCTCCGGACTCGTTGTCGGCGACGAAAGGGGCGTGCTGCGCCAGTACTTCTGTCCGAATTGCGCCCATCTCCTGGACACGGAAGTAACTCTCAAAAACCTTTCACCTCTGTGGGATTTCAGGCCTTTGGAAAAAAGACGCTCATCGGATTTAGAGATATGAGCACTGGAGGAAAGAACATGTCGAATAATGCATATGGGCTTCTGGAACCTTTTCAATTAGGCCCAGTGACTTTACGGAACCGAATTGTGCTTGCTCCAATGGGCACATTTCTGGTCTCACCAGATGGCTCAGCCAACAAGACACTTATTGATTATTATACGAGGTATGCCAGGGGAGGAGTGGGCCTGGTCATACCCGAGGGTCAGCATGTGGACGATAAAGAGAGCTGCGTATTGTCCAATTGTCTGGCAATTCATCACA
>CAYOYU010000563.1:0-1759 GCA_964408265.1 uncultured Syntrophorhabdaceae bacterium
AACAATTGTATTCTTCAGGCGTGGGACTTGCGTCAGTTCGATATGTCTTGGACGACCATAACGGGGGTGCCGCTACTTTCTGTCATGAGTTATGCGGCGCGCGAGAACTCGTGATCCCGGATCTCCGAGGAGTTGGTATTCGTGACGCCGTAGAGACGCTCCCGTTCCTTCGTGCGTCTGCGCTTGCAGAAAGCGTCCCAGTCTTTGTTGATATGAACGGCTCTCAGGCGCATCATGCTTTCCGCTCCCGGGATCGTCCAACTCATCCCGGTGAGTTCCAATCTGTCGTTGATGAGATTTCTGCATGCCCCTTCAATGACCCCGCTTCCGACGGGATAGCCCTTGGCCAAACAGATCTCGTACCGCATGTGCTTGCGGTTTCGTTCGAGATATCCGATGACTTGTTCGAGGCAACGTCTCTTGGTGGCGGAGAGATCTTGCTTGGTCAGCATCTGCTTGAGTCCACCGATAAGCCTGCCCGCTCTTCCGTTGAGAAGCATTTTCAACCGTTCGGTCACGAATTGTCTGGCTTGCGGGCTGCCCTCATCATGGAAACAAAGGGCGGCTTTTCCCAGGTGCTCGAGGACGTGAAAGATGTCCAGGACGAAGAAGGCAGTGGGGAAATACTTGTACACGAGGCTCCACAGGGACTTTTCCCCGTCCAAGATACAGACCAACTCGTTGCCTTCAGGCAATCGCTGATCCACCGCCTTCTTCAGGCGGGTAACCGTTTTTTCCGGATCATCAGTGAGGCTACCCCACGTAAGCTTGTTTTGCGGTTTGGGCCTGGAATCAGAACCACCCTGGTCCGAAACCTCCTTGAGGATGCAGTCGGCAGCGCGGGCGTGACGTGGAGTTACATAGGTTGAAATCACGGTCGCCATCTTCTTCTTTCCGGGCTTGTCGGGGTTGGAAGGAGGTGCCTCGGGACCGGCCTCGTCTGTACAGGCCTTGCGAATGACGACGCCCTTCTTGTCTACTGTCGCGACCGTCACCGCAGCCTCCGGACTCACAGTCGGCGCGGCCTTCTCATCGTAGAATTGGTCCACCTCATCACAAACGTCTCCAACAATGCTCTCCAACGACCGAATGGGCATCTTGACAGGAAAGAAGGAACAGAGGATCTCTTGAGCGTCCTGGTAACTCATCGTGACCGCCAGTCTGGAAGAGAACTCCTGAACCAAGTAGGAATAGCCCCTCTCCGGCAGGTTAAGCTCTCCATCCAAAGGAAAGGCCCCCGGTGAGCCGGCAGCGTGATAGTAGGCTCTCGAGATAAGGACGGCACCGAAGATGGACCGATACGCACGGCTCCGGTCTCGCACATACGGGCATCGGTTCCCCTCGGCATCAATGATCTGCTTGCCCGCATATCCGCTTCCCTTCTCGGCCACAAATTCCTCAAGAGCCGCTCTCCCGACCGCCACCACCAGGGAGAGGAGGTGTCGCTCCACGTCCCCGATCTCCATCGCTTGCGCCGGCCCCCGCACAAAGCTGAGAATCTCGTTGACCAGCGAGGCCACGTCGGTTATTGGTCTTTCCATCTCCGGTCCTCCTCAGGGATACATTCGTCCGCAAACGCCATGTACCCCGTACGAGGACCGGATACCACCACTTTCTCGCGGCTATCTGACTGGTTTCACTTGATTCATCTCTGACAAGAAATCGCGGCACCCCATTTCTGCTGAGCCACCAGGCGCAGAACTTAAATCTGATGCCTCAAGAGGGATTCAGTGTCATAGTCACATGCGCGCTGCTTTCC
>CAYOYU010000564.1:0-1758 GCA_964408265.1 uncultured Syntrophorhabdaceae bacterium
ATATAGACCATCGCGGGCGGATGCGGTTTGTCGGCAAGGCTGTTGAGAGGCTGGAAGATGAAACCGATCTCGAAAGGGCTGAAGGCCATCTCCGGCCACCAGACGGACCCATCAGAATCGATGTTCCGGCTGCAGCCGCAGGAGAAGATCATCGTCTGTGCTCTTTCCATGTTTGCGCAGCAATAGCAGGTCATACCGCGGTGTCCATCATCCGCCGGAATGGCCCCGAAGGGGGCCCAGACCATAAGAACCACGACAACGGCAACCACGGACCGGATAAATACACCCCTCTTCAGACCATTCATATGAATATTCCTGCCGCCATTACGCCTCCGGTTATAAACTAAGTTCAAGCCTGCGGAGTTGCAAGAGATAGCGCCGGAAAAGAGTAAACCCGATTTACAGCGTTCCTTCCAGGAATAGAATCACCGAAGACGATGGGGGCCTACACGTGGTTTCTGAGCATCAGTTCTGCGGGGTGAGGATTAAGATAATGCTGTTGCTGCAGGTATTTTTCGTCGTACTTGCGGACATAGTGCTTCAACAGGGTAACAGGGACAACAAGGGGCACAAGGCCCTGCCGGTAGCTTTCGATGACCTCGAGGAGTTCCCGCTTCTCGTCTGTAGTGAGCTGTTTCTTGAAATAGCCCATGATATGTTGGAGCACATTGGTGTTCTTCCTGGCTGTAGCCGGAAGCTTCAGACCCTCAAGCAGGAGGACGAGGTAGCCTGCGAGGAGGCCTTCCCGGTCTTCGTTTGGGTTCGCCACGAGCCTGCCGAGGGCCGCATAATGGCGTGGACTGTGGGCCATAATGAGGAGCTTATGGTCCCTGTGGAAATCGATGAGGCCCCTGATTGAGCCGTCGTTCCTCATGAATAGCTGCCACCTGCCATAGACAAAGACCCGTTCGATAAAGTTCTCTTTCAATAGAGGATCGTTGAGCCGGCCTTCATCCTCAACGGGGATAAGCGGAAACCGCTCCATGAAGGCAGCGGCAAAAATACCGGTTCCTTTCCTCAGCCCAATCTTTGTCTCAGGGTTGTAGACGGGCACGCCCTGCATGCCTGAGCTGGGCGACCTGCTTTTGAAGATGAATCCGCTCAGTTCCTCCCTTTCCAAATCCTCAACGCGTCTTCGCGCCCAGGTCTTCATTCCTTCAGTATGGTCTATCCCTGTCCGGATGGTAACAAGCCGAGGTGCCCCAGGTTCGCCGGTTAAGTGCATGGACTCTCTCGGTACGGGCAGCCCGTATTCCACCTCCGGACAGACACCGACAAAATCGAAATACCTCCCCAAGGTATCCGTGATATAATGGTCCAGCTTGTGGCCGCCGTCATAGCGGACATTTTCTCCCAGAAGACACCTGCTCACTCCAATCCGCATCTTTTCCGATTTCATGCTTCTCACCTCATCCACACACCGCAGGCTATCCGGGGCTGCCCAATGCTGCCCCTCGCGGGTTCACATGCTTCAGTGCATCCCGGCTTCGTGGCAGTCAGGTCCAACGCTGCACTCCGCCCATCTGACACGGCCCTTGCGCGGTCCGTCGCCCTTGTCGATCTCCTTGTCCTTTTCTACAATCTCCGGCGTGGGCATGCGCTTGAAGACTGCCGCACGGGAGTGCTTCAGGTATTCGCCGGTGAAATCCTTCTCGTCATCGACGATGACACAGTTGGAGAATCCTGATTTCTTGAAAGGATTGCATGCCGCACCAAGAAGGGATAACAGGAGAAGGGCTATAAGAAGGCCAGGGAGTT
>CAYOYU010000565.1:0-1747 GCA_964408265.1 uncultured Syntrophorhabdaceae bacterium
ATAATTCTGCCGAAGGCGGAAACTCAGGGTCTTAAGCTCGGAGACATAGGTTTTGCGATGAGTGAAGGCGCTGTTATTACGTTTATTGCCTTCGTAAGGAACAATGTCACGGTGGTTGTAAAAAACATAAGCCCTGAAACTCCCAAATCGGTGAAGGATATTGCGGGGCAGATTGATTTGGTGATGTGATGGTCAACAACGAGGTAAAAATAAGGTAATGACTCAGATAATGAAAAGAAAATTAATTTTGGTTTTGATTTTATTTTTCTGTCTGCTTGGCTTCAAAAATTCGTATGCTGCTGGACTGAGCAAGACTGTTGAAGTAGCCATTGTTAAGGTGGAGACGGAAACAGTCGCAACAACGCCCTCGGATCGTACTAGAAAGAAGCTTGGCGTTGGCGAGAAAGTGACATTAACGTTACAGCCGACGTCCTTAACTCCTGTGACGTGGTCGTTGACGGGAGATGGGAAATTAAGCGCGACTTCGGGCAATCCTGTAACATTCACGGCGCATGAAAGGGCCTCCACTCCTTCGGTTATCGCTACCTACGGTGGGGCCTCATTAACCGTCAACTTCACGGTTGTTGAGCCATCTGGTGTAATAATGGAACAAGAATCTGGTACAGGAGTCTGGCATATCAACGGAACGGCGTCTGCAGGTTTTAAGGGAAGACCATATATCACGCCGAACGATGTTTCATTTATCAATATCGAAGTGAGAGAACAAACATGTACGGGAACAGGAACCGGTTTCTACAGTGACCTTAATGGTATCGTACATTCTCTTGGCAGTTGGGTTTCCGTTGGCCCTGGCACCACAACGAAGCCCAGCAAAGTCAATGGTGTTGATACTATTCAAAGCGGTAGTAAAGGTCCACCTTTTTCGGATGGTACATTTACTTGGCCTATCCCATGGGAATTCCGTGTTGGCACCGGTACCGCAAAGGTATTCACCACGGTTACCCATCAACAAGTAGCTAACTCGACAGGTAAGGTAACCATTAGTAAAGGTGGATTTTCTGTAAGTAAGAATGCAAGTGATCCCACTTCAGGATACTAAGAGAAAGGAGGTATTTAATGCAGAGCAAGCTAAGCATTGTTGTTTCATTGGTTTTTTGTAGTATATTATTCTTAGCCATCACTGAAAGTGTTGGCTCTGATGAGCCTAAGGGAGAGCTGACATTGAAGACTATGAAGAGCAATTCTGAGCAAATTCTTAATACTCTTGGGATGCTGCACAAATCAAGGGATGTTCAGGTGCTTGTCCAGGAGATCGACCGCATGGAGAATTTGAGTAACCAAGAGCCGAGCACCGAGGAATGGCCCGAAATACGAAGAGTGGAAGCAGAGCTTTGGCTTTTCATCCTACAAGCAGCAAGAAAAGAGATAGATGCAGACTATAATTTCGATACGCCTCCAGAGTTGAGTATCGCGCCCCTTGGTCCCTATCCATCGGGTATAGCACCTGAATCAATAAAGGAACCAGAGATTCGCAAAGAATACGAAAAAGCTATCGCTAAAAACAAAGAAAAGGCCAAAGAGTACAATTTTCAATACAAGCTCAGAGAGATGGAAAGGAGTCTTTCCAGAAAGGTCGAAGATTTTCTTGTGAATGTTTACTCAAAAGCGCCACAGTCTACTGATCAACTTATGACGATTTTGGAACAGTACGCCGTGGATGAAGAAACGACTGCCAAAATACTAAGACGTATCAGAGGATTGGAGTAGATCATTTTGTATACATAAA
>CAYOYU010000566.1:0-1723 GCA_964408265.1 uncultured Syntrophorhabdaceae bacterium
GGCTCATCAGCGGGTAGCGGTCCTAGTTGGAGCCGTCGGGGATGGCGTAGGATGTGTCGCCGATACCGTCGCTGTCGCCGTCCACGCCGGTGTAGTCGGACCGGTGCAGGATTACTCTGCCATCCATTTCCAAGCAGGCATTACGACTATTTTCTTGCCGTCTGCCATGAATCGGTCCTCCTGATCGAACGTCAGAATCAGCCCCTCTGCCAAGCCAAACTCCCTTAGGGCTTCTGTCAGGCCGTCCATCTCACGCTGCGGGTTGTATTCATTCAACACGTAGCAAACCTGGAAAGCGGAGGCAATCCTGTTCCTCTCCTTTATGACGAAGTCGCACTCTTTTTTCCCCCTGTAATAGAATATGTCGCGGTGTTTCCTGCGCAAGTGGAGGAAGACAGCGTTCTCAAGTAGCCTGCCCTTGTCTTCGGAAAAGGATGCGGAGTAAGAAAAAGAAAAACCGTTGTCTATCGAATAGGCTTTCTTGGGGATCACCAACTGCTTTTTCAGGGAGTAGTCGAACTTTGGCACCGTGAACAGGAGGTAGGCGTCTTCAAGGAACGAAACGAAAGAGCTTGCAGTAGTGGTTGAGCCAAGGCCGAAGAGCCGTTTCAGGCTATTGAAAGAGAACTCCTTGCCTGAATTTGTCAGCAGGTACAACGCCATCTCCTTTACCGCCTTCGTTTCCCTGAGCTTGTGTCTCACTATTATGTCCCGCTCAATTATATCATTGAAGAGTTAGCGGAGGCTGCCCTGTTTTTTATAACGCAAATAAGCCGGGAAACCACCGTTCTGCAAGTAATCGGAAAAAGAAGCGGCGCCAGCTTCCTTTTTGCTAAACTTAAGCGCCTCCCTGAAGGAGAACGGAAAGAGCTCCGCCCGAAGGTGCCGCCCAGTCAGCCTCGTGCCCAATTCCTTGCTCAAGAGGGACGCATTGGAGCCGGTAAGCACGAACTTCTTGCCACGGTCCAAACCGGTGCGCACGAATAGCTCCCACTTTCAGCGTTCTGCACCTCGTCGAAAAAATAGTACTCGCAGTCACCAAATTCTTCGTGAAAGACCTCATCGAGCTTCTGGAAATCAGCCGCCTCAAACCCAGTGACCCTCGCATCCTCGAAATTGAAGTAATAGAAGTTGCCGACCCTCTTTGCGAGCTGCCGGAGGAGAGTGCTCTTCCCGCACCTGCGCACCCCTGATAGCACGACTGCGTAGGGGGCATCAAGGTCTATCTCACCAAGTTCCTCTCGTTCCACGCCGTAGTCAAAGGACGCCAATTCCTCATTTTGGGTGCGCGCCACATGTCGCAACGTTTCTTTTAGCAGCATAGCTAAGCCGTATGAGAATGAGACTTATAATGGTTTCCATTTCTAATGGACAAGAGTGCCCAGTTATAATGGACAATACCCCACTGGCATATTGGCAAGATAGCGCTCCTTGGCCGCAACAGGAGCCGCGCCCCCTCCGGGCGGCCAGCGTGCGGGAATCCGAGCGCGCGGATGCCTGAGCATACCTGCGCCCTCATGGCACCGGGGCCATCAGAGGGTAATTGTCCTGGTTCGAGCCGCCGGGGATGGCGTAAGGTGTGTCGCCGATGCCGTCGGTGTTGCAGTCGATGCCTGAGTAATCTGACCAGTATTAAATCCTCGCTTTTCGTCCTTTTTGCTTCGCGTATAACTTATAGAACTTACGCTCCTCAATCCCTTCCATGCATATCCCGCGCGCCTGG
>CAYOYU010000567.1:0-1718 GCA_964408265.1 uncultured Syntrophorhabdaceae bacterium
ACTACAGTTAACAGAGAATCTCCAGAGGGAAGAAATCAACACCATCGATCTTGCCGCCTACCTGATGAAGTACCTGAAGGTGAAAAAGGTAATCAAGAAGGATGATGATGTGGAGGGGGCACTGGGGGTGCTGATGAACTTTGAACGGGCACCCGCCCAGCTTTCAGACCAGGTTTCGTTCATAATGAACGAAATTCTCCAAATCACCGGAAAGTCTTATTCCGCGCTGTTCCGCACAATCTCGACTTTAAAACTCGGCAATGAAATTCAGGAGGCAATTAAGGCAGGTACTCTCCTGCCTACCTTAGGTTATGTCCTCGCTGCCAACATGGATTCTCCTGCCTTCAAGAAGGCCTGCACCTTAGCTCTTGCAGGTGAGACCACAGTGAAGGAGTTGGAAAAACTCTTTGCCTCTGCCAAGCCTGCCACACAGACGAAACCCACTGCTGCCAACTTCACCCGCCAGTGCCAGACCCTTAAGAACTGGGGCACCATCATCGAGAAAGACTCCGCCAAATACGGGCAGGAGGAACTGCAGAGACTCCGCGATGAACTGAAGGCCCTCACCGATCTGCTGGATGCACAACTGGCAGGATTGGCTGGCGGATAGCATGAAGCATGGAGGGGCATTCGATGGACAGGATTAAGGCTTGTACCATCACAAGAGACCATATATTTTTGGGATAAAAGGGACATGACCTACAAACCCGTGAGCGTACATAGCCTACGGCACAGTTTCGCCACGCACCTGCTGGAGGCTGGGTATGACATAAGGACAGTACAGGAACTGCTGGGTCACAAGGACGTATCGACAACCATGATCTATACACACGTACTGAATAAACCGGGGCTCAGCGTAAAGAGTCCTCTGGATGGATAGGGAATTCTTTTTGGAAACGGCGAGCTTGTCTATCGGATATTCTGACAAAATTGTGTGTAATATCCAATAGACATCCAATTTTTTGGACCCACTTAATTGTTCGGTATGCCTGGCTATGAGTAGACTAAAGCGTTTGTTGATCATCTTGGCGGTGTTCATCTCAACCTTGTCGCCAAAGGTATGCTCTGCAGATATGGCCACAGACTCGGTTAAAGGCTATGTACCCCCTGCACCCAATGAGGTTCAGATAAGTTTCTCCGGCATAGTCATCCCTTTAAGTAGGCTCATCCTGGCCCATGGTCCCTCGGGCTATTGTGCCATAAAGTTCACGAAGTTCTGGACCGAGAAGGAAGGACAGGAAAAGTTTGCTCGCTACGAAGCCTATGATTTAGGCCGTGACACCCGTGTTCCTCCAGACTCCAAAATGGAAACAGTTGTAGACACGGTGTCGTCCTTACCTTCACGCGGGCCGTTCTATCCCCTAAAATGGCAGCCTGGGAACCCAGAAATCAAATGCGGACGCCTGAGGTTCCTGTGGCAATATAGAGGCGGAGTATGCTTCTTTGGCCGCAAGGACAACCCTGGGGAGCACGGGATACAACTGGCACCCACGCCGTGGACATCCATTGGGGAGGTCAATCTCACTGACCCAAGGATCAGATGGTATAGGTATGATGAAAATCGCAAAACGATAAATGTTTCCATAGATCAATTGTGGTAACGTCAAGTCGTGCAAGAAATACGAGTGATGGCAGGGAAATGATACCTTACCGAACGAGCCAGTACCTTTAGGCGATTGAAGTCAAGTCCTGCCCCATGAGTATCTCATCGATCTGAA
>CAYOYU010000568.1:0-1712 GCA_964408265.1 uncultured Syntrophorhabdaceae bacterium
ACCCGGTGGAGATGGCCCGCTTTTATTATGAAGAGGGAGCCGATGAAATCGTGTTCTATGACATCACCGCTTCTTCGGATCGTCGGAATATCATGCTGGACGTAGTTTCACGAGTGGCGGAGGAAATATTCATACCCTTTTCCGTGGGGGGCGGAATTCGAACCTTGAAAGATATGAGGGAGGTGTTACTGGCTGGGGCTGAGAAGGTAAGTGAGAATTCAGCCGCTGTAATGAATCCTCAAATCATCCGGGAGGGATCGCTGGCCTTCCCAGTGCATCGTTCGCGGAATGGATGTAAAACGTGTCCCAGAATCCACTGCCATCCCCTCGGGATACGAGATAGTGATTAACGGCGGACGGACTCCCAAGGGTATAGATGCCCTGGAATGGGCGAAGAGAGCAGTGGATCTGGGTGCTGGAGAGATTTGCCTCAATTCAATTGACGCAGACGGGACCCAGGAAGGGTATGAATTGACCCTTACTGCCTTGATATCTCAGGCGGTGCCCATTCCGGTCATAGCCTCGGGTGGGGCCGGAACCATTGACCATCTCTGGGAAGTGGTAACCAAGGGTAAGGCGGATGCCGCCCTTATTGCTTCTATGGTGCATTACGGCGCTTATACCATACGGGATATAAAAGATGAACTGCGGGCCAAAGGCGTGCCTGTCAGGTATATCTGGTAGGAGAGAAACCGTGTCCAAGACAGTCGGACCAAAGGAATCTTGCGGTGTGTTTGGTGTCTTTGGCCATCCTGATGCGGCCAAGTTGACCTACTTTGGTCTCTATGCATTGCAGCATCGGGGACAGGAAAGCGCAGGCATCGTAGCTTCTGATGGAAAAGGTGTGATCCAGCATGTGGGTATGGGGCTCGTATCCGAGGTATTCAACGAGCAGAATCTGGATAAACTCCCGGGAGACAGGGCCATCGGCCATGTTCGGTATTCCACCACCGGATCTTCCCTGCTAAAAAATGCTCAACCCATGCTGGTGCAGCACGGCAGATTGCACATGGCCATCGCGCACAACGGAAACCTGGTCAATTCGCTGGAAATTCGGTCTCAATTAGAGCAGGAGGGCCACATCTTTCAGACCACAATTGACAGTGAAATATTTTTACAGCTCCTGGCCAAGCATATCCACAAAGGATTGGAAGAAGCTCTCATAGAGACACTGAAACGTGTGGAAGGAGCTTACTCCCTTCTTCTCATGACCCAACACGCCCTTATTGCCATCCGAGATCCCCATGGTTTTCGGCCGTTGTGTCTGGGTACCCTGAATGGCGGCTACGTGGTGGCCTCCGAAACGTGCGCCCTGGATCTCATTGAGGCTCAGTATGTTCGCGATATTGAACCCGGTGAAATCCTCGTGATAACTGAACAAGGTCTGAAAAGCCTGAAGATGCTGCCGGAACCCCGCATAGCTCAATGCATCTTCGAGTTCATCTATTTCGCCCGTCCGGACAGCACCATTTTCGGCCGTAATGTCTACACAGTGCGGAAAGATTTAGGCCATAATCTGGTCAAGGAATATTGCCTTGATGCTGATCTCATCATGCCTTTTCCTGATTCAGGAAACTATGCAGCTTTAGGGTATGCGGAGGCTTCAGGAATTCCTTTTGAAATGGGGGTTATCCGGAATCATTATGTTGGACGGACCTTCATTCAGCCTTCGCAATTCATGCGGGAATTTGGGGTGCGCATCAAGCTCAATC
>CAYOYU010000569.1:0-1711 GCA_964408265.1 uncultured Syntrophorhabdaceae bacterium
AAATGATCGGGTTTTTCACCAAGGAAGAGGGGGGCCAGGCATATCCCCTCCCTTTCATGAATCGGATCTATCCCAAGACCGGTGATTTCATTGCCGTGGTAGGCAATCTTGGGTCCCGTGACTTGGTCAAACAGGTGGCGCAGAGCATGAAGAGCCAGTCCGGGGTGGGCGTGGAATCTCTGGCCACGCTTGAATGCGTTCCCGGCATTGACTTGTCGGATCATTATTCATTCTACAAAGAAGGGTACCTGGCGGTCATGATTACGGACACGGCCTTTTATCGGAACGAGCACTACCACAGGGGGAGCGACCGCGCCGGCACCCTGGACTATACCTCCATGGCCTACGTAGTCCTGGGACTGCGTCAGGCGATTCGCGATCTGGCGGAATGAGCGGGTTGGTGGAAGACGGGGAAAGATCCGCCCCCAGATCCCCGCGGCCGTGCCATCAGTCTGGCCCCGATGGGGGCTGCTGGAATTCTTATTGATATTAGCAGGGTAAATGAGATACTCTCTTCCCATGAAATCTGCCATGGATCTCCGAAAAGAATATGAACGAGAACAGTTTCTCAAGTTGTCCCCTCTTGAGCGCGTGAGAACCATGCATGCGATCCTCTGCGAGATCCTGGCCCTGAGAGCCAGGGCCGAGGGCGTCACGGAATATGAGATCTATAGAAGATACATTAGGGATAATCCAAGACATTATCAAAAAAGAAGCACCGCAGAGCTCGCAAAAAGAATCGGGAGAGACAAGAAATTCAATATACTCCTCGCTCCGCCTCCGGAAGAACTCCCGGAAGAGCTGTCCGAGGAGCTGATTTGAAAGAGATCCTTTACAAAGCCCTCCTCTTCTCGCTCATCTCTTGCGATCATGGTGACTCAAGGCGCTGCTCCAAGGACTGCGCCGTATGTAGATTCGGCTGTGAGATGTTCTTGCGACAAACCCTCAGAGATTTCTCTTGACGGCATACAAATTTGGAGATATTTTCCTGACATGTCTGAAAAAGCAAATGCCTTTCGTGTAAAGGAACAACTTGCTCTGTTCCCGACCCTCGCAACACAGCGCACTCGGAAGGCGGTACTTCCAGCAGTTCGCTTGCCCGAGACCAGCGGTCAGTGAGCTCAACTGCTCAGCGGCGACTTGAACTTCCACAGTGCTGAGAGTCACTACGCCTCTCACAATTTCCACGCTTTTGCAGCGAAATTCCCGCCGCAGCTTCCTCAGTTGTTTATTGAAGGTTTAACCGCACCCGGCGACGTTGTGCTCGACCCCATGATGGGTTCAGGCACAACCGTAGTTGAAGCGTTCCTCGCTGGACGTCATGGCGTTGGATTTGACCTCGATCCACTCGCCGTTAGGATTTGCCGTGTGAAGGTGACACCACTCAGTGTTGACCAAGTGCGAGAAAGCGGCGTAAGGTTACTGACGCACGCAACCAGGCTTATAAACAGTGCCACGGTTGCGCGTGAATTGACGAGGCGCTTCGATGAGCCTACGAGGAGGTTTATAGATTATTGGTTCCAACCTGCAACACAGCGAGAGCTCTTGGCGCTTGCGCTAGCCATCGAGAATGTTGCTGAACCTAATCTGCGCCGCTTTTTTGAACTATGCCTGTCCTCTATCATCGTCACCAAATCCGGTGGTGTCTCAATGGCACGTGACTTGGCGCATAGCCGACCGCATCTCGACAAGACCAAGCTGCCCAAGAATG
>CAYOYU010000570.1:0-1711 GCA_964408265.1 uncultured Syntrophorhabdaceae bacterium
CTTCCTCGTATTTTGTTTTGTTTCCATTGGCGTCATAGGTGTAGTGTCCAATAATGCATGAGTCCATCTCGCGATCCTCATAGGGACATACTTCCACTTTCGTCATTACAAACTTGTCTTCATCACCGGCGCTGCCGGTATTCCCGTCACTGGTGTTTCCGCCATCGCTGCGTCCACTTCCCCCGCCGCATGCCGTGAGTGTCATAATTAGGTAACATGACAATAATAAAAGAAAACAGAGAAAAAGTTGAGGAGAAATGGCGTGAATATTTCAATCGCTGAACAGATCAAGCTGCCAGGGATACTGGATGTGAAATTTTCAGAAGATACCATGAGTGTTTATCTTACCGATGGAAGAATACTATCAATTCCCCTTGCATGGTATCCACGTCTCTCCGGTGCAACCGGAGAGCAATTAGGAAATTTTGAGATATCGCCTTCTGGTTATGGTATTCACTGGCCTGAGTTAGATGAGGATTTGAGTGTTCTTGGATTCCTTATACCCGGGTTAAAATAAATTGCTCATTTCTTAGCTTCTACCCCTTCACCACCCCCATCGGTCTCAGCCTTGCCACTTTTTTAGAAATTCCTGCATTGTGCACAACATCCACCACATTGGATATGTCCTTGTATGCCTCTGACATCTCCTCTGCCAGGGTCTCTCTTCCCGCTGATTTAACGAATATGCCCCTGTCCTCCAGCTCACGCCATATGGCCCTGCCCTTTGCCTGGCGTATGGCCTGGTGTCTGGACATCACTCTTCCGGCGCCGTGGCACGTTGAGCCGAAGGTCTCCTCCATCGCCTTTTCCGTTCCGAGGAGGACGAAGGATGCCCTGCCCATATCACCGGGGATCAGCACAGGCTGTCCTGTATTCCTGTAATTGTCGGGCAGTTCGGGGTGTCCGGGGGGAAAGGCCCGTGTAGCGCCTTTCCTGTGCACAATGAGCTTTCTTGCTTTGCCGTTCACCACATGCTCTTCGACCTTTGCGATGTTGTGCGGCACATCGTAAATGAGGCTCATCCCCAGCTCCCGGGGTGTTGTGGAAAAGAACTTCAGGAATGCCTCCCGGGTCCAGTGCATGATGCATTGCCTGTTTGCCCACGCGTAATTGGCTGCGGCCCTCATGGCGCCGAGGTAGTCCTTTGCCTCGGGACTTTCGCAGGGCGCACACGCAAGTTCCTTATCCGGGAGTTCGATGCGGTATCTGGCCACTGCCCTTTCCATCACCTCGAGAAAATCCGTGCAGACCTGATGTCCGAAACCCCTGGACCCTGTGTGTATCATGACGGTCACCTGATTCTTGTGAAGGCCCAGGGCATTGGCAGCCTTCTCGTCGTAGATCTCATCCACATACTGGATTTCGAGGCACTGGTTGCCTGATCCCAGGGTCCCCTGCTGGGCCCGTCCCCTTTCATAGGCCTTCTGACTTATGAGGTCAGGCTCGGCCCCGTCTATGCAGCCGCCCGATTCCATATTGTCCAGGTCCCGGGCGTCTCCATAGCCATTCTCCACGGCCCACCGGGCGCCTTTCAGGAGGAGTCTCCTTTCTTCCTCTGCGCTGAGACGGATCTTCCCCTTTGATCCGACACCTGAGGGTATCTCGCTGTACAGGACCCCGACGAGGTCCTTCATCCCCGGAACAACCTCTTCCCTGCTGAGGTTGCTCCTGAGGAGGCGTACGCCTCAATTGATGTCGTAGCCGACCCCTC
>CAYOYU010000571.1:0-358 GCA_964408265.1 uncultured Syntrophorhabdaceae bacterium
ACAGTACAAACTCACGTGCCAATGGAAATATGATCGATTGTGGGGAAAAATTCCACATCCGCTGGGGAAAAATTTCACATTGTTTCCATGTGAAGTTTCCAGTCTTTTATATTTTCCATGGTTTCATAGTCAGTTAAATCGCAATGAATAGGGGGAATGGAAACCTTTCCATCCAGCAGGGCCTGCTGATCTGTACATCCATTTGCGTCAACCAGAAGGGTCTCGGCGTTGTGCCAGTAATAAATATTCCCGCGGGGGTCCACCCGCTGATCGAATGATTCCTCAAACCTGGAAGCACTGTGCCGGGTAATGGTGATCCCCTTGATCTTGCCCCAGGGAAGCGCAGGCACATTTACGT
>CAYOYU010000571.1:368-1711 GCA_964408265.1 uncultured Syntrophorhabdaceae bacterium
GCGCACCGCTGGCTCAAAGGAATGAGGAGTGAATGTATCAACCGAAACCGCAATCGAAGGAATGCCAAGGATAGCTCCTTCCGTGGCCGCGGATACGGTTCCTGAATAGAGGGCGTGCACACCTACATTGGCGCCAGGATTGATTCCGGAAACAATGAAATCGGGTGCATGATTGAGCACTTTTCGCACGCCGATTTTAACGCAATCTGCGGGGGTGCCGTCTACTGCGAAGCCTTCGAAGCCATCAGAAAGGGAAACCGTTTTAATGCGCAAGGGTTTAAGGATGGTTATGGCATGGCCTACCGCACTTTGTTCGCTTTCAGGGGCAATCACAGTAACTTGATTATCAGACTTCAAACCATCATAGAGAGCCCGAAGTCCAGGAGCATAAATACCGTCATCGTTTGTCAGCAGTATATGCATAAAAGTTCACCACCACCTGTTCACGGTGGAACTATAGAATCCAGTAACCATTTTGTCAAATTCCCCCTGTATACCTGGGAAAAGTCTGTTGACAGCAGTATATGGTTAGGTATAAGGGAATAATCATTACTACACCGTAATGTGGAATATGCGTCCTAACCTTATGAATACAGGGATGATTTAGATGCGACAAATTTCATGTCTTGATATATCAAGCACAGTAAAAAGGCTTTTCATAACCGCCAATAGAGATCTGGGAGAAGATCTCATTGAAGGTTTCAAACAGGCTCATAAAACCGAAGTGTCGCCCGTGGGTAGAGACATACTTGAGCAACTCCTGGAAAATGCCCGACTGGCCAGTGAGGAAAAAATCCCCATATGCCAGGACACGGGATAAGCTGTTGTATTTGCTGAATTGGGCCAGGACGTCCATATTGTGGAGGGAAATTTTAACCAGGCCATCCAGGAAGGGGTAAGAGACGCTTATACAGAGGGTTTTCTTCGCAAATCGATGTGCCATCCTTTTACGCGAAAAAACACCGGCGACAACACGCCAGCCATAATCTATCTGGAAATGGCGCCAGGTGATCGACTTAAGATTATAGCTGTTCCCAAGGGCGGAGGCGCGGAAAACATGAGCCGGGTATTTATGTTAAAGCCATCAGAAGGTTTGCCCGGTATTAAAGAACGAGTTTTGGCCACCGTTCGTGAAGCCGGTCCCAATCCCTGCCCTCCTACCATCGTCGGCGTGGGCATTGGCGGGACCTTCGAACAATGCGCCCTTCAGGCCAAAAAGGCCCTGATTAGGCCGCTCGGTCAGTCGAATCCCGATCTTGAACTCGATGTATTAGAAAAAGATTGGCTTCAGGATATAAATCGTTTGGGCATAGGGCCGCAAGGCTTAGGAGGAAGGATAACCA
>CAYOYU010000572.1:0-1710 GCA_964408265.1 uncultured Syntrophorhabdaceae bacterium
ATTCCAGTTGCAGGTCTTCTCCTCCTTGGGTTCACGCTTTACAGGGACAACCGCCTGGATGAAATTCTTCGACCCGCTCATGCGGCAACCTCTTCTGATCCGCACAATAGTACCGCCCTCTGTCACGGAGCACCGCACGCTGTTCTCATCGATTTTCCCAAGTGGGCGGATGTCCTGGACCTTGAGCTCGGCAACTTTCATTCGCTTTGCTGGAATACAGATCAAAACCGCCAGGCCCTCCAGTTACACCTTGCGAAGGCTTGGCATGAATCAAATGTCCCCTTACACTTCGAGTTCCATGCCCTCGCCCTCGGGAGAAGCGCCCGCTACTCGACCGCCCTCCAACCCGCACACTCTATCGATTGCCGCGTCGACGATGCGGATCCAGCAGAACCCACGCGCCTTGCTATACAGGCACACATCAATGGGCAGGATTTAGCGTGCGAAGTGAGGTACATGGACGACCATGGCACCTGGCACCCCCTGGACCACAACGAGGGCTGTCTCTCCCGCGCCGAGGGGTGTGGGTCCTTCTCTTGCAAGGTGGACTTAATCCGCGATTCTTACGGCGGATCTCCCTTACTTGCATACTGGACCAGCGGCAGAATGGCACTCTACGCCGTGGACTGCATCGGGCGCAGCATTGCCATCCCCCTCCGCCGCAATCGGCTCATCCTCCTCGTCGACGTGAGTAGAAGCATGACCGCGGCCAAAATCCCCGACGAAGTCAACACGCTGCTCCCGCAACTGGAACTCGATAAGTCTTCCGTTCTCCCCGTCTGCTTCGATGACGCCTTCTGGGACTGTCAAACGAAAGAGAGCCTGACCCTCGAAACAATAGCACAACGCCCGTTCAGCCCTTGGCCAGACGTCCGTGCTAGCCTCCACATCTCCTTCGGCAACCGGACCACACGCCTGTACGATTCGGCGAGGCAGATCCTCGACCAATTTCCCCTTGACACGGTCCTCATCCTCACAGACGGGGTAGACGAAAATTCCTGGAGAAAACAGGCAAGTTCCCACTCCTGCCGGCATTTGCGCCAAAGCCAGGACTCGGGGTCCCGCAGGCTCAAAATACTCCTCTGGACAACGAACCAAAAGGCCCCTGATACCTTTCTCTCCCAGAGCAACGCAGAAGACCTGATTTGCATCGGCCATACCAGAGAACACTGTAACGGATTCCTCGCGTTCAGTCCTGAAGAGCTGCGCGAAACCGTCGCGATCGACTTAATCAACCACCACATTCGCGGTTGGCTCCCTGATGCAGGATTCGAGGCCCCGCCGCAAGACCGAAGCGGACCCGCAGACGACATGCGGCAAGAGTCAAAGCACACACCGTCGCCTTAGAGGCACTTTCTTTCCAGCGGCCAGGCAACAACGGCAAAGCGGGGATCTCAACGGAATCGACGGCAACCTCATTGAGCCGGCTTGGTTTTCGAGTTTTCGCCAATCGGGGCAATTCACGCCGAACACAGGAGGTAACGTAGGATGCTTAACATGGAGAACGTTGTTAAAAAGGCGCACCGGGGATTGGTTCGTTTGCCGAACACCGACAGTTCAACTTCTAAACGTTTTGCATCCATGAGTATACCTACTTCTCAGCAGCTAACGGGCCTGGAACTTCGATTGTCCAGAGTTTTCGTCCGCGACAATAAGACGACCCACGTCTGGCCATTCATAAGATATTCCGACCTCTATCTTCTTGCCTCA
>CAYOYU010000573.1:0-1145 GCA_964408265.1 uncultured Syntrophorhabdaceae bacterium
CCGCTATTGAGTCTGCCGGGCGTAAAGACTATGTACCGCCCCGCCAGGGAAACATAGGTTGTCACGGTGGGACGTTTTTGCCCGCTGGCTTCCTTGACCACCTGTACGAGCAACTCTTGCCCCGGGGAAATTGCATGCTGGATTTTCGGAAACTCTTTTCCGGTGCGGCTTCCAGGTCTGAAGTACTCGGGGTGAATCTCGTCGATCTGTAAGAACCCCTTGCAATCTACCTCACAGTCTACGAAACAGGCTTGCAGACTGGGCTCAATATTACCGACCCGCGGCTTGTAGATGTTTCCCTTGAGCTGCTCCTGGCTATAAATTTCAACATAAAACTCTTCCAGGTTTGATCCGTCCACCAGAGCAACTCGGCATTCTTCCGGGTCACTGGCGTTGATAAGCATCTTCTTGGCCATAGGTCTCCTTAACCGGCTACCATTATTTCGAGGTGCTACGTCGATAGGCTTCCATGCCGCCTGTCGCCGTTTCGCTCAAAGTGTTGCTGGGCCTGGTACATGAAGGTTCGTATGCCAGCCTCTCTGCCGGGCTGAGAAGAGCCATCACAGGGAGCGTCCATATATGGAAATGCATTTTTGTAGCACCATGGCTTGATGAGGGATGAAGTCAATGTGCCCGGCATGCAGGTAAAGGGGTATACATTCACCACTCCATTAAAACCATGGTCTTTATAAGCAAGGGCGCCGGATACACTCAAAGCTGCTTCTCCAGGAATTTGAAAATTTATCAGAGCAGTTTTCTTCAGTAGCTTCTCCAAGGGTCCTATCTTGTGATCTTTTTGAATGGGAAGATGACTGATGGCCGCATTGTAAAGGCTCTTTTGTCGAAATTGCTGATACAGGGCATCCCCGCCATAGGACAGGTATGCTTTAAGATAAGCCTTTACCGCCTTTAAATTGAGCTTTGTCATGTAATAAAAGAGATCCCTTTTTACCCGCAGCAGTTTTTCATATGAGGTGTAGTTAATCCATTCTCCAATGGAGGCGTTCACCACCTCTCCGCCATATTTTTCCAGATACTTAATGATGTGCTGATTAGCGTCCACGTGGGTACGAAGATAGATTTCCCCCACCAATCCGATCAAAGGCTTTTGGGAAACGGCCGGATCAATCAGTTCCCGGGCCTCT
>CAYOYU010000573.1:1155-1708 GCA_964408265.1 uncultured Syntrophorhabdaceae bacterium
CATAAATGGGCTCGAAGTGCAGCAAACGGGCATGCTGGCGCAAAAGTCCCACCATGTCATGATGGGCCTCTCGGATGTAGTCCTCAGCAGAGCCTTTTTTGCGCTCGTATGGGCGAACCCGCCATAAAAGGCGTTCCAGTAGATCACCCACGATGACTGCGGTGTACGCCATTTTTCGGAAGTCACGGCGTCGGGATTTATCAATAATGTCTCCCACTGAATAAGTTTCCTGGCTGGACAAAGAAGCGATGCGCACCTCCCGATACTCAGGAAAGGAGTCCAGTATGATGCGTTGGAACTTGTTGTACATGCCAAAGCGACAAGGGCCGTCTGCACCGGGCATGAACATTACATATTTGGTGGGATCGAATCGGGCCCCCAATCGCTCTTTCTCTTGATCAAGAAAATATAAAATATCTCCAAGTGTTACCTGGCAGGGAAAGCATTCCTTACCCGAGGTATGCTCTTTGCCCAAATCCACCCCCGTGTACGTTTCAGGTACATGAGCCTGCACTCCGTGGCTTTCGAAAACCGCCGCCAGCAGCGGGGAAGA
>CAYOYU010000574.1:0-403 GCA_964408265.1 uncultured Syntrophorhabdaceae bacterium
GGATCTGGGGGTAGCGGCGTAAGAAGTGGATGAACGTGACACCTTGCCCATGTCGAAGCTCCTCTGGGAGATCAAGGGGGTGGAATATGTCTACACCATCTCCAGACCGGGCATGAGCATGGCCATAGTCAGGTTCTACGTGGGCCAGGACATGGAAAAGAGCATCGTCAATCTCTACAACAAGCTCATGTCCAACTATGACATCATCCCCCCCGGGGTGTCGCAGCCCCTGGTGAAGCCGCGGTCTATCGATGACGTTCCCATCCTCACCTTTACCCTGTGGAGCCGGCAGTACAACGGATATGAACTGCGCAGAGTGGCCAGAGAGGTGAGCGACGAACTGAAGAAGGACCCCGAGGTATCGGAATTCAACATCATCGGCGGCCAGAGACGCCAGATGAAG
>CAYOYU010000574.1:413-1706 GCA_964408265.1 uncultured Syntrophorhabdaceae bacterium
GTATAACCTTTCCCCCGGGGAGATCGCATCGCAGCTGGAAAAGGCCAACTTCACCCTCCCCTCGGGCAGATTCCCCAAATTGAACAAGGAATTCATCGTTGAGACGGGGGGATTTCTGAAGGATGCCAGGGATGTGGAGAGCCTGGTGGTAGGGGTGTCGGATAGGCGGCCCGTCTACCTGAGAGACGTTTCCCGCGTCACCGACGGTCCTGAAGAGCCGTCGAACTACGTCCTTATGGGGTTCGGGCCTGCCTCGAAAATGAACGGCACGAGCATGGAAGAGGCGGTGACCATCACCGTTGCCAAGAAGAAAGGGACCAATGCCACACATATCGCCGAGAGGGCACTGAAGAAGATCGAGGAACTGAAAGGGATCGTCATCCCCTCTGGGGTCGAGATAACGACTACAAGGAATTACGGTGACACTGCAAAGGATAAATCCGACGAACTTCTGAAGCATATGTTCCTCGCCGCCATCTCCGTGACCATACTTATCGCCCTTGCCCTGGGCTGGAGAGAGTCCATAGTCGTGGCCGTGGCAGTGCCGGTAACGCTTTCCCTTACCATACTCGTCACCTACCTCTACGGTTACACCCTCAACAGGGTAACGCTCTTTGCCCTCATCTTCTCCATAGGCATACTCGTGGATGACGCCATCGTGGTGGTGGAGAATATCCATCGCCATTTCCGAATGAGAGGAGTGAGCGTGGATACGGCGGTTCATGCTGTGGATGAGGTGGGACAGCCGACAATCCTCGCCACCTTTGCCGTCTGTGCGGCACTGCTCCCCATGGCCTTTGTATCGGGACTGATGGGGCCCTACATGAGGCCTATTCCCGTGGGTGCCTCCGCCGCAATGATCATCTCCCTCCTTATTGCCTTTATTATCAGCCCCTGGCTGAGCTACATCGTCCTGGGCAAGACGACACCGAGTGCAGAAGCGAAGGGGGAGGGCAGGATCCTCACCTGGTTCAACCATATCTACGAGCGGAATCTGCGGAACCTCCTGGAAAAGCCGAGAAAGAGGATCCTCTTCTTCTGCCTCGTCCTGGCTCTTTTTTTGGCTGCCTTCCTTCTGGTGCCCCTCAAACTGACCACGGTGAAGATGCTGCCTTTCGACAACAAGAGCGAGCTCCAGGTAATCGTAGACATGCCTGAAGGCACGAACCTTGAAGAGACCTCGGCTATGGCCCGTGAGATGGGCGTCTTTCTCCAGGGTGCGGCGGAAGTGACCAACTTCCAGACCTATGTGGGATGTGCGGCGCCATTCAACTTCAACGGTCTCGTCCGGCA
>CAYOYU010000575.1:0-252 GCA_964408265.1 uncultured Syntrophorhabdaceae bacterium
CGCTTGACGGGAAAGAGGTTCTTTCGACCATAGGGGAAAGAGGCGCCGAATCCGACAAATTCAATTTTCCGACGAACCTCGCCATTGACAGCGAAGGGAATCTCTACGTAGTCGATACGGGCAACTTCAGAGTGCAGGTCTTTAATCCTGAGGGAAAACATGTCAGGAACATAGGCTCTGTGGGTGACAGGCCGGGCAATTTTTCACGGCCAAAGGGGATAGCCATTGATTCGGAAGATCACATCTATATCG
>CAYOYU010000575.1:262-1703 GCA_964408265.1 uncultured Syntrophorhabdaceae bacterium
GAATTTCCAGATCTTTAACAAGGAAGGGCAGCCGCTCCTCTTTGTCGGAGAAGGGGGAAGCCATCCGGGACAGTTTCTGCTCCCCGCAGGCATTGCCATTGACGATGAAGACAGGGTTTACGTCGTTGATCAGTTGAATGCAAGGGTGCAGGTCTTCGAATATATGGGAGAGAAATGGAAGAAACGGCAGGCAGCCGCGCCGAAGCCGGAGCAGAAGAAATAACCAACAGTGGGCCTTATGAGATGCCGCATATTCTTTAGCAGTTTCCTTATCCTGCTTTTCTGTATTGGAATTGCGGGAGCTGAAGCTCCAAAGGAGATACACAAGGGCTGTGCCACCTGTCATACGGAGCCGGACTTCAAAGCGATAAAGGCGAAGGTGAGTGAAACCTGTCTCACGTGCCATCCTGCGAGCCTGGGGAGGGACCATTCCATAGGGGTCGTCCCAAAAATAATCCCTGAAGACCTTCCCCTGGGAGAAGTCAACAAGGTCACCTGCATCACCTGTCATGACCCGCACGGCAAGGGCACGGCAGCTAAGCTCTTGAGGAAGGATTTTAACAGTCTCTGCATATCCTGTCACAAGAAGTAGGGGTTCCCGCTCCTTCCTTTTCAGGCATCTCTCGTCAACGCAATTTTCGTCCTGCGCGGGCAAAGAGGGATGAGGGCATACCCGCCTTCTGGAGCAGGTATTTAAAGGATGTGGAAAGGACCCCGAGACCATACGTTATGCTTCTACGGAAATTGATCGAGGAGGCGTCCTCAAAATACCTGGTCGGACAGCTTATCTCCCCTATCTTGAAGCCTAAATAGACTGCCTGCGCAAGCATCTCGTTGTCGAAGACAAAATCATCGGAGTTCTCCTCGAGGGGAAGGGTCTCGAGCGCCTTACGGCTGAATGCGCGATATCCCGTATGGTATTCAGAAAGCTTGGCGCCGAAGATGAGGTTTTCGATAAGGGTGAGAAAACGGTTCGCAACGTATTTATAGAGCGGCATCCCTCCCTTGAGGGCTTCGCCGCCGAGTATTCTCGACCCAAGAACCACGTCATAATGTCCCGAAACGATCATGGATGCCATTGCGGTAACAAGCCGGGGAGAGTACTGGTAGTCCGGATGGACCATAACGACGATATCCGCGCCACATCCCAGCGCCTCCCGATAACAGGTTTTCTGATTTGCCCCATACCCCCTGTTCTCCCTGTGTACAACGGTCTTTATCCCCAGTTCTCCGGCAATCCTGGTTGTGCGGTCGCTGGAAGCGTCATCAACGAGGATCACTTCATCAACATATTCGTGAGGCAATTCCTCGAAGGTCTGACGAAGCGTCTTCTCCGCATTATATGCAGGCATAACAACGACAAGCTTCTTGCCAAGGATCATGCGCTCTCCTTTGATGCCCTCTCCCATGCCCTCCCCCTTGAGGGGGAGGGAGCTATATT
>CAYOYU010000576.1:0-1701 GCA_964408265.1 uncultured Syntrophorhabdaceae bacterium
CGGTTAAAGTCCGACCGTGGGAATTCGGCAGTTCACCCACGTAGCTTGAGGGAGGTGTAAAGGGTAACCTGAAACACTGAGTTCCCTGACAAAGGCTCATTCGGTGAGCCGAGCGAAACTGCGGGTTGCAGCGAAAGCGAACCTATACGTAGCCTCGTTACTTGTAAATGGAGTTGCCGACCCTGTGGTCAGAAGGGGAAGGTTGAAACACCTGTTCTAACCAAAACTGTCAAAACCGGCAGGTGGACTTCCGGGGTAGCAGGGGCGACACGCAGAGGAAGTTAATCGAAGCAGCACGGGAGACCCTTGCAGATGTCGTACAGGGCGACAACTGATGGATATAAGGGAACGAAACTCCATCGGGTCAGTAAGGGAGTCGGAGTTGCCCATAGTACCGATAGTATTTCAAGGACAACAGAACCTTGAGAGAGGGAAGGGGCAATGCCTTAATCGTGTTTCTGAAGAGGAGAAGGAAAGGAGATTGCGTAATGCTGGAAACTCCGGTAGTGATTCGGGAACTTCAGAGGAAACTATACCATAAGGCCAAGCAGGAGAAAGAGTTCAGATTTTATCTTCTTTTTGACAAGGTCTACAGGATGGAGATCCTGAGCCATGCCTACCGCCTTGTCAGAGCAAACAAAGGAGCAGCCGGAGTAGACGGGATAACCTTTGAAAGCATAGAGGAGACGGAAGGGGGAGAGCAGAAGTATCTTGAGAGAATAGTCGAGGAATTGAAGAGCAAGACCTACAAACCCATGCCTGTCAGAAGGGTGTATATTCCGAAACCCGATGGCAGGAAAAGGCCGCTGGGGATACCGACAGTAAAAGACAGGGTAGTGCAGATGGCGGTAAAGATAGTAATAGAGCCTATATTCGAGGCGGACTTTCAGGAGTACTCTTATGGATTCCGTCCGAAAAGGGACGCCCACCAAGCGATGGATGACGTGAGCTATCATCTTCGGTATGGGAAGTATCAGGTGATAGACGCCGACATCTCGAAGTATTTTGACAACATACCCCATGACAAATTACTTGCGCTAATCTCGAAACGGATAGTGGACAAAAACATATTGAAGCTCATCAAGCAGTGGTTAAAGGCGCCGGTAGTGGAAGAAGAGAAGGGGAAGAAGAAGTATAAAGGTAATGACAGAGGAACACCGCAGGGAGGAGTAATATCACCGCTTCTGGCCAACATCTATCTCAATGTACTGGATACCATATGGAAAATGAAAAAAGTGCAGGAGAGACTGGATGCAAGGCTCATCCGATATGCCGATGACTTTGTCGTATTGTGTAAAGGCGATACGGAGAGGATATTAAAGGGAATAAAGATGGTGCTCGGAGACTTGCAATTAAGCCTTAATGAGGGAAAGACAAAAGTGGCAGACGCAAGGAAAGAAAGCTTCAACTTTCTTGGATTTACGATTAAGGTAAAGAAGAACCCGAAAACCGGAAAGAAGTTTCCTCTAATAGTGCCTTCAAAGAAGGCCGAGCAACACATAAAGGGTGAAATAAAGAACCTGACCTGCCGGAAGAACTGTGCGTTACCGAAAGAAATAGTCGTCAATAAACTCAACGAGGTGGTCAGGGGCTGGGTAAACTATTTTTACTATGGCAATTGCAGTAATGCTCTGTTGAAACTGAAGGGACATCTCGATGAACGGGTGAGGACATATCTAAGACGAAAGCATGGGATGAAGA
>CAYOYU010000577.1:0-1701 GCA_964408265.1 uncultured Syntrophorhabdaceae bacterium
CACCGTCTCTCCGAGGGTAGCAGGTATTACGAAACCAGCGGTTCAGTTGAGCGTGATGGGTTTCAAAATCTCTGACCTCTCCGGCGGCGGCCAGCCGGTATTCGTTTTCCAGCCTGGTACCCAGCGTAAACGGGAAGACCTCCCAATAAGTCTTTCCCAGGACATCGGTCCGGCTGATGCCGAGTACTCTCTCGGCCATGGTGTTGATATAGGTGAGGCGCCACTCTCCATCAACGGAGAAGAAGCCATCCTGGATGCTCTCCAGGGTGGTGATCACCGCCTGCTCGGCCTGCTTGCGCGCCGCAATCTCGGCTTCGAGCTCCGCGGTTCTGATCCTGACCTTCTCATTCAGGGTTCGGTGGGCTTCATATAGTTCTTCCGCTGTCTTCCTGACTTCCGTGATATCGCGGGCCACGGCAAAAACCCCTTGAATCTCACCCTTTTCGTTCTTATAAGTAGCGGCGTTGTAGAGAACATCCGTCACACGCCCCGTGATATGACGGATTGCTAGAGGATAGTCTTTGATAAAACCCTCTGAAAATACCCTCTTATAACCTGCCCGCGCCCTCTCCGGCTCTGTGAAGTAAGCGGAAAAATCTTTGCCGATGATCTGCTGCCGGGCCACACCGACAATCTCTTCGGTAGCCTTATTCACATCCATCACCTTACCCTCGGAACTTATCGTAACAAAGGGGTCCAGGCTAACCTCAATGAGGGTGCGTGAATAAAGCGATGCTTCCCGAATTTCCGCCTCCGCCTTCTTGCGCTCTTTATGTTCCTCCGCTTCCGCGATGGCTCTCTTGACGGCGGGTACCAGCCGCTGCTGGAGGCGGTTCTTTAGGACATAATCTTTCGCCCCCTGCGTGAGGATTTCGATCGCCCGGTCTTCGCTGACAGCGCCGGTGACCAAAATAAAAGGGGTGTCGGGGCATCTTCTTTTCGCCTCGACAAGCGCCAAAGCGCCGTTATATTGGGGGAGGTCATAGTCGGAAAGGATCAGATCGGGGGAGAATTCCTGGAGTTCACGCAGGAAATCTTTTTCAGTCATGGCGACTTTGGCGGTGAAAATGATTCCTGCCTCTGTCAGCTCGAATTGCACTAATTCGACGTCAACTGGGTTATCCTCCAGGATCAGGATGCGAAGGGAATCAGTCATGATCTTTGTCTCCCGGGAGCGATAAACTTGCTCAGACTTTTAAAACTTGCATATTTGTATGAAAACATCAAGGGGAGAGGAGAAAATTTTTGTTGGCATTGCCGGGGATAATTTGCTAATAAACCCGGTTTGGTTCCGGTAGAGGGGATGAAAATGCTGTTGCGGGAAGCTCGCCAATGAGGTTAATGGGTCTTGATTATGGGGAAAAGAGGATAGGAGTTGCCGTCTGTGATGAATTGGGCCTGACGGCTCAGGGACTGGCGGTGATCGCGAGGAAGAACAAGAAGAGGGATCTGGAAGCCATAGCTAATTATGTGCAAACTTATGGCGTGGAAAAGATTGTCATCGGTTATCCCCTGCGTCTTGATGGTACCGCCGGCATCCAGTGTGAAAAGGTCGATCGCTTTATCCGAGCCCTGGCGTCCCTCTTTCCTATCCCCATCATCAGGTGGGACGAGACGATGACAACCAAGGATGCCGAAGAAATTCTTCGGACGGCCAATGTGCGGGCGAAGAAGAGAAGGACCATGGTCGATAGAATAGCC
>CAYOYU010000578.1:0-1698 GCA_964408265.1 uncultured Syntrophorhabdaceae bacterium
CCTTACCTTGGACCCCCGCTTTATACCAGTCATAAAGGTCCATGGAATCTGTGATGCCCCATTTCAGGGTAAGATTACCATATTTGACGAGACCTGACAATTTGCGCATAGTAGGTGTTTCATTGCCCTCTCTATACTCAACCACAGCCACCGTTGAATCAGGCACTGTTGCATCACTAAATCCTGCTTGTGTAATGCCGTCAATTTCTACCCGATATCGAAAATTTCGATAAGGGTCATTCCTCTGTCCTTGTGCCATTGTTTTTACCTCCTGTTCATTCTTACCTTACTTTTCAAGGTTTAAATTCCATCACTTACCGTTCGCCTATTCCGTTACCTCTGAGCCGCTTCTCCACTGAGCAATACGGAAGATAACGAATTCCGCAGGCTTTACAGGCGCAACACCGATGATGCAAATCAGCCTGCCATTATCGATATCATCCGGAGTCATAGTCGTTTCATCACATTTGACAAAGAACGCTTCTTCTGGGGTACTTCCAAATAGCGCTCCATCTTTCCAAACTCTTGTGAGAAATTCCGTAATAGTCGCCCTGACCCGCGCCCATAGTTTTCGGTCATTCGGCTCGAAAACGACCCTCTGAGTACCTTCGTCAATAGATTCTTCCAAAAAGAGGAAAAGACGGCGAACATTAACGTATTTCCATAAAGAATCACTTGATGTCGTTCGCGCGCCCCAGACACGGAGCCCACGGCCTTCAAAGACGCGCAAGCAGTTCACTCCGAGAGGATTTAGAATATCCTGCTGTCCTTTGACGATTCTCCTCTCGAGACTTAGCGCTCCTCGTACTACTTCATTGGCGGGAGCTTTATGCACACCGCGCTCTGTATCGCTTCGCGCATAGATGCCGCAGATATGACCGCTTGGTGGGACGGTTAAGACATCCTCCGAATAGGGGTCATTCACGTTAATCCAAGGATAGTATAGCGCAGCATACTTTGAATCATACAAAGACCGCTGCTCCTGGATCCCAGTTAAATCATGGTTTTTCACTGGGTCGAGCACAGCAAACCTCTCCTTCATCAGCTCGCAGTGAATAATCATGGCGTTCTGAATGTCCTGAGATGTTCCGTTAGGAATGGCGATGATGCTGATTGGGTCGATGTTCTTCAGCGTATAAAGCCCTGTTCGCTCGGCTGGTTCTTCGCTATCAACGCCAATTATGGTTTCGTCAGTGATACCACTCACACCATCTTGTCCGCCCGCAAGGTTCCATCCAGCATCATCTTTTCCCAATAGCAGGGGACGGTTATCCGGCGGTGGCGTAGTATTGGTGGTGAGTTTCTCGACGCGTATCAACTGAGATGAATTGTTAATTATAGTCTCGAAAAACCGGCTATGATTTTCATCCATCGAAAGCTTCTCAAAGACTTCTTCTTGACTATCAGAAGTTGCCACGAGCTTGAATTCACAGGTTGTCACTTCATTATTAACCGCCAAAGCCACTGGCAATTCCGCTGTGAGGAAGACCCTGCTGCCTGAAACAGAACTGACGACTCCGTAATTTCCTGCGCCAGGGAATTTTAACACTGTTCCAGCTTCAATTCCAGCAGTCGTATTCAGTTCAACGAAGGCATTGCCAGCGCTGGCGGCGGTTTTCACCTTTGCTTTAAGAATAGTGGAATCATAGGTCTTAATGTTAATCTCATCGCCCAATATCCCTTCATTCACAGCCTCTA
>CAYOYU010000579.1:0-1694 GCA_964408265.1 uncultured Syntrophorhabdaceae bacterium
AAACCGACCCTCTTCATCATGGGGATGTCCGAAAGCTCGCAACCCAAACAGCCCACCTCCGAGGCGTCGATGCCCATCTCCTTCTCCAGTTCCTCGAGTTTTGCAGCCTTATCAGTGATGGCATAATAGAATTTGTCGAGCTTCAGCTCCTTGGCCCTGAAGAGTCCTTCCCCGTCAATGGAGGTGGTGTCGAGGTAGGCGATCTTGATGTCGTTTGCCGTGAGAGAAAGGTCGCCGAACCCGTCCATATGCCAGAAACCGTAGCTCCTGTTGCCTTCTATGTCGCAGAAGAGGGAGTTTGTGGTCAGCACTCCGTGAATGTCGTGGCCAAAAAGCTTCACCTTGGTTGCCCTTTTCTTTGCCTCGTCTATGTTTTTTTCAAACGCCATCGGAACCTCCTGATTATAAAGTCAGAGCCAATCCGAACCGGATTGGCTGGGGCTCACGTCGCCCCCTCCAGCATGCGCTGGAGACCTCCCCTTCGCGCGGCAGAAGCCGCTAGGTGAAGCTCATAAACAGCCCTTGCCTGCCGTTTCGTTTTCCCGGGCTTCCCATATTTCCCATGCCTTTTTCGAAGTTCCCATCATTCCCATGCTTCTCATACTCTTTCCTATCCGCTATCCGCTATCCGCTATCCGCTATCCGCTATCCGCTGTCTTGTCTAGTCAATCCCATACTCCGCCCACCTGCTTTTCACCTTGGCCATTACGCTTTCCGTGAGTTTTATCTCCGTCGGTTTCACCTTCCACTCGAAGGGTATCGTTGCGTCGAGTATGATGCGGGAGGTGATGAACTTGTTCTCGTCTGCGCCGATGGCCGGGTCGAGAGGCGTCGACCTGCCCCTGTTGATTATCTGCGTGCCCCTGCCGGGGCTGTACCTTGTACCCAGAGCCCACCAGACACGGGGAAGATCGTCCGCTTCAATGTCGTCATCAACAATGATGATGCCTTTGATCCCGTAGGAGCCTGTGTTGCTTGCGATGACCGCCGCGCCCACCTGGTCCGCGTGACCCGGGTACATCTGCTGGACAGAAACAACCACCCAGAAACGCCCTGATGCCTCAGGCATGGTGTAGACTGATTTGATCCCCGGAATCTGCATCTTGTCCAGATCCATCCACAAACTTGCGTTCCGGGCAAAGGCATAGAGCATGTGCTGATCACCCACCGGCCTGCCCACGCTCGTCTCCCAGAGTATGGGGTTGTTCCTGTAGTAGATCCTCTTCACGTCCAGGGCCGGCTTGGGAATGGGTTTGATGAGTTCTTCCGTGTAGTAGCCGGTGTACTCGCCGAAGGGACCTTCGTTTCTCAGTTGGCTCGGATCAATTTCCCCTTCCAGCACGATCTCCGCTGCCGCGGGAATGGGAAGCCCGGTGAGCTGCGCCTTTACCACTTCGACGGGTTCCCCCCGCAGCGAGGAGACGACATCATATCCGCTTTTTGCTCCGGACACTGTAGCAGCGCTGGCAAAGATGTGTAGAGGGTCACCCCCGATTATGGCGCAGGCAGGCATCTTCTTTCCGGCCTTGCCGTATTTCTTCATGATCCGGTCTGCTGTTTTCCCTTTCAGGATCTGTACGCCCACGGTCTTGTCATCGAGGACGCCCATGCGGTATGTGCCGAGATTTACCTTGCCTGTTTCCGGGTCCTGAATCACCATGAAGACGGCCGTGCCGAAATAACGCCCTCCGTCG
>CAYOYU010000580.1:0-1680 GCA_964408265.1 uncultured Syntrophorhabdaceae bacterium
GAAGCAATACTCCGCTGCCGCCTACAAGTACTCCCTCTGCCTTGAACTGCTTCCCGGAGACGCCAACGTATTCTTTAACCGCGGTTTGGCGAGCCAGTACTCTTCGCGATACAATGAGGCAATCTCAGACTACAGCCGTGCCATAGAGCTCAATCCGGGGATGCCCGATGCATTCCACAACCGCGCCGTGGCCTACCACCAGCTGGGAAGATTTGAGTCAGCCATCGAGGATTACAGCAAAGCCATCGAGTTGGACAAGAACGAGGCCAATTCCTACTGGAACCGCGGCATCGCCTTTTCCGACCTGGGCGCTTACAGGGAGGCCACCTCCGATTACTGCAGGGCCATCGATATAGACGCGGCGGTGGCACAGGCAAAGCCCGCAGACAGCAATTGAGACGCCCCCGTCATGCCGTTTCCCGCATTCCTCCTTAAGATGTTCTCTCTCCTTCCGACAAAATAGGCATGGAAGAACCGATTCCCGTTGCGGCACCGTGGGTCGTAAGGATCCTGAAAAGATCTGCGCCCCTGCTTATTCTCCTGGCCTTTATGGCAGGATGCGCATCTGTCCGCCATCAGCCTTCAGCGGCCCCTCTCCCGGCGAATCCGAAGGAAACAGCGGCGCAGCCGCAGGGCAGCATGCAGGCACCGGCGAAGATCCGGAGAGACGCGGTAACCGTTGCTCCCGTCACCAGGGGGAAAAGCCCCCTGTTGAGCCGCATCCAGGGATTGAAGCATGAGAAGAGGCTATTTCTCACGGAACCGGAACCCAGGATAGAGGAAGCCAGGGTGGTGGTTAAACCGGCGGCGGTGAAACCCTCAAAGAAGAAGAAAGAGAAGAAGACCGTCCTCGTTACGGAGCCGGGACCCGACCCCTTCCTGGAGGCAGTGGTCCTGTTTCAGGAGGCTCTCGATATGGGCGAAGCGAAAGAGTACCCGGCGGCCATTGAAAAGTACTCGGCCTGCCTCGAATTTCTTCCGAAGGATGCCAACGTCTTTTTCAACCGCGGCCTCATGTATCAGCAGTCGGGCCGGTACGACAAGGCCGTCGCCGATTACAGCCGCGCAATAGAGCTCGACCCCGGGATGGATGACGCATTCTATAACCGGGCCGTGGCCTATCATCAACTGGGTGATTTCGGGTCGGCGATAGACGACTACAGCAAGGCCATCGATCTGGACAGGAACGAGGCAGTCTTCTACTGGAACCGTGGAGTAGCTTTTTCCGACCTGGGAGAATACGAGGAAGCCACGTCAGATTACTGCAGGGCCATCGATATTGACGCGTCAGTGGCCGGCGCGAAGAGTGCGGACAACAATTGAAGCCCCGGCAGAACCTCCGGTCCCATACTTTTCATCAACCCCCCTTCCGGGGACAGGCCCCTTCCAGACCATCCCCCCCTTACGGATCTCCCCTCCCATCGCTTCAGCTCCGTATCGGACCCATACACCACCCATTTGGGTGGCAGACGGCTTCGCCTCGCTCGATGTTTATTGCGAAAAGGGTTGCCTGCTTGGGAAATGTTGGCAGCCAGCAACTTTATAGGAACCCCCTTGCCCTTTGGCAGCAGTCAGACACCTCCGCCCTTTCCGTCGCTCTCTAAGCTCCACGCCTCACCCGGACGTGATGCTCCTTCCACTGGGCTGCGGAGCACCCATAAATGGGTACCCGGCCGCCCT
>CAYOYU010000581.1:0-1680 GCA_964408265.1 uncultured Syntrophorhabdaceae bacterium
AACTTTCGGATGGCACTCGAGATCGCTGGTGTGTTCACCCCGAGAAGGCGGGCTGCGTCTGCCATACCCCCGAGTTTGAAGACGAGCCTTCGTGTCGACCCTCTAGGCATCTCTTCCACTGTTCGATTCCGGGCACGATGACGTAAAGAGGAGTTCCGGGGGCATCCGATCTGACTTGTGTGGGCATGGCAGGAGGTCTTGCTTACGATTGGCTGTCGTAAGCCGCAGGGAAACGCAAGCCCCCTGGCCGGCAGCCAATTCCCTCAGGAAGCCATAGAGAACACCGCTCAAACCCGCCGGCGCGCAAGTTC
This sequence comes from uncultured Syntrophorhabdaceae bacterium, assembly GCA_964408265.1. Taxonomy (GTDB): domain Bacteria; phylum Desulfobacterota; class Syntrophorhabdia; order Syntrophorhabdales; family Syntrophorhabdaceae; genus CAYOYU01. The sequence goes on from CAYOYU010000581.1 coordinate 312, forward strand.
GGGCAGGGTTCCGGAGCAGCCGCAAGTAGCTACCAGGTTTTGATCTGGTCGGCAGGAGTCGTGTCCAGCCACTTGACGATGTCGATGAACGCCTCAGCCACCGGCAGCAGCAGATCCTTTGCCACCCTATCGGGGGTATCTATCAGATCATACAGGTATTCCGGAGCCGAAATAATACTCACAACCGGTATCCCCGCTTCGTGGAAGTTGAGCGCATCTGTATCAACGCCTGCTGCCGGCCAGGAAGGCCAAGGAAGAACTACGGTACGCTCCAGGTTATGTTTGTCCACAGCCATCAGAGCAAACTTGGTGGGGAGAAAGCCTGTGGCGAATATATAATGCCACTCGTTACGTCCCGTATCGACGAGTTCCCCGGCGATTTCATCGTAGTCCTTGCCAACATGTTCAATGCAGAGGTCCACCAAGATCCTTGGAATCAGGTCGTTCTTATGCTTCTCAACGAAGGTACTGTTTCCCAGGTAGTTGTAGAAGTGACCCGTGGCGGAGTGAAACATCAGCGTCTTTTCCCGGGACCATTCCGGCAACCGGCCGAAGTATTTGGCAACAGCCAGGACTTCGGAAACGCCAGAAGCATCTTCAACGGCGCCGTAAAAGGGTGCATCATGATGGCTGTGTACCATAATAATGTCGTCCGTCAACCCGGGCAGGAACCCAACAACGTTACTCGTTACGCCCGGCTCCGCGGTCCCGTCAAGCACAAGAGTCCCCTCAATCATTGTCTCACCCTCCAGAAGCTCCAGGATGTGCGCACCGTCCGTCCTGCTGACCCACATTCCCGGCACGGTTCTTGTGAACAGGGGCTTCGAGGGATTATCCGTGGGAGCATAGTATGTATTCAGATCCCAATAGTCTTTTAGAATGCCAATGAAGCCGGCGGCTCCCTTTTCAATGGCACGATCGTATGCGTCCCAATTGGTGAGAACCCACGAAAACGTATGTTCGATGATGGGCAGGCCGATGTCCTGAAGCTTGAGGAAACGCATGTCCACCACGACGATCTTTCCCCCGACGTCCGCTAACGCGAAATCCCGTTCACTCCCTTCACGGAGGTAGACCATTTCGGCAGTTATCCCGTGGGAACCGGTGAAGGCAGAGAAGGGCATATAGAAAGACGGGATTTTTTCACCCCTGACTGTCAGGCTCCACGTGTCTGCGTTCCACAGGGTTATGTCTATGGGTTCCAGGTGGACATCCTCCAGTCCGAATTCAAGAAACTTGTCCACAAGGTACTGTTCGGCCCGATGCTCCGCCTCTGTTCCGGGCCTTCGATAACCCATTGCGCACAGGTCCTGGATCCATCCAAAGATCTCCTCTGTGTCTGCCGGAGCTTCGTTGGAAGAAGTACCGT
>CAYOYU010000582.1:0-1667 GCA_964408265.1 uncultured Syntrophorhabdaceae bacterium
AAAAAATCGTGGTGATGCTTGAGGAGAAGGATAGAAAACGGGGGGTTGAAACGGCGACGCCCGCGGCAGCGGCAGCCGCAAAGGCGACGGCTTCAGCCTTGCCGCAGCCTCTTGCCGTAACCCCGCCGGCGGCCGTGATGGCTCCTCAAACAGTTGCTCCACCTGCGCCTGGGACAGCACCTGCACGGCGGACTATACCCTCCAGGCGGTCTCTCATGATGCAGGAACGTTTGTCCAAATGACCGCCTTCCTTACCGGAAGGCGGCCCCTCTCTGGCCAATCCGGCTTTGCTGTCAAACCCCGCATCGCCGGCCGGATATTTTCCTATTTTTTTTCGGATGGACCGACTGAAATCAATTCCACTTCAAAGATCAGGACGCTATTGGGCCCTATCGGGGAATTTCCCCGTTCTCCATAGGCCAACTCAGGAGGAATAAAGAGCTGCCACTTGCCCCCTTCTTTCATGAGCTGCAATGCCTCGGTCCAGCCTTTTATGACGCCGCTCACCGGGAACGCTGCCGGTTTTCCCCTCTTCAAAGAACTGTCGAATTCCGTCCCGTCAATCAGGGCGCCCCGGTAATGGACGGTTACCGTATCATTCGCCGCAGGTGTTTTACCGGACCCTCCGACCAGTACCTTGTATTGAAGACCGCTCGGAAGAGCCTTCACTCCTTCCTTCTTCTTGTTTTCCTCCAGGAAAGCTTTCCCTTCGGCAAGGTTTTTTACTGCCTTTTCTTTCATTGCTTTCTGCATGACGGCGGCAACCCTCTTTTGAAGCTCGGAGATGGTTGTCTGGATTTCTTCCTGGCCCATGAGAGGTTCTTTCCCGCCAACGGCATCCTGGATTCCGGAAGCATAGATCTCCATGTTGATGTCAACCCCCTGTGTCTTGAGACTATTCCCAAACTGATACCCGAGGCTGTAGCTTTCCCTGTCCTTCCGGTCGGTGAGTTTCTGCTTTTCATCCGCCCGGCAAACAGGACATATCAACCCTACGATGAGAATTATTACAGGCACATATTTCATTCCGATGACGCTCAACCATTTTATGATTCTGTCCATTTCTCCTCCGTGCATTAACTGATGCCTAACCCGGCATCGCCGGCTGGCATATTTCTCTATTTATTCTTGGATGGACCGACTGAAATCAATTCCACTTCAAAGATCAGGACGCTATTGCGCCCTATCAGGGGATTTCCATGTTCTCCATGGCCAACTTAGCCGGTTTTCCCCTCTTCAAGGAACTGTCGAATTCCGTCCCGTCAATCAGGACGCCCCGGTAATGGACGGTTACCGTATCATTCACCGCAGGTGTTTTGCCGGACTCCCCGGCCAGGACCTTGTACTGAAGACCGCTCGGCAGGGTCACCACGCCCTTCCCTCGTCATCTTCTCCGTTGGAGGCCTCCCCCACCTACTTCGTCTCTCCTCCCCTCGGTCCCTTCCGGACCTTCATCTGCCTCTCCGCGGCGCGCTTCCTCATCCCTTGCTGCAGGGCAGTCCGGGTGGCCACGAGCTCCCGCTCGGTCATCAAGAGCTTCTCGCCCGAGAGGCTGTCCTTCAACCCTCGGACCAGGAACTCCAGGTCGATTTCGATGCCAAGCTGTCGGAGGTTCCTCGCCATGTCGACCCCGAGGGCATAGTTCTCCTTCTGGTTGGCGGTCTTGA
>CAYOYU010000583.1:0-606 GCA_964408265.1 uncultured Syntrophorhabdaceae bacterium
GCAGGTTCAAATCCCTGAAAAAGATGTCCGACATGTTGAAATCATAGTGTTGGCCCGTATTGACGATCGTTTCCCGGATGCCACCCTGCCTGAAAGCCTCCGAAACGGGTGCGGCCTTAATGAACTGCGGACGGGCCCCAACAACCGTAACGATCTTCATTTCATCTGCACCCAACCTGTCGGCCGATTCTCCGGACCCTGAAAGCAACCGTCCGAAGTGACGAGAGGTCATTTCTGTTTGGACGCACACAAAGAATCGTAGATACCGATCAGCTTGTCTACTTGCCTTTCCATGCAGAATTCCCGAGCGAGCGCAGGTATATTGTCCGTATATCTGCCACTTCGAATGCATTCTGACCACGTCTTGTTTTCCGCTTTTTGGACGCCACACCTGTGCCGGACCACGAAGTCAGCCATGCTGCCACTGCTCAAAACGACGACTGGAATGCCTGCAAAGAGATAGTCGAAGAGTTTGTTCCCCATGGCTCCCGTGAGGAATCGCCTCGTGGATTCTCCCAGCGACTCCGGAATATTGAATCCCACGATCCCAAAATCATACAGATGCAGTTCCTGCAGGAGGTCCGAATACGGCAACCTGTCGTGCAA
>CAYOYU010000583.1:616-1401 GCA_964408265.1 uncultured Syntrophorhabdaceae bacterium
GGATAGACGTGAACACTGTGACCCTCCTCAAGCATGTTTCTGAAGATCTGCATATAATCTCTATAGAGAAACAGATCCTTCTCTGAGAAGGTGGAATCCAAGATATGGCCCTGGTATACAAATTGGAATGGGCCCTCCTTCTTGATATCTTTTGTCTGATCATTGATAAATCTCCTCGAGGGCACACTCATAATGGTATGGCAGTCTCGCTTTCCGTAAATCTCTTCACCAAACTTGACAAAACTGTCGCTCACGTGAAGAATGGCATCGGCATTTAGATACGCGAACTTTTCATGTTCATCCGGTCTTCCGCTTCTCATGCTGGTGAAATCGTGTATGTCATAGATCACGGGCACCCGCCTTCCCGACAAAGACAACACGACGCCAACGTGGTAATTCGGCTCATTGTTACAATGGATCAAATCAACCGTAGGCAGGATCTTCCTCACTAGCTTCCTGAAGCGATATCTGGCAATGGTCCGATTGCGAAACTTCAGGGAGTAGATGGTCGCATGGTTCCTGACATTCTCACTTATGCGATAGCCATACTTTCTGAGATCCGTAATCAAGGTAATCCGAATCCCCCCCCTGTCCAGCAAGCCCTCGATCTGCTTTTGCGCCCGTACACAGTATCTTGGATGAATGACCAGGATATGTCGCATGCTTCGCATCTCCGTTGGTCCCGAATCATCGGTCCTTCAGGATCTTCCAGTTCTGGTACTCCCAGAGGCCGCGAAGAGGGGGAACACGTTTATCCAGGAACGTAAGGAACCGGTACTTGAGGC
>CAYOYU010000583.1:1411-1636 GCA_964408265.1 uncultured Syntrophorhabdaceae bacterium
GGCGTTCGTGTTTCTGCAGCACTCGATTCGGGCCCGGGTCGCCTTTCAGATCTTCACCCCAATCGAACTGCTGGATTCTCTCCTGCATCACCTTGGGGTGCGTTTCGGTGAACCGCGGGAGACCATCGAGAGGCCTGTAGTCGAAACGCTCCGGGGCTCCCTTGTACAAGGCTTCGGCGTCTTCCTTCCCATGATGGATCGAATGGAATGTCTTCGATTTTCTCT
>CAYOYU010000584.1:0-1623 GCA_964408265.1 uncultured Syntrophorhabdaceae bacterium
ACGTTGACTATCGACTTTCCCTATACCAGTCTAACCATTCTACAATGATTATAAATCTCTTGACAAATCTTTCGCAACCATTTCTTTTCTTCATGTCAAGAGCAAATAGAATTGTCCGGTTTTGTAGCAAATGAATTGTCCGCTTTTTCTGTTCTTTCAGGTGGCCTTACTTTCAGAACAGGAGGAAACCGGCGGACGTGCGCTTTCCTCAATCATTTTTCGGGGTGAGGAGTTATCCACAGCCATTCTCCCGCGGCCTTTGCAGAGCATGGCGGGAGATGGTTGTGGGTAGCTCCGTCAGGCTACCTTTTTCACCTCTTTGAGTTTCCCCTGTTGGTCATAATCAGCCAGCTTTCTCGGACCGTGGAAGATGGCCAGTGATCCATCCGGATACCGGTGGATCACCACCCTGACCCTGACGTAATGACAGCGGTATTCGTTCGCTGGAATCTGGAGTTTCATTCCTTCAAAGCTGACGCAGTTGTCGGCGCTGACCGTCCGTTCATATTGTTCACAGAGGATGTCATCAAGATTTTCCCCCTTCCAAGGGACAAACGCTGACCCGTTTTCAAGGGGCGGCTGCATGAACTCGGCGTTGAACGCGGGGAGATACACCTTGGTCAAATAACGGTTGGCGGCATTCATGTCTGTGATTCCATGGAAAGCCAACTCCTTGACAAGCCGGCCCTGATGAGTCTCAAAGGCCCTCTCGCTACGGCCTCGCGCCTCAGGAGAATAAGCCGCGATCATTTGAATCCCCAAGTGCTTCATGGCACGGCCAAACTGAGTCAGTTGCGTTTTGCTGACCTTTCCCCCTTCCTTGGGCGTGTACCAGTAATGACTCCCCCGGTCCGTGTACAGGGAACTAAACAAGCCCTTTTGAACAATCACATCCCGAGCCCCTTGAAAACTGCTATCCGTTCCTTCCTCATCAACAAAAAACATCGAGTAATGCTCACTGGTCGCGTCATCCATTGTCACGATCATATCCCACTTCTTGCCGAGAACCCATTCATGGCTGCTCCCATCTTGATGCAGCATCATGCCAGGCAGGGGGGCTCGTTCCCGCCGCTTACGATGTGCTCCCCGCTTGGCCGATATAGAAACCAAACCTCGCGACTGAAGAGTGTTTTTCACCCATGTGTAACTGCGCCCACCTCCATCCCGCCGATACCAACTGTAAAAATGCTTCACATTCCAACCCCGGTGCCGGCTCGCGTAACGCTCCGCGACGGCCATCACTTCATCCACAGGGGCGCGATGAAATGATGCCTGCGTCAGCCGCTTGTCCGACAAACCCGATATCCCCGCCTCTTCGTACCGATCAATGTACCGACGAAACGTCCGATCACATATCCCCAAAATCCGAGCTGCTTCTTCCTGGTTCAAACGACTCTCACTCCATCCAAAATAAACATCCTCAAATCGCATCTTCCGAATCTCCTGTAGCATCTCTGTCCGTCGCATTCGTCACCTCCAGCCGTGACCATATCAAACCGGACAGATTGTGTGCTACAAACCGGACATATCATTTGCTACTGACACTAAATACTACTCGGAACCGGACATGGCACAACGGGTAAAAATCGTCTTGCTTTTCTTGAGAATAGCTTATAGATATAT
>CAYOYU010000585.1:0-1596 GCA_964408265.1 uncultured Syntrophorhabdaceae bacterium
TAATGAGAGCCCTGAGCTTTTCCTTCTTTATCTTCTCGGGATGATTCAAGAGTTCTTCCACGTCCCTGAAACTCAGGAGCAGCTCCCTTGCTGTCTTTTCGCCGATCCCCTTCACTCCGGGGATGTTGTCAACGGCATCCCCGGTGAGGGCCATAAACTCGGTAACCCTCTCGGGACCGACACCGAATTTCTCTTTTACATATTCCTCATCCAGCACCCTGTCTTTCACCGGGTCATAGATCTTTATCCTCTCGTCCACGATCTGGAGCATGTCCTTGTCACTGGTCACAATAAAGACGTTCGCTCCTTCCTTTGCAGCCTTTTTCGCGATGGTGCAGAGCAGATCATCAGCCTCATACCCCGGAACCTCGAAGATCTTTATATTGAAGGCAGTGATCATCTTCCTGATGTGGGGAAGCTGCTGCACCAGTTCTCCGGGTGTCTCAGGTCTCTGCGCTTTATATGCCTCAAACATCCTGTGTCTTTCGGTGTGGGCAGGGGAATCGAAGGAGACGACGATCCCCTCAGGCTTTTTCTCCCGTATTATTTTAAGGAGCATATTGGTGAAGCCGTAAATGGCGTTGGTGGGAAAACCCCTGGAATTGGTGAGGCCCTTTATGGCGAAGAAAGCCCGATAGACGTAGGAATTTCCGTCGATGAGATAGAGGTTCATGGGAGATTATACCTTAAATGAAGAACTCTGCGGCAAGACCGCAGGGTTCTTAACGTAATGAACTATTCTTTGTTCTATTCGCTCGCTATCCGTTTCAGCAGGGCAGGCTATGGGTAAAGAACAGGCTTATGGCAGGCAGAGGGCCGTTTTCCCTGCAAGTGCATCCATAAGGGTCTTGACAGGGACAATCCGGTCCACCCTGTAAGCGTTGGTGCCTACGGTATAGAGGGGTTCTTCTTCGTCCGAATTATAGCCAGCAGAGCTGATAAGACCGTTGCAGATGCAGAAGTCGGTTTCATTGCTCTCCTTTGCAGGGCAACGGGAAAATTTGCCCTCAGCGTCTTTCAGAAGCACATATCCCTTGTCGCATTTGGGCTCTCTCAGACTCTTGAGTGCAGAGAGATACATGGGAGACTGCTTGATTATCCTGAACGGCAAACCGCAGGGAGAACCTGGCTTATGTGCAACAATGATATCCTCCTCTGTGGCATCGATGACCGCCTGCTTATACAACGGTGAAGCGCTGCTTTCCTCTGTAGCAAGGAACCTCGTCCCCATCTGGACGCCGTCAGCGCCCATCTTCAAAAAGCGCACAATATCATCGTGTGTATAGATCCCCCCGGCAACGATAACAGGGAAGTCCCCGTATTTTATTGCCATGTCCTTGACCGGCGGTAAAAGGCGCTCAAGGGTATTGGATTCAAGGTCTATGGAGTCGATTTTGAATCCAAGATGGCCGCCTGCCAGGGGGCCTTCAAGCACCGTGGCATCGGGACGGTATCCCAATTTTTCCCATTTTTTGCAGATGAGCTCCAGCGCCCTTGCGGATGACACGATGGGTATGAGCGCTGTATCCCGAGGAGGTTGAATGGAGGGAAGGCCGAGCGGCAGCCCTGCGCCTGAGATAATGACGTCTGCTCCTG
>CAYOYU010000586.1:0-1591 GCA_964408265.1 uncultured Syntrophorhabdaceae bacterium
TGACAAAGAAGACATTGGCAGTCATGGCATAAGCAACAATCTTGCCGATAGACTGGATAGCCTCTTTGCCCGGATCAAATTTGGTGTGCTTTCTTACTATTAAAGCCAATATGATGAGCAGAGCCGGACCGCCTGCGAATGCTGAAGCTAAGAACCTTGCCGCCATGATCGCTGTCAGCCAGAAGTGCCTGCCCGGAAGTCCGGCATACAGAAACGCCGTAACAGTATGAATGCTCACAGCCCACGGAATTGAGAGATAAATCAGGGGTTTTACCCATCCTGCGGGAGGCAGCCCCTTCTTCTCGGCATGGAGCGTTGCCCAGCCGATTACAATATTAAGGAAAAGATAACCGTTGAGAACCGTAGCGTCCCAGAATAGGATGGAGTTCGGGGTCGGATGCAGTATGACATTCAGCATTCTCATCGGCTGGCCCATATCCACAAAGATGAACAGAAGGCACATAGTCACCGCTCCGACAGCGAGGAACTCCCCTAAAATAACTATCTTGCCGAACTTCTTGTAGTCGTGCAGGTAATACGGGATGACGAGCATGACTGCTGAGGCGGCGACGCCGACGAGAAACGTGAACTGCGAAATATAGAAACCCCATGACACATCCCTGCTCATGCCGGTCACGCCAAGTCCATTCTTAAATTGATAGAGATAGGCAAGGGTTCCAACCCCTACCAGAGAAAGAAGCACGAAGACCAATGTCCAGTATTTCTTGCTGCCTGTAAGCGCCTTATCCAGCATTCTCATCACCTCCCATTATGTAAAAGACACTTGGCAGTGTCCCGAGCGACGGTTTGCGCCGTATCGTATAGTTTGAAGCCAGCAGCTTCCTAACTTCTGAGTTAGGGTCAGAGAGATTGCCGAAGACTATCCCGCCGTTAGACTGTTCAGCGCAGGCAGGCCCAAGCCCTTTTGCAAGCCTTTCCACGCATAAGGTGCACTTTTCAACAACTCCCATGGTTCTTGTTGGATAGGCCGGATCCGTCTTTTCCAGGTAAGGCCTCGGATCAACCCAGTTAAAGCTCCTTGAACCGTAAGGACACCCTGCCATACAGAACCTGCACCCTATGCAGCGGTGAGGATCCTGCATGACGATTCCGTCCTCTCTTTTGAATGTCGCCTTTGTCGGGCATACCCTTACGCACGGAGGGTTGTCACAATGGTTACAGAGAAGGAGGAAGCCCTTCTCCTTTATCGCCTCAGGATGAAATTCATCCTGCTGGTCAGGGAAGGTATGTTCATAGCTGTCTTTCCATATCCATTTCACCTCGTTCTTGGGATCATTCTTTTCAGCGATCAAGGTAGGGACGTTATGGATGCTGTGGCAAGCGTCAATCACCCTTTTGTAATCCTCTTCTGTCCTGAACTTTCTCATATCAATGACCAGGGCCAATCTCTCCTTTGCCATGGCCTTTGAATGCGATGATGAGGCAGCAGCATTCCCCTTAAACACAAGATCAGCGGAGGAAAGGCCGAGACCGACACCCGCAAGCCCTGCCAGTTTCAGAAATTTTCTTCTATCAATGCTCATATCTGCCCCTCCTCTTTGATAAAGTGGCAATCCCAGCAGTAGGGTTT
>CAYOYU010000587.1:0-1588 GCA_964408265.1 uncultured Syntrophorhabdaceae bacterium
CTCGAACTCATGTTCGGGACACGATGCCTTCAACAGGTCCTGAAGCCATCGCGAAAACGACGTCCTGCCGTCAAATGGGTGCCCGTACGTGGTGGAACCCCCGAAACAGAACATCCTCACCGTGCTTGGCGGCTTCTGAACTTTGAATGAAGCTTCGTTGAAATACCTGAGTTTGGACGGCGTTGTGGACGCGATGCCGTCCTTGACCGAATACAACGGCTGAATCCCCGAGAAACCTACAAACGGGTCTTCCGAGAAATCACGAGCAGGGACCCCGGCGATTCGAAGGCCCATTTCCACAAGAGCGAAGAAGGACACACAAATCAGCAGCCCGATAGCCAAGTCCCTTGCAAACGATCCGCCTGCTTTTGACTTGGGCTGCGGATCGGAACGAGAGCTTCCACTTCGGCTGTTGGCATTATCTTTGCCGACACCGACTTTCTTGCCTTTTTTCTTAAGCTTCATTCGGGATTGGCGCGCTTGAGAATTTCTCTGACTTGATTCTTCAGAACAGGCAAATCGATGACTATAGTGTCCCACACCTCTTGCAGATCGATGCCGAAGTATTGGTGAACCATGATGTTACGCATGGCAATGATATCGACCCACGGAACGTGACGATACTGTCGGCGTATTTCCCGTGACAGATTGGCAGCAGCCTCACCAATTATTTGAATGTGGTTGAACATCCACGCCTGGATGAGTTCATCGCTGAAATATGTTTCACGGCCCTTAGAGGCGTACTCCTCGATTTTGTCAATGGCGTCCAGTATGTCCGCCAAACGGTCAGGGTCTCCTCTCATAAGGGGACAGCCTCTTCCATAACGCGCTGTTTAATCTTGTCTTTGAGCGCTCTTTCGCTGACAACGTGGACCTTGCGACCTAGCAACCTGCGCAGTTTCCTCGTTAAAGCGGCATGCCGGATCAGCGTGGTTCCAGCCTCCAGGAAGACCAAGAAATCCACATCACTGCCCGGCCCTTCCTCTCCCCTGGCGACAGAACCGAAGATCCGCACGTTCGATGCTCCGTGTTGTGCCGCCAGCCCCAGGATCTTTTCCCGCTTTTCTTTGACTACGTCCTGAATGGTCATGGCTCAATCCTAGCGTCAAAACTGCCTCTGGCGCATGATCTACCGGAATCAATACCACATTCGTCTCACTTGGTCACTACTTGAAGGCCCTGAACGGAGGCACTCGCAGGAATCTGCACAACTCTTCTATTGGTCCATAGTCGAGCGCATCTACAAAGACGTCAATCCGCCGCGCTTGCTGCAGAACCGGGGCACCTCTGGGGATGGACAGTAACGCCTGCTTCATCTTGGCTGCAAGCTCGGGAGGGGTATTCTTGAGCGCTGCAACGGGCCAATCGGGATAGAGGGGCGTGCTGACTACATCCGAGAAATTCTCATGCTTCATCTCATTAAGGACCCGAAACTCCTGCATATTGATCTTGCCCTCACGTTGCAAGGCTTCAAGCAGGTTGTTTCTCACGGTCCCCACGTCCACTTTCCCGTCTCTCACCGCGTACACCACTTCGTCGTGAGATTCCTTCGCTGTCTCAAGAATCTGTTTGAGGTCCTTTTCTGGCA
>CAYOYU010000588.1:0-1580 GCA_964408265.1 uncultured Syntrophorhabdaceae bacterium
GATCAAGTTAAAAGCGGAAATAGCTGAAATGGAAAGACGGCTCAGTGCGGAAGGCCGCCTGACAGCAGATAATCAACCGCCCAACAACCCCATTTACGTCAGCCTTACCGCTCAGTTAGCCAGCACCAAATCGGAAATTGAGTCTGTAAAGCGACAAATTGCCGACCTCCTTAATAAGAAAAAAGAGTATAGTCAAAGGCTGGAAAATTCCCCCAGGGTAGAGGAGGGGTATAAGAATCTGTTGGTCGAACGAAACAACACTCAGGCCAAATATGACGATCTCATGAAGAAATTTATGGAAGCCAAGGTGGCCTCGGGCCTCGAAAAGGGACAGATGGGACAGCGTTTCACGTTGATCAGTCCGGCCCAGCTGCCCGAGAAACCGGTCAAGCAGAATCGTCTCGCTATCCTGCTGATCGGCTTGATCCTCGGGATCGGATCCGGCGTGGGGACCGCCTCGTTCATGGAGTTTTCCGACCATTCGGTGCGGAATGCGGAAGCCCTCATCAAGGCAACGGGTTTTGCGGTTTTGGCCAGCATTCCGGATATTATCATCGCCAAGGACCTTACTGCGCTGAAAAGAAAGCGAATAATTATCGCCGTTTCCGTGGCCCTGCTCCTTGTCGCCGGCGTTGTCATCTTTAATTATTTCATTATGGATCTGGATGTCTTTTGGGCGAGACTCACAAGACGAATGGGTATTTAATAAAGTTAGATAGAATTATCATCGGGATTGAAGTAGGATCCATTGATCATGAATAGAAAATCCATCCTCGTTGTCACCCCGGCGCAGGCCGGGGTCCAGAACGTTTCGGAATTGCTAGATTCCGGCTTTCGCCGGAATGACGTTTTTACAGGTTCAGGAGAAATTCAAAGCTCTCGTAATGAAGGGAGCAGGTGAGATAAAGAATGGAAAAACTCAGGAAAGCACTTGATAAGGCAAAGCTGGAGCGCGGTGATGAGCCCGGGGTAATAACCTGGCAAGAATTGAAAGGGCGGCAAGAGAGCTGAAACAGGCAAGGGATCCCAAGCAAGCAAAAGAGCCCGGGCATGCCGGAAGCCCCTCTCGGGCAAGAGACTGCAATAAGACAAGAGACCCCGATCCAGCAAGGTGGACCCGTCAGGCAAGAGGTCCCGCTCAGGAAAGACCCCCCGCCGGTCGCTGCAACGGAAGATAAGGCAGGGCGGCTCTCCCCGGTGTATCGCCAATCCCGCTCTCATGAGCTTAACCAGACAACATTGGCTGACAACCGTTGCCTGAGTGTTTTTTCTGATTCCTTTGAAATTGAATCCTACAAGATGTTGCGTACCCAGATCATGCAACGCATCCGTCCTAACGGTTGGAATACCATCATGATCACGAGCGCTCTGCCCGATGAAGGCAAGACTCTTACCGCCGTAAATCTGGCTCTCACTTTTGCCAAAGAGTTCAACCACACGGTACTGCTGGTGGACTGCGACCTAAGGAATCAGTCCGTGCACAAGGTGCTGGGGATCAACAGCAAGCGGGGATTGATTGATGCCCTTATGGATAACCATCCTCTTCAGGAGTTGATCATCTGGCCGGGCATTGAGAAATT
>CAYOYU010000589.1:0-1575 GCA_964408265.1 uncultured Syntrophorhabdaceae bacterium
ATTGGCCGACGGCTCTAAATGTATGTCCCCCCGGCGATTCGGGCGTGTTTTTGAGGGGTGCCGCTACTTTGTGTCAGGAGTCATGCGGCACGCTGGAGTTCCTGGTTCCGGATATCCGAGGAGCTTGAATCCTCGATTCGGTAGAGTCGCTCTCTTTCCCGCTGACGCCTGTATGTCCAGAAGTCGTCCCAGTTTTTATTGATGTGTACGGCCCGTAAACGCATCACACTCTCGGCTCCCTGGATCGTCCAGCTCATCCCGGTGAGTTCCAATCTGTCGTTGATCAGATTCCGGCATGCCCCTTCGATGACCCCACTGCCGATGGGGTAGCCACGTGCCAGACAGACTTCGTATCGCATGTGCTTTCGGTTGCGTTCGAGATAACCGATGACTTGTTCCAAGCAATGCTTTTTGCTGCCCGAGAGTTCGTGTTTGGAGAGCATCTGTTTCAGCCCTCCTATCATTCTGCCCGCTTTTCCATGGAGAAGCATCCTCAACCGTTCGGTCACGAATTCCCTGGCTTGAGGACAACCCTCGTCATAGAAGCAAAGCGCAGCTTTGCCCAGGTGTTCCAGGACGTGAAAGATGTCCAGCACGAAAAAGGCTGAGGGGAAATATGCGTAGACCAGTGCCCAGAGAGAACGCTCTCCGTCCAGGAGACAGACCAATTCGTTACCCTTGGGCAATCGCTGATCCACGGCCTTTTTCAAGCGGCCCACCGTCTTTTCCGGACCGTCGATGAGACTGCCCCATGTAATCTTGTTCTGAGGTTTGGGCTTGGAATCGGACCTCTCCTGGTCCTCTACCTCGATGACAATGTCCTCGGCCGTTCGGACATGACGCCGAGTCACATAGGTTGACATCACGGTTGCCATCTTCTTTTTTCCAGGCTTGTCGGGATTGACCGGAACGGACCCGAGATCGGCTTCGCCTGTGCTGGGCTTACGAATAACGACGCCTTTCTTGTCGACCGTTGCAACGGTAATCACAGCCTGCGCATCAATATCCGGCGGTGTGGGCTTCTCGTAGAATTGATCAACCTCACCGGGAAGGTCTCCCACAATGTTCTCCAAAGAGCGAATCGGTATCTTCACGGGAAAGAAGGAGTTGAGGATCTCTTGAGCATCCTCGTAACTCATCGTGATCGCCAGCCGGGAAGAAAATTCCTGAACCAAATAGGAATAGCCCCTTTCGGGAAGGTTCAACTTACCATCCAAGGGAAACAGTCCCGGTGATCCGGTATGATGATAGTACGCCCTGACAATGGAGATACTTCCAAAAATGGACCTGTAGGCACAGATCCTATCACGAACATACGGGCATCGGTTTCCCTGTCCATCAACGATTTCCTTGCCCGAATATCCAGGGCCCTTCAAGGCAACGAACTCCTCAAGAGCAGCCCGCCCAACCGCCATAACCAGAGAAAGCAGATGCCGCTCTACTTCCCCGATCTCCATGCTTTGCGCCTCACGACGCACAAAAGTGAAAATCTGATTGACCGTCGAGGCTATGTCGGACATTGGTGTTGCCATCTCCGGTCCTCCTTGCGCATACCTCGTTCGCCAAACGCCATGT
>CAYOYU010000590.1:0-1012 GCA_964408265.1 uncultured Syntrophorhabdaceae bacterium
TGTGCAATCGGAACCGCAGAAGAGAGGAGAGAAAATAAAGCTGTCGCCGCCCCTCGCTTTAAGCTTGGGAAGGCACGATCCCACAGTCTGGATATTGGTATTGATGAGGTGATAGGGAGCCGCTGTTTGAGAGATGGTGTGTAAGAAACAGAGATCAGCATCCTTTTCGCTAGCTGGAGCGGACGGGGTTACGCACTCATCCATAATGGGTACGTTTTCTTCCATGTCCTGGCCATCTCGAACCCGCACGGGCAGATAGGTTTCCATAAGTCGGTTGCGGTAGAACCTATGCATTGATACGTGATTTATATCGGCAAAACAAGCGATGATCAAGGAACTGCCAAGAGCTATGAGGTACACATAAGAGCCCAAGTTGTACCGGTAGGTAATGTAGTAGAGCCACAGAAAGATACCGTACATAAGAAGGCTGAGACCAACAGAAAGTAGAAAGGAGCGGATACCCTTGGCCTCGTTGCCGTGTTTTCTACCAGTGAGACCTCCCCAGATTGAAAGAATACCTGACAGGGATATGAACGACATGGCGCTGTGAATCCATCCAGAAAGATGGATCTGAAGCATCATTGTAACGATCGGTATCGTGCCGACGACGACTCCCATAACACCGTACATGAGCATCCTGCCCATCACCTTGTTCGTCCACCTTTGGACACAACAACTTCGTAAGGCGGTAAAGCGTGTCGTCAGTGAATACGTGACACCTGCGGCCAGCGAGACGAGAACGGCAAACATCCCCAAGAGAAGTAGTGCAGTGAACCAAGTCGGTCCTTCGCTTTTTGCATAAGGCACGCCTCCTATCAACCAGTTTATGAAGCTCGGCATCACCGGCAGCCCCATACCAAGAATCCAGATGATGAATAAAAAGATGGGAATCACAACGATGAGGTTCACGATGATACCTGTGAGAATCGCAGCGATTAGCGCCCACCATGTAAGACCATCGCCGGGAGTCAAGTAACTGCCGCGGGCTCGGAATCGTGCCAGTAGCCTATTG
>CAYOYU010000590.1:1034-1573 GCA_964408265.1 uncultured Syntrophorhabdaceae bacterium
CAAACGGAAAAACAATACTCTTGAGCCGAGACATGAACCAAGTAAGAGACGATCCTATGTAACCACCTCCACTAACCGTGGATAGATAATCGATGCACCGGAGCAACCTGACGCGTTCAAGAGCTTGGAGGATGCCCAGGTTGAAAGTGGCGGAACGAATACCCCCGCCAGAGAGTGCAAGCCCCACTGCGTCACGCTCTGGGTTACCCACTTTTTTGAAGCCTGCATGTTTGCGGCGTTCCAGGATCCTTAGACGCTCTTTCTTCATAACATCGATGGAAGAAAATAGTTTTGGCTTCTCCTCGACCATAAAATCTCCTTTCCGGTCCTTCGGCTATGTGTGGGAAATCTGGCTCCACCATCCGCCCTCACCGCGCATTCTTTTATATGCTTCGGATGCAAGCCAAGTAGTAACGACCTTCTGAAAAGCCGTGTCATTCATGAACCGCGCGAATAGTTCTTCGTTCTGGTCCATCCTCTCAACAAATAGTGCCTCCAGCAGATTCTTAAATACTAATTCGAACTTGTCTTCCGGATTC
>CAYOYU010000591.1:0-1566 GCA_964408265.1 uncultured Syntrophorhabdaceae bacterium
TTTGTGTGTGCCACACAAGATGCAAGATACGAACGTCATCACATATATCGTCAAGCACTATTAAAGGTTGCTCAAGGATTGAATCTTGCCGTCTTACCCCCCTCACCCTTACCATCTCCCCTCCGGGGGCGAGGAAATATAGGAGGAACCCTCTCCCCGGGTTTGTGCCCCTTCGCCTCTGCTGAGGGGAGAAGGGAAAGGCACGTTGCAGTATTAGGTGGATGATTTTTTGCCGAGATAGAGAATCTCCTCGGCAGTGAGCCCGGTGACCTGAGATATCTGCTCCACGGACATTCGGTTTTTCAGCATGCTGCGGATAAGTTCGGCTCGGCCTTTCTCAATTCCTTGCCCAATTCCTTGCTCAATTCCTTTCTCTATTCCTTTCTCTATTCCTTGCTCTTCCCCTTCGCGGTAGCCTCGTCCGTAGTGGGATTGCACCATGCTGGCTCTTTGGTGGAGTTCGAGTTGCCACCGCTCATACTCCCGCCGTTCCTGATCGTCCAGCTTGAGCACGTCCAGGGTCTCCTGCGCTTGGGCGAGCCCACGGGCATCGAACTCCGGCCTGATCGATTCGTTCTTGAGAAAATAGATCCACTGATCCAGACCGTCTCTGGCGACGTCGTTGAAATTGTTTACCTTCAGCAGATAGTATTCCGGGTAGAGTCCGGACGGAGTCTCCACGCCGTAGGCGCGTCGCTGCTCCTCGTCGAGTTTGAGCTCATCATGAAAGTGGATGCCTCGAAAATTGGTCACGCCATGGTAAACGTAGTCTTGCCCGCTCCCCAGATCAAAATAGACCACACTCACCGATATCACCTTTTTGATCTTTCCGTAGTCGACGCCTGCGGGCAGATGCTCAACCACGCACTTGGATGCGCCGAAGAGGATCCGCTGGAGGTAGTCGTCCTGCCGGTCTGCCTGAACCTCGATGATCACCAGGGCGCCGACGTTGTTTTTCACCAGCAGGTCGACTCGCGTCAGATGCTGTTCTCGCGTGTCCTTGTTGCTCTCGCTCTCAAGCACGTCCAGGATCACAATATCGTCCTTGAGCAACTCGGAGAGAAATCCCTCGAGCACGGCGAAATTTGCCTTGCTCCGAAGAAGCCTCTTCACGGCCCAGTCAAAACTCACTAATTTGCGCGGGGACATGTCAGACTCCAAGGCTATAAGGTAGCTTGCTCGTTACCCCTAACTTTAGTTTGGTGACCCACGATACACCTTTAGTCCGACAGTCGTCAAGGAGAAAGGAAGCACAGGTTCTCCGCACTGAACCACCATATCAGCCGTGCTGACGTCCCACAACGGAGGAACTTTCCAAAGAATGCGTCTGACATGTTCAGGTCATAATGTTGGCCGGTGTGAACGATTGCGGGAGTGGCCCAGTATGTAAAAACCAAGATGAAAATGGATTCCCGACAGAAAAGTTCGGGAATGACGGCCCTACGATGGATTCCCGATAAGAGCGTTCGGGAATGACAGACCCCAAAAGCCAGAAGACGGACGACTGACGCCAGACGACAAATTCCAGATGACGGATGACTGACGACGTAAAACCAGACGACAGAG
>CAYOYU010000592.1:0-1556 GCA_964408265.1 uncultured Syntrophorhabdaceae bacterium
TCAATCTCTTCACCTGCCATCGGATCTGACGGCACCATTTATATTGGAACAGGCCTCGTAGTGGCTATTATGGGAGGATTCATTATCGGAAAGCTCAAACTAGAGAGATGGGTAGAGGAGTATGTCTATAAATTCCGTTCAGGCGGAGGTCAGGAGGTCTTGAAACGGTCCCTCGTGGAAAGGCTCCAGTATGCGAAGCTGAGTACGGTTGACATCTTGAGAAGGGTGTGGCTGTTTGTCGTCATCGCCATAGGCATCGGGGGTTTCATCCATGGCTATGTGCCTCAGGATTTCCTTGTCAGTTATGCGGGGCCCCGGAATCCTTTCGCGGTGCCGGTGGCTGTGGCATTGGGCGTTCCCCTCTATGCGAGTGCCGCCGGTGTCATACCTATTGTTTATGCGCTTATGGAGAAGGGTCTGAGCACAGGGACGGTGCTTGCCTTCATGATGGCAGTAACTGCCCTGTCGCTGCCTGAGATGATAATCCTCAGAAAAGTTCTGAAAAAACAGCTCCTTGCCGTATTTGTGGGAATAATGACGGTGACAATAATAGCCGTGGGGTATCTGTTTAACGCAATTTTATAGGAGGTTTTGAGAATGGAAATTAAAGTGTTAGGTCCGGGATGTGCAAACTGCCACAAAATGGAGGAATTGGTGAAGACAGCCGCAAGAGAACTGGGGCTCGAGGCAAAGACTGAAAAGGTGTCAGACATTCAGGAGATAATGAAGTACACCATGTCCACGCCTGGCCTTGTGGTCAATGGCAAACTGAAGCATTCAGGCAAGCCGTTGCCCACGCTCGAAAAGGTCAAAGAACTCATTAAAGCGGAGGCTTGAAAACCATGAAGGATTTGCTTGCCGTCTTCAAGGCCCTTTCTGAAGAAACGAGGCTCAGGATATTAAAGCTCCTAGATCGGGGTGAACTCTGCGTATGTGACATCGTCGCCGCGCTTGAGATGATCCAGCCGAAGGTGTCCTTCCACCTCGGCGTGCTGAAAGAAGCCGGCCTGATCAGGGACAGGAAACAGGGCAGATGGATCCACTACAGCCTCGACGATTCTGACTTTTTCAGGAGATTCCTGCTTTTGTCGGTCTTGGAGAAAATATCGAAAGAATCCGCATCAGAGGACAGCAGAAGACTTGCAGCGTTCCTGCAGGGTAAGAACATTAAAGGAAAAGTGGTGTCCCTTCAGGATAATGAAAGATGCTGCGAGAGGTAAGATGCTCACGGTAATGTTTTTATGCACGGGCAACTCATGCAGAAGCCAGATGGCCGAAGGGTTCCTGAGGGAGTACGGCAAAGGGCTCTTCGAAGTTCACAGCGCCGGACTCATGGCCTCACGGGTCCATCCGGGGGCCATTGCCGTGATGAAAGAGATCGGCATAGATATCTCCGGTCAGCAGTCCAAAGAGATCGATCCAGAACTTCTCCGGACGATGGATATTGTGATAACACTATGCTCGAATGCAGAAGAGTCGTGCCCATGGACTCCTCCCCAAATAAAACGCCTCCATTGGCCGATCAAAGACCCGGTGGGCGCGGTGGGAACTGAGGA
>CAYOYU010000593.1:0-1554 GCA_964408265.1 uncultured Syntrophorhabdaceae bacterium
AGGTACCGGCGATCAACTTTGCCCCTTTTCCCGTTCCCATGGGATCACGATACACGCCTACAATGCCGGTCAAGGCGCCGCCGTAGGCTTCCATGTTGGAGGGGCTGTTGTGGGTCTCTCCAGTGATTACATAATAGTGGTTGTCGTCCAATCTGGCCACACCGGCATTGTCCCACAGTACGGACACAACCCAGGGTTTGCCCTCCTGGATCTTGAGGGTGGGTTCTTCGATGCAGGTCTTAAACAGGTTGTCCACACGGTGACGTTCGCCGGTAGAGGAATCAATATAGCGAAACAATCCCTTGAAGGTATTGTGGTTGCAGTGGTCGCTGCGGGCCTGAGAGATGTACTCAAGTTCTACATCCGTGGGTGCAGACAGCCCTACTTTCCGGCGCTGATCGAGCACCTTAGGGTCCATGAAGTAGGAGCGAATGGCGGGAATGTCATGGGGATTCAGAAAGAGATTGCGCTCCTGGCTGATTATCTGGAGTTCTTCGTCGCTTCCTATGGGTATTTGCTGCACATTAGGAACATGTTCGAGGAGCACCTTGGGCATTTCCAGACCGATTCCGGTGTCCGGATCCCATTCTTTCTGAGAAATCACCTTCCATCGCTGAACGATTTCGTTGGCCAGGAGTTCTTTCGCCACTTGTTCAGCCTGAGTCCGAGCGAGGCCAGGAGCCTTGAGCAGATAGAGCCTGGAAGTATATATGGCTTCCCCTGGTTTGAACGGTCTTTTGAGGAGATCCTCTATGGCCTCGGCGGCGGTTGCCCCCGCATTATCCCTGACGCCGGGCCGGTATCCCACCCATAAGGCCCAGCCGAACTCCTGAGCCAGGGGCCTGTATGAAGAGACCTGGGTCACCGGGTTGGTGAATATTTCGGTTTGAATGAATTCAAGCTGGTCCGGGGTTAAATCGGCGTCAATGGTCAGTACGTGGATAGTCCTGATTTCAGCAATGTCCAGGCCGAAGTAGGTGCGGGCCTTTTTTCGCAGGGCCTCCCCTTCAGCATCATAAAGGCGCCGGTCCAAGGCTACTTCTAACCGATGGGCCATGATACGTTCCTTAGATACGGTCTATGCGCACCCGTGCCAGTATTTCCGTCAGATCCTCGGAAGAGGAACGAACAATCTGCGCCACGGTAAATGTTGCGCCGCAGTCCCTGCAGCGAAAGAGAACTTCCCTTCACCTGCGCTCCGGATAAAGGGGGCCGCGGCATTGTAAGCAAGGGATAATCAACATGCGGGGTTTGTGCCCGTGCTTCGAGAGGTGCGGGGTCCACGGGATGCTTGTCGCAGACTCTTGAGTGTTTCTAAAAATTTTTGAACGTACTGCTTGAGAGGTTCAGGCGGCAGGAAGTCGCCTGCCCATCCGTACGCCTGGATAAGACGATACAACCCGCTCCACATACTCTCTTCCTCTTCTTCTATGCCTTGACAAATTTCCACCAGCGGGCAACGATGGCATTCGTCTTTGGCCCCGTAGATGTAACAGAAGGGGATGGTTACCTGGCAGCCTGGCAACGTTTTGGAAAGGAGAGACCCTCGTGGAA
>CAYOYU010000594.1:0-985 GCA_964408265.1 uncultured Syntrophorhabdaceae bacterium
AGCCCCCTGTGCCGCCTGCTGGGGCTTTGACCCTTTGATGAAGCCTTCAAGGACCTTCAGCAGGTCGGTTGCGTCGGCGTTTTCGAGAAAATAGACATTTACCCTTGCCAGGGCCTCCGGAGACGGTGTGTCCACAAGGAAGATGAGGGACTTCATGGATTCCCTTGCTCCCTTGTCCCCGAAGAGAACGACGGCGTTCAGCCGCTGGTCTGCCACCGCCCTTGTTTCATCCACGGCAACGGGCTGGGGGGTTCCCCTGAGCCTCCGGCTCATCCCCTCATTGAGCATCTTTGCCACCGTATCGGCGCTGGAATGCTTGAGGAAGACGATTTCAGGCCCCTCTCTCATGGAGGGCTGGTCGATGCTGTCCACAATAGAAAGAATTTTTTTGAGATTGAGCCCTGAGTCGATCACCAGAAGGAGATTCCCTGGGCCGAAGGCAGATGCAAATCCATCCTTCGATACCATGGGCTGTATGAACTTCAGAGCATCCTCGGACGAGATGTTCTTCAGCGTTATAAGCCGTGCGATGTAACTCTCGCTCACCGGCTGCTTGTCCCTGGATATGGCAATACCCCGCTGCTTCGCCTGAGAGGAAGGGATGATCTTGTAGGCATCCACGCCCGAAGGGACAACGGTAAACCCCTTCAGCTCAAGCACGGAAGTGAAGAGATTATAGGCCTCGTCAATGCTCAATTTCGAGGGGGCGATAATGGTGATCTTCCCCTTCACCCTCTCATCAAAGATGAAATTCTTTTTTGTGATATCACTGATAAATTTTGTGATGGTGGGGAGGTCCACATCCACAAAGTTGAAGGTGACCTTTTCGGCCTTCTTCGTCTCAGGGGATGCGGAAGAGACAATTAACACGGACAACAGCAAAGCGATACCTGCGAAAACTGTTCTGAGATTTCTCATTTCACCCTCTTGTATTCTTGCTCCTTTTTATCTGATCTGATAGGTCATGGTCATCCTTGATCCGCTC
>CAYOYU010000594.1:995-1553 GCA_964408265.1 uncultured Syntrophorhabdaceae bacterium
CTGTCCATTCCCCGCAACGCGGTAAAGGCCTGGAGCGCGTTCTCGGGGTTTGAGATATTATAATCGTTAATCCTCAAAAGAACATCACCGTTCTGCAGTCCCAGGCTCTGATAGATACCGCCGCTTCTCACTTCTCGGAGGATAAAGCCCTCCTGTTTGCCGTTGGTGATGTTCGGCTGCAGTCTCGCGTCCGTCATGAGCTGGTTGGGGTTCTCCAGGGCATAGAGGACTTTTTTCTGATCCACAATAAAGGTCCCTTTCCCTGCGCTCTTCGCAAAATCAGACGCCGCCAGGCCGGACTCCTGGGGGTTGATCTCCTTTATGGTAAGCATATCCGTAATGGGGATCTTTATCTCCCTCCCGCTGTCATTGATGAGAATTCTGTCTTTTTCTACCTTTTTCAGTTTCCCGGCGCCGAAGACCGACTCCCCGACCTTGAAGACCTCCTGCCTGCCGCTCTTGTCAGCGGCAATGGCATAACTGTGACCCGGAGATCCTGCCACAGTACCCACAAGGGCGCTATCCGTATGACACACTCCTCCCTCTCTCGAAACAGAA
>CAYOYU010000595.1:0-1080 GCA_964408265.1 uncultured Syntrophorhabdaceae bacterium
ATGGGCAAGTCTACAGAGAGGATTTTCCTTCCCCTTATGAGACTGGACTTTCCGGAAATAAGGGACATCAATCTCCCCATGGAGGGCGTGTTCCATAATGCCGCGCTGGTCTCGATAAAAAAGAGCTACCCCGGACATGCGAAGAAGATCATCCATGGCTTGTGGGGCAAAGGCCAGATGATGTTTGCGAAGCTTCTGATCATCCTGGACGAGGATGTGAATGTACAGAATATCTCCTATGCTGCCTGGCGTGTGCTGAACAATGTGGACTGGAAACGGGATGTGGTCATTGCAGAAGGACCTCTTGATGACCTGGACCATGCGGCAAACTGGCCCCGATACGGATCGAAAATGGGTGTTGACGCCACAAGGAAAACCAGGGAAGAGGGCATGATGCGCAACTGGCCGCAGGAGCTCTTCATGTCGGAAGAGATCAGGAGACTCGTGGATTCCCGATGGAAGGAGTACGGGTTTTAATCAATTGAACGTGTTCATGGCTTTATCTACGCCGTCCCTCAGTATCATATCAACGGCATCTGCAGCGCCGGCTATGGCATCCTTAATGAGCGGGATCTCTTCCTTCCTGAATTTACCGAGGACATAGTCTTCAACGAGAACACCTTCTTCCCTGTCGATGCCGATCTTCACTCTGATGAACTCCGACGTTCCGGTCTCCTGGATTATGGATTCTATCCCTTTATGTCCGCCCGAAGAGCCTTTTTTCCTGATCTTCAGTTTCCCTGTTTCCGTATCGATGTCGTCATGGATCACGATGAGGTTCCCGGCTTCCACACCATGCCGCTTCATCACATCCCTCACCGCAAGGCCGCTCCTGTTCATAAATGTCAAAGGCTCCACGAGGACAATCTTATTCCCCTCCATGGAGCCCTTCCCTGCCGCGTATAACTCTTTTGTTCTCAGCTCTATTCCGTATCTCTCCGCAAGGTTATCCGCAACCACGAAACCGATATTGTGTCTCGTCTTCGCGTACCTTCTTCCAGGATTCCCAAGCCCGACAATAACCCACAATTAAGCCTTCGCTCCTGCTGCTTCCTCTTCCTTCTTGCCCTTCTTGATCGC
>CAYOYU010000595.1:1090-1542 GCA_964408265.1 uncultured Syntrophorhabdaceae bacterium
ATACAGACAACGCGCGAAGCTGAATCTTCCGGGGAGTCGACTGACGCCGGCACCGGGCTTATTTCTTCTTAGCAGGCGTCTCGCTGGCCGCTTCGTCCTTCTTGCCCTTCTTGATCACTTCAGGCTCTGCAACCTCAGGGGCCGCCGCAACCGCCTCGACCTTTTCTTCAACTATCGGCGCGCCCACGGTTGCGATAAGCTCCCCGGCATCGGTGAGAACCTCTATCCCCTCGCCAAGGAGCAGGTCCCCTACGTGTATCGACTTTCCGGTTTCGAGGCCGGCGACATCCACTTCGACGTGCCCCGGAACCCTGTCAGGAAGGCACTGGATCTCGATTTCCCTGACACCGTGCTGAAGGATGCCGCCATCCCTCTTCACCCCAATGGGTTCACCCGTAGTTGTCACATGCACCGTTACCCGGATCTCTTCGGTAAGGGAGACCTCAAAGAAA
>CAYOYU010000596.1:0-1213 GCA_964408265.1 uncultured Syntrophorhabdaceae bacterium
CGTCGTCTGGCAGCAGGGGCCGGCGGTGCAGGCTCTGCTACGGGCGCTGGTTTCCTCTTATTGGCAAGCTCAATAGCCTCATTGAGGCGCGCTCTCGCTTCATCAGTTCTGCAAGCATTATATAGCTCATAAGCTTCCTTCACCATTGCCTTGGCCTGTTCAGTCTCCGCCGGATCTTTCTGGTCGGGGGGAACCTGTTCCGCTGCTTTGATCGCCTGATCCGCTTGCTCAAATTCTGGCAAGGGATACGGGCCATGTGCACAACCAAAAACCAACAGGACAGGTACCACCACAAACAAAGCTACCATCAAACCTTTGATACGCATCTTTCTCTCCTTTCATACCCTTTCCGAAGTGATTTGTTTAAATTTAACCACCCTGTTACAATAAATTTGCTAAAATATATACCATCTTATCCAAAAAAACAATAGGCTACCCAAAAAATTATCAATTTTATTTGCACTTTTTTAGGCCAACCGATAAAAGCAAGACATGCGACACTCTATGTATCATCTAATGATACTATAGATGGATACAACGTACAACACTGTATTGAGACATGGTAAGAAAGTGTTCTTTGATCGATGAGCGTTATGAATGTAAAGACAATTTATTGAGGCGGTTTATAAAATAATCTATACTTCAAACTGAAAATCTATTTCTGCGAGGGTTGTATGCCAGATCAAATTGACGAACACTTAGTGAAAATTCACATAGTTGAGAACCGATTCCAAGCCGACCAGATAAGCGAAGCCCTGAGAAACGCTGGAATTCCTTTCTGGGTCAAGGAATACTCGGACACGGCGTATAATGGGATCTATGTTGTCAGGAAGGGCTGGGCCTCTTTGTGGGTACCTGCATCCCATGAAGGCCCGGCTCGAGAGATTATAGCTCGGTTGCTTGAGGACTTTTCTCGCGAATCCTGAAATCTACGAATCCGAAGCAGTATCGCATAATCCGCATTGAAAGCACCTTTTGAAGGCTTCTCCACCGCTCGCCTTTATGACATCTATGATCTCTTTGTAGGGGGCTACAGTCTCCACTGTCTTTCTTAATCCTCTTCTTTCTCTTTAATATCTTAGCCCTTCTGTGACATTCGGACAACGGTGTCTATTACCTTCTGCAATCCGTATTTGTCTATCATTGATTCCAATCCTGCTTCCACGTCCCCCAGCTTCTCTTCTTCTTCTACTTCCTCTTCCCTTTCTTCGTA
>CAYOYU010000596.1:1223-1538 GCA_964408265.1 uncultured Syntrophorhabdaceae bacterium
TTCTTGTGCCGGATCATCTTCACACATATCGCATTTGAGAGGGAGACCGGAATCGGGTTCTTTGAAAGCATCCCTGGACGGGCAGGAAGTCCTGCAGAAGCCGCACTCGTCGTATTCCTTTCCGTCAATCACATATTTGTCTCTGCCCATGCATTCGGCTGCAGCATACTCACCCGCGAATACCGGAACCCATAGGTCTTGTATTGGGTGACGAATCACCCGAATACGAGACCTTGCCGGATTATTGCTGCTGTATTTCGGTGTAGCGTGAAAGAAAGAGCAGATTATCCCACATGAACGGCAACCATTGCACTT
>CAYOYU010000597.1:0-1536 GCA_964408265.1 uncultured Syntrophorhabdaceae bacterium
ATCAAACCGGAAAATGTGCTTCTGGAAGGCCCTGTTCCCAAGATCACAGACTTCGGGATAGCCGGGGGATTCCACTGGAAGCCCCTGACCAGAAGCCATCATGTCGAAGGCACCATCAAGTATATGGCGCCTGAGCAATTCATGGAATTGGGGGAGACGGATGCCCGTGGAGATGTCTATGCCCTGGGCAAGATTCTCTACGAAGCCATAGTAGGCAAAATGAGGAGAGAGACAGCCTGTCCCCTGAGAGGCGTCTGTTTGCCGACCCCCCAGTCTGATCTGCTGAAACAGATCGATCGTCTCATTCAGAAAGCCACAGCCGAAGACGTAACCCAGCGGACCCCTTCGGTGAAAGAGTTCAAGGAGGCAATTGAGCTGTGCTTGCCGAGCCCCCGAACTGATCTGATGAACAGACTTGATGTGCTTGCTGAAAAAGCCTCAATAGAAGACAATGCCGAGCGAATTGCCGCGGTGAAAGAGGTCAAAGAGGCGGTTGAGGCCGTCCTGGCGCACTCAGGCGAGTTCGAGGTCCTAGCCGAAGGACCAGCACCCAGACGGTGGACGCTTTACCGTAAGGCAATGATTGCCTTGGCAGTTTTACTTGTGATTGATGGCTCCGTGGGTTTTTACCTCTATTACCGTCTTAATATGGTCAACGAGCAACCGACACCGCCTCAGTCAGTGGTTAGCAGAACCATCCCAAAGTCGGTTTCAGGTCGCTCAGAAGGGGTCCCCGCGGCAGTTACTTCGGGAGGACACAGGCCACTGACTATGAAAGGGCCGGATGGTGATTGCATCCTTCACCTTATTCCTGAGGTCGAGGTAACCCTCCCGGAGAGCTTTGGTGCGAAAGCCGGACAGGTAGTCAAAATCCCCCCTTTTTATATGATGGAGGCCCCGGTAACCAATAAGGATTATGTCGGATTCTTGAACCAGATTCTCAAGGAACTCCACGTGGAACAGGGAACAGTGCGCCGCGGCGCCAACATACTGCTAATGCTGGGGGAAGTGATGAAAGGATACGAGCCGATAATCTTCCAGGAGGGAAGATTCTCTCTCAAGGATGAGGTTTTCGCTTCTCGGCCCGTACTGCGGGTGACCGGATACGGAGCTTCCGCCTATGCTCAGTTCTATGGCGAGCGGCTGCCCACAGAGTTGGAATGGCTCCGATTGATGAGGGCAGATGCAGGTTCCGCAACGACGCCTCCAGCCGAGCCTGTTCAGGCTAAAACTCAGAGTTGGATGGGGGGTTGGAGGGAATGGGAAAGACAACAGCCCACCGTCCCTCCTGAAAACGGAAGCAAAGGTGCCGGTCAAAGGATTGAATCAAACATTCCTTCTCCCGTGTCCCTGTTGCAACCGGATTCATACGGCATCCGGGGGCTGAGTAAGAGCATAGGAGAATGGGGCCTGCGATCTGGAGGAGATCCCTCGATTCAGAAATCGGGGGAGACCTACATCATTCTGGGCGGAATTAAAGGCAGCGCTGAGGAGGGGGGCAAGGAACTCCCAGTCATCGCACGCAATCCTTGGGAA
>CAYOYU010000598.1:0-504 GCA_964408265.1 uncultured Syntrophorhabdaceae bacterium
TCCCATCTCATCAATAAAGATCAGGTCCTATTTCTTGCCATGATTACCTGTGACCGACGGAAGGCCATCTTCTACATAGACCTCATGCTCGTTCCGATGATGGTGAGGTTGGCCATTCAATTTTACCATGGGAAACCCTATGGTCTTGGGATATGGAACACGTCCTTCCTCCGAGACCTCTATTCAAAGGGAGACATCAAAGAACTGATTCGATATAAGAAAAAAGTGGATACTCAAAGAATCCTCAATACGGGGAAGTTTTTTACTGTTTCTGGCAGACTTGGGCCTCTCCAGAAAATGATCTTCCACTCAGACATCTTTAATCTCGAACTTACTGCTATGCAGTGGCTCCTCTTCAAGCTCTTTTCCATCATTCCGGAGAAGGCCCTTCGACAGCAATTGCCGGTTACTTCCCAGGGGCTTGAAGGAATTTCCAATGATGTCCTCTCCTGCGCTCAGTGTGGAAATTGTGTGGCCCGATGTCCGGTTTACCATGCCACCGGA
>CAYOYU010000598.1:514-1534 GCA_964408265.1 uncultured Syntrophorhabdaceae bacterium
GCGACGGCTGATCTTGCTTCCCGCCGGAAAGGGTTGAACAGCGGCAGACCTTTCCCAGATACCGTGTCCTGATCGATGAAGAACATTGCCTCCATTGCGGGACCTGCGTTGATGCTTGCATGTACAGCGTCCGGAAGCGGGATGATCAAGATCCCCGTTGCGTCGTGATCGCTGATGAGGCGCTCTGCCGCGGCTGTGGGGCCTGCCTGGAACGATGTCCCCAGATTGCAAACAGACGATCGGCTACCTCTGTTGAACTGCATCCCGACTATCTCCGACTGGATGACCCCTACTGGGACAGCGAGGTCATCACCCATATCGACCTCGAAGCAACTACCGGGAAGATCCCTGTTTCAGGAACAGGCCAGGGAGATCCCCATCGCGGCTCTGGTAATGACTCCATTCGTTTCGGTCACTTCCACATCGTCGGGCCTGCCCAGAACCTCCTTTACGAAAGTTCAGCCGATGCCATTGCGATTCAGTTGGGCCGGCGGCCCTAATTTCTTGCCTTCAATCAAGAGAAGATTGAGACTCCTGCCCCTCGCCTCATTACACTCAAAACCCCGATCCTTCTCGATGTCCTGCCTGTGGACGGGGGAACGGAATTGCTGGAGGCGATGCTTGAAGCAGCCCATACCATGGGAACCCGGCTCACACTCCGGCTCGCGGCGTTTGAACGCTTCCGATCATCAGGGTTAAGCCTGATGGCTTGAAAAAATGGCCTGAAGTGATAAAAGATCGCTCCTTTGACCTCATCGAGATCGAGCTGGATGATGCGTCTCTCGAAGGGGCAGATGAATTAAGGAGTTTCTTCCCCGAATCAGCGGTCCTCTGTGTCGTATTAAAAATTAAGAAGGAGGATGTGAATGAAGAACTTCGGCCCTCCCCTTCCCTTCAGAAAAGGCTTGAATCTCTCTTCGAATCACCCTTTGATGTCCTCTGCCTCGCCTCTGATTATGATTCGGACAAGGGCTATTTCCCGACAACGGATGCAGTGCCGGCAGTTCATCGCTATCTGGT
>CAYOYU010000599.1:0-1532 GCA_964408265.1 uncultured Syntrophorhabdaceae bacterium
ATGGTCCGGTGTTGTGATGGCACATACAGCCCAACCTGTACATGCCGGGATTACTGAGAGATCAATGACGTGAAGATCGGATCTCGCTTGCTTTTTCTTGGCGTCTTCTTGTGCTCGATAGGTTGCCTATCTGATTTAAGGACACCCTCTACCAACCATGAAGATCCCATCGAAGCAGCAATCAAGAAACTATCCGAGAACCCCGCGAGCGGATATGAAGTCTACGGCTACAGGACAATCGATAATCCCTTCGCCTCCGGTCCGGTCATCCTGGAGCTGGATACCTCCCAGGGGCCGAAAGTCTACTTTGTGAGGGCATACATCAGATCTGACGGAGAGGATTATTATCTCAAACTCGCTCGGGCTGAGGGGTTGAACTTGGAGATTCTTCAGCTCCGAGCCCTGCTTTCGAATCGGGAAGAAGCTTGTGAAGAATTCTGTGACGAACAGTACCATGAGCAGCTGATATACGAGGATCCTGGGTCATAACGAGCCCTGATTAGGATGGAAAATCCGGTAACCAACGGTAGCCATTGGCGTGCGAATAGATGCGTTTTGGGGTGAGAACGATACTTGCGTTGCGCCTTGCAAACGTCTGAGTTTTCTTTCTCGGCCAGATATTTAGGTGATTTCATTATAGATTCGGACTTCGTGTCATTCCGCCCTTTCACGGCGGCAACACCGGTTCGAATCCGGTTGGGGACGCCATTTCGAATCATCGTTGGGCGGTTTGAACCCAGAGAGACGGTTCTGCCGCCCTTTTTTCTACCCGAATTCTTCCTCTTCTATTTCCATTCCTCTACCTGGTCTTTTCCAACTTCTCCGCAATCCATTGATTCAGACTCTTGCCCTCCCGCCTGGCAGTCACATAAGCTTTCCTATGCAAGTGTGGCGGCAGTCGAAGCATCAGCCGACCAGAGAAGGGTTTGTCAGGCTCTTCGCCCCGTGCCTTGCAGAACTCCAAATAGTCATCAATGGAGTCGCGAAAGGCCTGTTCAATTTCCTTAACGCTTTTCCCCTGGAACGTAATCACATCCCGTAGGTCCAGCACCTCTCCGTGGAAGGTGCCCGTCTCATCATCAAACTCGACGTGCCCCGTATAGCCTTTGTGTTTCAGCATAGCCTTACTCCTCTGGTCCAAAGCCTGCTTCTGTCAAAAACCGCCGCATCGACTTCACCGCGCCTTTGTCCGTTTCCTTTTGGGGATGTGGGCGATGGAATACCGCACGGACGTTGTTCAAGTAAATGCGCACCCGTGAGCCCCTGCCCTCGCTCAGTTCGGCACCGAGTGCAAGGAGCAACTTCTCAACATCCGCCCATGGAATGCTCGAGCGGACGGGGTCTTGGAATATGGCCCGAAGGGTCCTGCGATGCGTGCCGCTCAGTCTCATAGTATCATCTTATGACACTATGACCGGGAAGGCAAGTGGAAATCGTTGGAGGCCTTGGTTCTGTCCGAATCGGTCACCGTGCTTCTGCGAATGGTTACAGAGTCGGGCAAACCGAGGTCGTCGGGTGGTGTGATTCCTTCT
>CAYOYU010000600.1:0-1531 GCA_964408265.1 uncultured Syntrophorhabdaceae bacterium
TTGTCGGTCACATCGGTGGTGGCGGCAAATGCCAGCGGAGAGTGTGCCCATGCGAAACACAGGAGCAACGAAATGACAGAAATCGATTTAAATAGCTGGGAAATCAGTCTTTCGGAAGTCATAGCCCCTCCCTGATTCCTCTACCGGAAACGAGTGTAGGTGGAAGCAAAACGAGAAAAAAGCCGGACTGCCACAAGGCAAGAGTACCTCTTCGGCAGCCCGGCTCTTCGTTCCAGCTCCATTAACAGTTACCTAGTTCATCTGGAGCCAATGATGGAATATTCAAGGAGGCAAATTCAGGATTGGCTGGTTCGGATTAGAAGCAAATGAAGCTCAGTCTTGCGACGATCTCTTCAGAAACGCTTCCTGAAGCCAAGCAACATCAACAACCCACTACCCAGCAGCGCCGCCGTCGTTGGCTCTGGAATTGGCGCGGCTGCGGCATCCAGAGAGACATTGCTGACCTGGGCAACAGAGTCTGTCAGCAGGTCATAAGCATTGAGCTGGAACTCCAGCCCCAAGAGGGTTATTGCCGGGTCGATCCCGGAAAGACTCCAGCTCACAGTGCCTGAAAGGGAGTCCTCAACGAGGAAATCCGCCAAGATATCCCCGGTGTCCCCATTGAAAACCTTAGCGTAAAAGTCATCATCGTTGCCGACACCTTCCATGAAAGAATAGTCGAAATTGAGGGATACAAGGTTTGAAGGTACAGGTATTCCTGGATCCCCAAAGAAGGGGTCGTTTGAAAGCAAGACAGTGATGAAAAAGGAATCCTCGTACATGGTGGCCGAGCTTCCATCCGGTGCTATGGCTACCGTGGGATCTGCGTAGAAATCATTAAGATTGATGGGAATCGGAAGCGCATTGGCGAAGGAGAGGGGCAGAAGAAGAAAAGCAAAAAGGCTGAGAATCATCCCCGTCGTCTTCATTGCAAATCCTCCTGGGTCCTCATTGTTGTAAGGACTCTTCCACGTTCTGTTCTCAAATCAGGACGTAAGAAACGCCCCCCTTAAGCGGCATACGCCTCAAGGGGTCTTAGAAATGTCTGAAGAGTCTTAATGGGAGATAGAACTCAATACCAAAATAGATATCATGGCCAAAAGTATATTACGCAAATCTAACGGCTGTCAAGGAAAATCTGACAGATAAAACGGAAGTTATGAATTTCTCGTACCGTGTTTGATTTTTCAATGCCCAAGAGAGGAGAAAACCTGTCATATCTTTCGATCCATTCTGTATAATAAAGCCGTTATAAAGATTGACTCATATCGCCCTTCTCAGTATCAGCAGAATATCGGGCCCTTTCGGCAAACCCGCCTGCTTCCTGCGCCGGGTATCGATAACGATTGATGAGAGAAAAGACCTCTTTCTCAATGAAAGCTGAACCGCGAATGGTTACAGAGTCGGGCAAACCGAGGTCGTCGGGTGGTGTGATTCCTTCTCCGTACTACCCTGGGGTGCTTCAGGATGGTCAAATGCTATCACCGACTTGAAGTGGACCCACCCACCGACGAGAAATGGACCCATCTGA
>CAYOYU010000601.1:0-1520 GCA_964408265.1 uncultured Syntrophorhabdaceae bacterium
AGGACGTAGCAAACACCACCAAGGCGAAAGACCGCAAACGGGAAAGGATAGTCAAGGCTGCCATAGAGGTCTTTTCTCAAAAAGGCTACCACCGGACAAAGGTGCGGGACATCACCGATTCAATCGGCATTTCCACCGGCACGTTCTACATCTACTTCAAGAATAAGAGCGACCTCTTTGTCGAAGTGGTTGACGATGTCATCCGCAGCATCCTCGGGGACGCGACAGGGGCGATAAGGAGCGAGCAGGACATAGTCAAAAGAATGGAGGTGCGCGGAAGGGTATTCTACGAGCGCTATTCGAGGTACAATGAGATACTCCATCAATTACGTGCTGAGATGGCCGGCGAGGACCGCTGGCCTCAAGAAAAGATTAAGAAAGCCTATCATGATCTGACCCGGCCTCTCATGAGGGATATCCAGAAAGGGATCGACATGGGGGTCTATCGACGTATAGACCCGGATCTCTTGGCTTATGCCCTGACAGGAATCATAGAAATAATGTCCATGAGGATGATGATCGACGCGAAATACACGTTTGATGAAATCATGGCTTTCATCGTCGATTTTGCTACTCACGGCATGGGAGCAGGTCAGTAATCAACGGGTGGAGCGGTGACGTGATTGGATGAGAGACGACAATCCTCAGTATAGGAGCTACACCTGAAAACCGTAGTTTATAGCCTTTATTCCATGGAAATATCAGTGAAGTGCTGTCAGACGGCAGAGCTTTCGGAACATCAACTTAGCTGCAGCTGGAGAGGAACGGAAAGTCGCACCGAATTCTCCATGATCTTCTGGATAATCTTAGTGGCACGAGCGACTGTCGCGCGCCTTTGGGGCGCGTAAACCCAATGGCCTAATGGAAGAGGAGGAGATCTTTACGGGCAGTCGGGCCAAGAATCTCCTTCGTATTTTGTTCGTGGTTCTGGCAAACCGAGAGGGATCGAGACGGACTGACAAGTGTCATCGAGGCTTGAAATGACTGAAGTATCGATGCATGTCGTTGATATGATTGACGGGGATCACGTCCTGTCACGCCGCCGTTCTTTAGGCCGTAAAAATGCGGTTGCCTTGGCAAACACGTAGATGGAGGATTATGAATTCCCCCTGTGTCCATTTTGTGTCCATCCGTGATGGACCGTTGTGAATTGTACTGGTTTTTTGCAATCGGGTGTCTTGATAAGATCTGGATATAATTAGTTGTATTTACCCATCATTTGAATGGGGTTCAGGTGGTCGCTGGTTCAAATCCAGTCGCCCCGACCAGAAATCATACCTAATCTTATTTACTTAACAACTCGGGAGCGGAATAATGGGTCGTGATCTTCCCAGATCTGTGGCCCAAGAGGTCTTGTCTGTCCTCGAAGGATACCCCGGCGGCACGGAGCCTTCGCCCGAAGGTGTGTTTCAGATCGTGCACCCTCACCTGAGGTAGCCCCGCTCTTTTGCGAGCGCTTTTCCAACCCGAGTCGTTCATCTTATTGATCCGCCTGCCTCGGTACGGGACCACATACTCAG
>CAYOYU010000602.1:0-1520 GCA_964408265.1 uncultured Syntrophorhabdaceae bacterium
TCGCATCAACATCAACCTCAACCGCACCTTCGAGATATTTATCTACCAGGACAGGGTGCTCGGGCGACGCCTTTACAGCCCTCCTCATATAATCAAGAAGTGAATTTTCGTCATACACTATTTCCATTGCACGCCCGCCGAGCACATAGGATGGCCTGACCATCACGGGGTAGCCGATCTTCCCGGCTATGACGGTGGCATCCTCCGGAGACATCGCGGTATCGCTCTCCGCCTGCTTCAGATCCAGCTTATGGAGAAGCTCCTTGAACCTTGCCGAGAATCTTTACGCCCTCCCTTTCAAGCGGCACCGCAAGCTTTAACGGGGTCTGGCCGCCGAACTGGACAATGACACCTTCAGGTTTTTCCACAGAAATTATGCCTAACACATCTTCAATGGTCAGTGGCTCGAAATAAAGCCTGTCTGCAGTATCGTAATCAGTGCTCACTGTCTCAGGATTACAGTTGATCATTATCGTCTCGTATCCGAGTTCCTTCAACGCGAGTACAGCATGGACGCAGCAGTAATCGAATTCGATTCCCTGGCCTATCCTGTTTGGACCGGAGCCGAGAATGATGACCTTTTTGCGGTCTGTCGGATTGGCCTCAGACTCAGTTGTAGCGCTGTAGCGCTGTAGCGCAGTAGTATTTTCTTCTGCTCTGCTGCTCTGCTGCTCTGCTGCTCTATAAAACGGTTTCTCATACGTCGAATACATGTAGGGTGTGTATGCCGCGAATTCCGCCGCGCATGTATCAACCATCTTGAATACAGGATTTAATCCAATTTCATTTCTCAATCTTCTTATCTCGTCTTCTTTCCTGCCGGTAAGTTCAGCAATCCTCCTGTCGGAAAAACCGAATTCCTTGGCTTTTCTTAAAATAGTCAGGAAGTCTGGCAACCCGGAAGTTCGAAGGTTATTTTCTTCTTGAATCTTGAATCCTGAATCTTGAATTTTCTTCTCAAAATCCAGAATCTGTTTCATATTATTAAGAAACCAGGGGTCAATCCATGTGAGCGCATATATCTCCTCAACAGACATCCCGTTTCTCATAGCATGGGCAATATACCAGAGCCTTTCCGCATTCGGGATCTTCAGCTTTGATTTGAGGTCTGAAGGGCTTACGTTCATCTCTTCTAATCCGTAACTGCCCGACTCAAGGCTTCTCAATGCCTTCTGGAAAGACTCCTTGAATGTCCTTCCTATGGACATCACCTCACCGACAGACTTCATCTGAGTAGTAAGTGTCGGATCCGCGTCAGGAAACTTTTCAAAGGCAAATCTCGGGACCTTTGTCACGACATAATCAATTGCAGGTTCAAACGACGCCGGAGTTTCCCTCGTTATATCATTCGGGATTTCGTCAAGCGTAAGCCCGACCGCAAGCTTGGCAGCAATCTTGGCTATAGGAAACCCGGTTGCCTTGCTCGCAAGCGCCGATGACCTCGAAACCCTCGGGTTCATCTCTATGACAACCATCCTGCCGTTTTCCGGGCTGAGCGCAAACTGGATATTCGATCCGCC
>CAYOYU010000603.1:0-1511 GCA_964408265.1 uncultured Syntrophorhabdaceae bacterium
TTGTCGTCCAGCAGCAGTCCGGCGCCTCGTTCAGCACGAAGCGCTACTTTATCAACACCCCCGACAGGTTCATGGACACCGCCGTCAGAGGTTCTCTCAGCAGAGTGGCGGTGGAAGGTTCAGCGATCTTCACAGAGGCCATCCCCTCCGTGGCAGGCGACCTCACCACGGTGAAGACAGGGCTTGACGAACAGGCCGACGAACTCATCTGGCTCATGCGCTACGCAATGCCCCAGGATGGGGGGATCCCCGGGGGCCCGTCGAGCACCTGGAGGAAAGATCTGCCCCTCGTTGTCCTTCGGGTCAGGGACACGCGGCAGACGCGTCCGGTTCAGCCTTACGGGCCGGTGACCCTCGAAACGAGGACTGCCCTCACCGAAGCCGCGCTCAGGCCCGATCTGGTCAACCTTGTAGCGGCCGTCAACGCCGCCTGGGGACAGCCCTGTGCCATTGCCGATTGTTCCGATCGGGGGACAACGAAGCTCATCGACATGCAGGGGTCCTTCCTTGACCTTGTGGGACCGGACTGCTCGAAGATCGGCATGAACTGTCTCGGCGACACCCAGGACACCACCTACCAGATGAATTCGGTGGGTCTGACCCTGGACAACGGGGAGGTTTACGGACTCGCGGGCACGCTCGGCACGGAGACGGGCAACGCGACCTACGTGGGGTTGTCCATCAATGTAGTTCCCTACCTGTTGGGGATCGGGAACGTCAACAACGATCAGTTGAAGAATACCGCCAGCGCCTATGCCGGGACGGTAGGCAACACGGACAAGCTCTACATTTACTATTTTACACGGGATTGTACCGGCCTCGAGGCACTCACGGGCGGCAACTGCTTTTCTATTACCGAGAGCATGGTCCGGCGTTGCGACCCGGCAAATCCGCCCTGCGAGACCCTTAAGCTGGCCCAGCGCGAATATATCAGGCCTACGACGCGGCGGGGACCCGACTCGACGATCATAGAGGTCCCAAGGCTCCTCCTCTTCAGGAGGTAATGACTCTATAGACTATTCTTTCCAACCCGACCGCAGCGTGGTATAGATTTGGATATAGTCGCTGACAACGCAACAGACGAATCCGGAGGGACTATGAAAACTGTCGTTATGGTGATTGCCTGTGTATCATTGCTGTTACTGGCGAGTGCCCCTGCGATGGCATTCCAGTGGCAGATCAGGGTGCCCGACGGAGCCAACATCCCCGATAAAGTGGGAATAGTCTTTTGCTATAAACCCTCGACTAATTCCGGTTCATCGTGTGAATCTCCTGAATTTCGTTACAAGAATGGCGCTGCGTATGCCTGGCAGCCTTTCTATGAATGGTACATCCCCGGGCCGATTAAAGGATTCGTTTATTCCCAGAACTCGCAGGGAGGTCGTCTGCTGCCGAGGTCCTGTACCGGCGTTGATAGTACCACCGAGACCTATACTCCACGTACCGGCACGGTGAAGCTGAAAATATGTCCCAAGGTGGCGAACCCGACGCTGACGAGAGACTATGATTAT
>CAYOYU010000604.1:0-1509 GCA_964408265.1 uncultured Syntrophorhabdaceae bacterium
CCCGAACGAGCACTCCGTGGCCTTTGACCTCCATTGTTCCGGCCCTGATGGTACCTTTCCAGAGCCCCGCACTCTCGTAATGCTTGGATTCAGTAACCAATCCCTCCATAGCACGAGCGTGGTCGGCCGGAGGCAAGGGGCTCTCCCAGACAATATCCAGGCCAACTTCGGCGTCACCACCCGGTTGCGAGGCCACAAAGCCTAACGGTCCGTGCCCGGGGTGGCCCTTAAGTGCAGCCCGAATCCGATTCTTTTTGAAGGGCACGATCGGTTCGTACACAAGGCCATCTGTCACGAAACCTTCGGGCAGTTGATCCATCCGATAACAAGAGGCAATTTGCCCCTTGGCGAACGTAGCTAATTTCACCTCGAGCAGGTTGTCTTTCGGGAGCCTTGATAGATGAAGTAGGAACCCAGCAATCTGATCTGGATCCGAGCCAACGAAATACCAGTTTTCCTTCCAAAGATCGGGCAGGGGGTCAGGAGGTGTATGAGGGAATTCATCGTAATCGTGAAGGGACATTATTTCTCCTTTCTCACGGAATCAGCTCTGTTAATGCGAGAAGGCACTAAGATTCTGACTCGTTCATACCCTTTCCCCGGTAGCGTGGCTGGATGCAGAGCAGGGAGCCTGTTCCGAGGAAATCAAGAAGAACCTCATCTGCAGTCTTGTCACTGCTCAAACCGTTTGGTAAGGGCGAAGAACAACCGGGTAATCAGTGCTGGGGGTAGGATACGGCTAACGCAAACCAACACTTTGCTGAATACTCCATGGACAATCAGAGATTTGCCCTTCAAGCACGCATCATATGCCTCCCGCGCAACCACATCGGCCGTTTGGAAAGCAAAAGAAGGCATGGACGCTTCCACTCGGTCAGCAATCCCAATGTTTTCGAAAATCTCGGTGCGTGTCCACCCCGGGCAACTGCATGTTGCGTTAATACCGAACTCCCGGTTCTCTACCGCAAAGCCCAGTGTAAATTTTGCCAAAGCTGATTTTACGCCCGGGTACAGGGCCTGCAGCGGCACTCCGTGCCAGAGGGCAGAGGCGGAGGAGATATTTATAATCCATCCCAAACGGCGCTCCCTCATATCCTTTCCAAATAGATAGGTCATTTCCAAAGGAGTTGTGAGAACTACCTGCATGAAGTCCTTTTGATTTTTCCAATCCGAATCGAGAAACCTGCCGAACACTGCGAAGCCCGCGCTGTTGACGAGAAAATCGATCTCAATTCCACCCCGAGTTATCTCCTCATGGATTCGCTTGGGATTTCCTGGATCAGTTAGATCTGAGGGCAATACGCGAACCTGGACGCCAAAGCGAGTTTCAAGGTCCTTCTTGAGTTTGAGGAGACGATCTTCTCGGCGTGCTATGACAACGAGGTCAAAGCCTTCTTCAGCAAGCAATTCCGCAAATGCCTTGCCGATGCCTGACGATGCACCGGTTACCAGCGCTGTCATTTTCCTGTGGCGGGCTCGTTTCATGTCCATTGGGCGCGTTGTGAGAAA
>CAYOYU010000605.1:0-1507 GCA_964408265.1 uncultured Syntrophorhabdaceae bacterium
GCAGCTCATCTCCTTGACATGAAAGTCTATGAGAGAGATAAGATGAGTGCCATAGGCGTGGATAAGCTTTCCGCAATGGCTAAACTTTACTCTGCAGACGTTGCCATGAAGGTGACAACCGATGCCGTTCAGATTCTCGGTGGTTGTGGGTACACAAAGGAATATCCTGTGGAAAGAATGATGCGGGCCGCTAAGGTGACGCAGATTTATGAGGGCACCAACCCGACTCAGCGCATCGTCATCGCTCGTGATATTTTCCGTCATTTTATGGGTTAGCTTACAGCGGGTCGCTTCTGGTAGGCGATTCGATTGAATAAGGGTTCAAGAGGCCCGGGAGGTGTTCCGTTACCTTCCTTTGCATCTTGAACCCTTTCTTGTTAATCAGACCATCTTTCCTTCATATTCGCTGGGAACAGGCTGCTGGTTCGAAGGATTGCGTTCGTCGGGCCGCTCCATCTTCTCAATAAATTCGAAGATAGGTATTGCGGGCAGGGTCACGAGGTGAACGGTCCCCCTCGAACCCAACTCAATGGAGACCCTGGCTATTGCCTCATTATTGGGGGCTTCGACGATATTGATGAAATCGTACATGCCGAGAGTTGCATACTGGGCAAGCACTTTTGCGCCCATCCGCTCGATCTCCTTGTCCACCTGTTTGATTCGCTCCGGATTCTTCTTGACCGTCTCACGGCCTTCGTCTGTAAGCGTACTTAACATGACATATATGGGCATATCCACACCTCCCTTTTTGTCTATTAATATACTGCTCGCCGCTTCTTGTCAACAAGCATTTGTCGCCGCAGGAGGGAATTTCAAAGAGCACTGTCCGTTATTATACCACCGCAGGCCACTTCATCTCCGGAGTAAATTACAATAGACTGGCCCGGAGTCACTGAATGGACGGGATGGACGAAGGTCACCTCCATTCCGTTCTCTTTTGTCTCGTAGGAGCAGGCTTCTTCCTTCTGTCTGTAGCGCGTCCTTCCGGTCAAACCCGATCTGGAGGCTGAGAGAAAGTTGATATCACGGGCCAGGACCCTCGTTTTGCCTAGCTCCGCCTTCAGGCCCACAAATATGGCATTCTCTTCCGGTATGATATCAATTACATAGAGTGGTTCGCTGAAGGGCGTGTTCAGACCACGGCGCTGGCCAACCGTGAAAAGATGGATCCCCTGGTGAGTACCGATACGTTTTCCCGTCTTTGAAAGATAGATAGGCCCTTCACTCCCGGGGACAAGGGAGGAAAGAAAGTTGCGGTAGTCGCCCTCTGGGACGAAACAGATGTCCTGACTCTCAATGTTTTCCTGCACAGGCCATCCGGTAAGATATGCCTGTTGCCGTACAGTCTGCTTTGTATAGCCCCCAAGGGGAAAGAGTATTGAACTGAGAAGACCCTTGGATATTGGATAAAGGAAATAGGTCTGATCCTTGGTTCGGTCCACGCCCTTTTTCAGTGAATACCCGCCGGCTGTGCTTTCTACTGATGCATAGTGGCCCGTGGCTATCT
>CAYOYU010000606.1:0-1501 GCA_964408265.1 uncultured Syntrophorhabdaceae bacterium
TTTAGATGCCCGCAATGCCAAAACTGGACTACAACCTACTGTGGCAAGGGTATGCCGTTAACTCCAAAGGAAGCTGCTCTGATGATGGCTGCTACCAGAAAGAAAACTTCAGTAGACAGAATGGCTATCTCCGGTGGAGAAAGCACACTTAACAGGAGATGGTTAGTGGAGTACATCAAGGAGTTAAAGAAACTGAATCCAGACAAGCATGCCCGTTTTCATGTGGATACCAATGGCTCTATTTTGACCGAAGATTACATTGATGAACTCGTAGATGCGGGAATGACTGACATTGGGATTGATTTGAAAGGGATGGAGATTGAAACCTTCATCAGGATAACGGAAGTGAATGACAGGAATCTGGCTTCAAGATACAAGGATACCGCCTGGAAAGCGGTAAAATACATCCACGATAACTATAGTTCAATCTTTCTGGGTATTGGAATCCCTTACAACAAGGAGTTGATATCCTTAGAAGAGATTCAGTGGATGGGTGAGAAGATAAAAGCCATCAACCCAGAGATACAGGTATGTGTGCTGGATTATCGTCCTGAATTCAGGAATTTTAAGATAGAAAGACCAGGCTATGCTGAGATGAAGAGAGTATATGGGGCATTGAAAGATACAGGTCTGAAAACAGTGCTTTGTCAGACAGCGATGGGGCATATCGGTCCGTAAGCAAAGCTTGCACTCGTGGAAACGGGTGTTGGCAATTTGCAGCACCTGCCTGCCGCGATGTGCCTGCCTGTGCGTTGCACGCAGACAGGTGCGGCGCAGGCAGGGAGGCTTAAAAAGAAGGATTATTGCCAAGACTGTTCGCAAGCTCAACAGTTTACCCCGTTAGAGAAAGCCACCGATTTTAGCCCCGTTAGAAGTCCCACGACGCCGGGCGCCACTTCTAACGGGGTTTACTTCGTAAACCGCCATAGTTTGCGGACGACTGATAGTCCTGAGTCGTAGAAATTAAATCATTTGTCTATGGATACAACCAAAATTTAAAGGAGTAGGAAATGAATATTAAAAGGATAGTTGATTTGTCGCGTACCTTGGTTCCGGGGCAGGAGACAAGGTATCTCGAGCTCAATTCTTATTTCATGGGAGATGAGGAACTCATCCGCTACTACCCAGACCTCAAAGAGTACGCACCAAAACATAAGGGAGAATACTACAAGATGCAGGTGCTTTCGATGGCTGACCATATCGGCACGCATATAGAAATGCCAGCCCATTACAAGGCTGACGGATGGGATGGTTCAACTTTCCCACTGGAAAGGCTTGCTTGTGAGGCGGTAATCGTAGATATCTCACAAAAGAAGCCTGGAGAGCAAATCGAGGTGGATGACCTTTCTGATGTGCAAGAATACGACATAGTCTTACTAAAGACTGGCGGAGGAACCGTCCCATTCTCAGAGAAAGCGGTTGAGTTTCTTATTTCTAAGAAAGTTTCAGCAATAGGAACGGACGGTGGAGTGGAAATAGCCACTATCATTCGTGAAGGGAA